>JACPIL010000036.1 GCA_016188105.1 Candidatus Woesearchaeota archaeon | reverse complement strand
TAGTTGCGGTAAATGAATTGATGGGTAGCGTTGGCTTTCAAGAGATGCTTCTGTTTATCGGGGTGGCTTTAGTTGCAGGGGGCGCAGCAGCCTTATTGACAATTTACTTCTCTAAACTATTTGCAAAATACATCGTAAAAGTAAATTACACAAAATTATTGCTGGGAATTATTATCTTCATAACTTTGCTGGTGTTATACTTTGACGGCTTTATCGGTTTAACTATTTTACTGACTGCAACGGCGATCGGAACATGCCGGTTATATTGTATTTCATTCTGTGACTTTTTCAGAGACTTTCCACTGAGCCGATGTAAACCTTTATTAAAGATAAAATTATTCTTAGGAGTGATAGAAGATGAAATCTTGGATTTTTGTTTTTCTGTTAATCGGCTTCATTTTAGCTAGTGGCTGCACTAAAAAAGCTGGCGATGAAGAAAATGTTTTACTCGCAGGTAGCGCTCAAGATTCTGAACCAAAGATCCAGCAAACTGATAAAATAGAAAATGCAATAGTCAACGATGATAAGTTTATTGTTGCTAATCCATCTGACCTATCCCATATTTCTGCAATTTCTAAATTTAGAAGCTGTGTCGGTCATGATTACAGCGGTTTTAATGCTGATAGAGAACAGGAAACCCAGCGCTCTATGAAGCATTATCTAAATGGAATTGATTCAGTAGTTGGTTCTAGCGATAAAATAAAAGTCTACGCTCCCTTTGATGGTAAAATTGTACGCATAGAAGAGGATTTTGCCAGCTTTGAAGGAAAACAGAGAGGGAGACAAATATGGTTATCAGGAGAATCTACGGGCGATTGGGTCTTTGTCTTTTTCCATGTTGATCTTCTAGAACCAATCAGTGAAGGCACTCTAGTTGAAGCAGGCCAGCACATCGGATACGCTAACTTGGATACTGCTCCTAACTTTGATATTACTCTCAAAAAATTTGGCTTTCTTGGTCCAAACACTGTTGAATCACCGTTTCTTCACATGAACTCGGAAGTTGTTGCGCAATATACAAATAAGGGAGTAAAGTTCGAAGAATTAATTGTTCCAAAATCGGTGCGAGACGCAAAACCTTGTTCTTGTAGTGGTGAATATTGCTCATTCCCTTCTAATAGTCCAGAAAACAATCCTGAAGATTGGGTTCTGATTGAGTAAAGATTTTACTTCTCTTTCTTCAACGCTTCCGCCAACAATCCTGTCACATCAATCTTGTTAGTCTTGTGCTCAATACAATTGGTGGTCACTACCTCGCTCACGCCAGCTTTCTTCAATTTAGAAATCGCATTCTCCACAAACAATCCATGCACGCCGATAGCGACAATCTTTTTCGCTCCGGCTGCTTTGGCTTTTTTAGCTGCTTCGGCAACAGTATGTCCGGTTGAGATAATGTCATCAACTATCACAACTGTTTTTCCTTGCAATTCAACAGGCTTAACCATCTTTGATGTAACGTGCCGGGAACTATAACGGGTTTTCTCTAAGACTGTTGATTCCACCCCGATGTGCTTGGCAATGGCTTCTGCCCACTGATAGGATTCCCAGTCTGGTCCGAGAATGACTGCATTTTTGTATTTCTTTTTTACAAAATCTGCAATGAGAAAGTTTGCAGTAAGATTTTTTGCTGGAACAGTAAAGACTTCTTTCATCGATCTATATCTATGCAAGTGCGGATCGATAGTAATAATTTTATCTACGGAATTATTCAGCAATTTGGCCATGATGCGCGAAGAAACTGCTTCTCCAGGGTGAAAACGCTTGTCCTGACGCATATAGGCTAGGTAAGGAGCAACTAAAATTACTTTCTTTGCTCCTAAGTCTTTCGCAGTTTCTGTGGCAAAGACAATATCAAACAATGACATCTCTGGGCGCGGTTGGAAGGATTGGACAATTACAACAGTCTTACCTTTGACATTGGTATTATATTTAAGGTATGTATCACCATCTGGAAAAGCAGAAATAGTTAAGGGTGAATATTTTGCTTTAAGTTTTGTTGCTAAAGACTTAGCTATCTTTACAGAATTTCCGCAAGTAGTGATGATGATGTTATGCACCTCTTTCTTCAGAAGTAAAGAGTTTTGGTATATAAAATCTGCTCTTTTAGCAATCTAACCAAAAGCAAAGTTTTTTGGGGTGATTTCGGAAAAAAGTTTTCCGTTATCTAAATTGGCCAAACCGGTTTTCTAAGAAATCTTTATATAAATAATCCCTTTTGCAGTTGTCTATGGCTAAGAAAATTCATCTTGATGAAAGTAAAGTGCAAAAGCTTCAAGAATTGCAAGATTTAGGCATAAATCCTTTTCCTTACACCTATCCTCAAACTCATCATGCCAAAGAAATTAATGAGAAATACGCCCACTTAGAGAAAGGCGAACATACCAAAAATAAAGTTTCTGTTGCTGGAAGAGTAATGTTAAAGCGAATTATGGGAAAGGCCAGTTTTCTTCATATTCAAGACCAAAGCGGAAGAGTTCAGATGTACCTCTCCATGGATTCTTTGGGAGAGAAACAATATGATGTTTTTACTAAAAAGATTGACCTTGGAGATATTATTGGTGTTGAAGGAACTATTTTTAAGACTAAAATGGGAGAAGTTACCATTGAAGCTAAAACAGCTACCATCTTGTGTAAATCTCTGCTGATCCTACCTGAAAAATATCATGGCTTACAAGATATTGAGTTAAAATATCGACAGCGATATCTTGACTTAATGATGAACCCTGAAACCAAGGAAGTTTTTCTGAAAAGAAGTAAGATGATTTCTGTAATCCGCCATTTCTTTGAAGAGAAGGGTTTTGTGGAAGTAGAAACTCCTACCTTACAGACGATCTACGGTGGAGCAAATGCTAAACCTTTCATTACCCATATCAACACCTGGGACATGAAAATGTACCTTTCTGTTTCTCCAGAATTATACTTGAAAAGGCTCTTAGTTGGTGGCTTTGAAAAAGTCTTTACCATATGTAAAAATTTTAGGAATGAAGATGTTGATACCACTCACAATCCTGAATTTACTATGCTGGAAGTATACCAAGCTTACGTTGATTATAACACCATGATGGGATACTTAGAACAAGTCTATGAGAAAGCTTGTATAGCTGTCAATGGTTCAACTAAAGTAAAACATGAATATAATGGTAAACAAGTGGAGATTGATTTTAAAGCTCCTTGGAAGCGCCTCACTATGGTTGAAGCAGTAAAGAAGTATGCTGATCTTGATGTTAGCAAAATGTCGGAGAAAGAAATTAAAAAAGTGGTAGACAAGCATAAGCTGGAGTACCAAGGTACCTTCTCTTGGGGTCTAGGAGTTCAACTGCTTTTTGAAGAGTTTGTGGAAAAACAATTAGTTCAGCCAGTCCACATTATTGATCATCCTAAAGAAACCACACCTTTATGTAAAGTTTATCGTAATGATCCGAGATTAATAGAACGATTTGAGTCTTTTTGTTTAGGAATGGAGATCTCTAATGCATATTCCGAGTTGAATGATCCGTTTGTGCAAAGAGAATTATTGGAATGTCAAGCCAAAGAATTGCGTGCAGGATCAGAAGAAGCTCACCCCATGGATGAGGATTTCGTCAACGCTATGGAATACGGCATGCCTCCCGCTGGCGGTCTAGGTTTCGGAATTGATCGAATGGCAGTAATCCTTACTGGAGTTAATTCTATCCGTGATGTAATCCTTTTCCCAACTACGAAACCGATAGTTGAAGAAAAAGAGAAATCGAAGAAGTAGAAAGGAAATGTGAATCATGCCTATCCTTGTTGAGCGATATTGGAATTTGGATACCCTAGAAATTAAATTAGGCTTGCCGCAAGGGGATTCTTTTATTCTGGCTGGAAAACAGTCTGACGGTCGGTATGAGTTAAGTGTGATTCTTCCTTGGTATGAAGGCAGGCATTCCACCGGTGCAGGAATCTGCCTTGAAGAAGATCTCAGAGAGGAAGAAATAATTTCTCTCTATGAAAGTCCAACTTACGAATTGATTGCGATTGTCAGAAAATCCTTGCCTGCACTTGAAAAGTTGGACCGCGATGAGGATTTAGAAATCTAAGCCCTATCGTTATCTATCCTCTCCAAGAAAGATATTTATATAACCTCTTGAACCTGCATTCTTAAAAAAGGTGCGTCCCCGTGCAGTCATTTATTCAAGATTTTGGCATTCTCTTCCTCGTCATAGTAGTCATCTCCTTTCTGGCGAAATTGCTGAAGCAACCTATTATCATAGGCTATATCCTTTCTGGGTTCATTTTCTCCTTTTTCATCGCCGGCGGTAGCTCTACGGAAGAGCAGATCCTCTTGATGGCCGAACTGGGGATAACTTTCCTACTCTTCCTGATGGGTCTGGAATTTGATTTCAACAACCTCAAGTATTTAGGGAAAGACATTTTCATCTCTACTACTATTCAATCAGTTATTTTCTTCACGGTTGCTTTTGTGCTTGCTTCTCTTTTAGGATTTACTACCACTCAGAGTATCTACTTGGCCATCATTTTTATGTTCAGCAGCACCTTGCTGGTCGCGAAATGGCTGGAAGACAAAAAAGAAACATCTACTCTGCATGGGAAAATAACTTTGGGTATTCTTATTGTCCAGGACGTTTTTGCTATCCTCATCCTGACTGTCCTTAATCTACTTCAGGAGACCAATCCTTTAGGCATCCTCTTCGTACCTTTGAAAGGTTTGCTGCTGCTGCTGATCGCTTTTGTTTTCGTGAAATACCTGCTTAATCATCTGCTCAAGATGGCTCATCGCTATCCCGAGTTGCTTTTTGTAGTTAGTCTGGGAGTCTGCTTCTTATTTGTGGGAATATCTCCGCTGCTAGGATATTCGACTACCATCGGCGCATTTATTGCTGGTGTCACTTTAGCCAACACAGAATACAAGAACGATGTCCTCAGCAGGTTAAAACCATTAATTATATTTTTCAACTTGCTTTTTTTTGTAGGATTAGGATTCCAGATTACCACTAACTTTGATGTACAGATTATCTCGCTCATCATCCTTTTCTTCGCACTCTGTTTTGTGATTAAGCCCGCAGTAATTTATTTGACTCTTAAACAGCGCGGCTATGACCTCAAGACCGCTTTTATGGTAGCTGTGAATCTCTCCCAGTTTAGTGAGTTCGGGATCATCATCATTTCTGCGGGAATATTGAACGGCCTGGTCGGCGCAGAGATAGGTGCTATCGCTATCATCCTGGTAGTTCTGACCTTGCTGATCTCATCCTATTTCATAAAATATGACAATAAGCTCTTCAAATACTGTGAAAAGTATCTGCAAAAGATAGATTCATTTTTCTCCAGTAAAGAACAAACCGCTGATGTTCCAAATATGGTGGGGTACCAGATCATCTTTTTTGGCTATTATGATCTAGGAAAGGAATTTTTTTCTAAGCTGGAAGGATTAGGAAAGAAAGCCTTGGTGATAGAAAATGACCGTGCCAATATCCATCTTTTGAAACAGGAGGGAATCTCTTACCTTTACGGTTCTGTTTCTAATCCTTATTTTTTAGATCACCTTGATCTACATGAAGCAGAGATAGTGGTCTCCAGCGTAATCAATGCTGATGAAAGCAAGACCATCATCAAGACAGTAAAAGAGAAAAGCCCAAAAGCCTTGACCATCGGTACCGCTAAAAGTCTCAAAAGCTCGTTGTAATTATATGATGCGGGAGCCGATTATGTG
>JACPIL010000039.1 GCA_016188105.1 Candidatus Woesearchaeota archaeon | reverse complement strand
ATCTATCTTCCACACGATAAACGCCGAAACACCCTTATTCTCTTTACAGTAGTCCAACGCTTTCATAAGTTCTGTCCGGTTGGCCGCTGTTGCCGACTCTCCTTTTTCAATAAAAATCTTTGTAACCTTGATACTCTTGCCATCGGCGTACTGCAAACAGGCCTCTTTTTGGCCCTCTAAACTTGTCCCGGTGGTCTGGGTGTCGCTGCTTACTCGCACATAAATTATTCCTTTTGACTCTGGCATTGTTTATTTTGTTCGAAAAAGATATCTAGTAGTAAATCGGCTAATAAGCTTATTTCTGTGGCTATTCTATTAATATCTTCTTCTTTTAAGTTTTTATTTTGTAATATCTGTCTGCATTCTTCATTTGTTAACACCTACTTTCCTCCTGTTAAGTTTATTTATCTATACGTTTTTCGCTCTAATACTAATGTTTCAATCTGTGAAAGCCGTTTTTCCATATCAACCAATTCGTGAGCTTTTATTAGAGCGAGTCCAGCATACACAAGGGTATTAGCGATTTTATGATTAATCCTGCCAGTTCTGACTTCGTTTATTGTTTGAACTATAAAAGGAATTACGTCTTGCTTGTCTTGGATCGGTATAGCCGGCAAATTGATACCGCGCCTCTTTTTTGGAGCGTTGCCACCTTTTTTTACTGCTGCTATCTTTAATTCTCTGGCTAGCGGATTGTGGTTCAAACAAAACTCAGAATCATCCATCGCGAAGGCCTCGCATTGCCGACCGTCCGTTAAAATACGACTACATTTCATTTCTTTGCCTCCATTTATTTACGTTATCTAAAGATATTTCAACGACCAAACTATTTTTACTCATATCAATTTCAAACCTTCTTTGTTCTTCTTTGTCTTCAAATTTATAGTCATCTTCAATCACCAGTATAAGTCTATTTTCATTTTTTACGCCAAGTAATTCCTCTAATTTTTCTAATCTTGTCTTTAGCATAGTAACTTATACCCCCATATAGTTAAAAATTTACATACTAATTATATCAATAAACGCTTATATAATCTTGAATTTAAACTTGCTTTAACTTGAATTATCTTACCATTAACTTGCCCCTAACTTACTTCTAACCAACAACTTGCTTTTCTGCTTAGCAAACAGTCCTTGCTAAGCAATTTATCCAGATTTAATGCGGTTTTAATTGTCGGCCAGCTTTTGCTTGGCAATTGGCAATTACCAAGCTAAGCTAGCCAACAATTAAGGAAGGAGGTTTCCAGCTATTCCAAGCTGGAACTTTCTTCCGAATTGCTTGGCAGCTTGGCAGTATTATATAGATTGCTACCAAGCAAACTGTTCTCTGGTTTTGAAAAATAACTCGTATTCCAAAATTTAGCCGTACCCTTCGTTTCCATCAGTTGCCCGTTACTGGTTAACTCCCTCAATGCCTCCTTAATGGATTTCTGACCTATTCCTTGTGGTTTTAATTTGACTTCCAACATTTTCACTGTCTGCTTCTGATTATCTTCTTCGACTATCTGCATAATAAGTTCTACGGCCCTATCTTTTTTTAATTGTACATCTTGAACAGGCCCCTGATAGTCAAAAACTATTTTTGAACCATCTTCATTGTCATACCAATTAACGGCGAAGTTGGTCAGATCAGATGACTCCCTAAGTTCCGGCATAATAATAGTTCTCTTTACTTTGCCCGTAGCTGTCTTACCATCTATTTCTTTTGTCTGCAGCATTATTATTGATTCAGCCATTGCGTATTTATCACTCGATCCTCTAATTGATTCCATAGATACTTTTTCAAACTGACCAAGTTTCCTGTTGTGATCTATCAAGATAACTGCTACCCCAGTAGTCATTAAATCTTTTAAGCAGTCATACACCTCAGCAATGCCGTCACTGGTGTTCTCCTCTTTGTTGTGTACTCGCCTTGAACTATCAAAGATCACTAAATCTATCGAATTATTTTCCACATACTTCTTTAACCACTCTCTATCTGCTTCATTGTCCACCTTGAACCCCTGCTTATTTAAAAATTTTATATCTACACCCCCCAAATCATCTGTGAGCTTATCCAAGCGTCTTTTCAGGCCTCTTAGGGTATTTTCCTCGTCTACGAACAAAACTTGACTCCTAATCGTCTCTAATTCAAATACGGGCGTTCCTCTGGATAGATTCAGTGCCACATAAAGAACAAACCAACTTTTACCGGATTTCGGGCTAGCTGATAAAATCGTTATTCCTTCTCTTGGGATTAATCCCTTAACCAGGTATTTGTATTCTCCAAAATCCTTATGTGCCAACTCTTCAATACTTACGGTTGAAAAATTTTTAGGGCCACCTGGTTTGTCTGCATCTTTAGCTTCGTGCAATTCCACGATATCCCTCCACGCTTCTCCTATTTCTAACTCGTATTTGTTTAAAATTTTAAATATCTCTGTTTTAAATTTAGTAATCATTCACCCATATCCTCCTCATAATTTACAAACCCGATGTCCTTAATAATGTTCGATATTTTGCTTTCTAAGACTTCTACATCCTGGGCATAACATCTAATAAGTATTTGATCTCCTCTTTCAGATACATCAAAAGATAGTCCTCCCAGGCTACGATTTGGTTCCAAAATATAGTCAATCCAAATATGTCGTATTTTCTTTTTGCCTTCCTCGTTCACCCCTGGTCTTAAATACCATTCGATTTGGCCAAATTTTCCATCTCTATTTATATCATGGGCTATAATTTCTTCGATATCCCTTCTCTTCGATGCTTTATAGTATGCTTGCGTACTCGGAAATGTTAGAAATTCACCTCCTCGTCCCAGTTCTTCCATTATTACACTAAGCTCTGTAGAAGGTAATCTCACTTTTTCTATAAGATCATTTTTACGATCCATCCTTGAATCCTCCAAATAACCTGCTATATTTAAGACGACAAAAGCCGAAAGGCCTAGTCATCTACTAAGAGCTCTCTTTATTTCGGGAAGGTGGCTCTGCTTGATTTCCCACAGCGAATTGTTCTGATTAATTTTTAACAGAAAACCAAGCAAAGGTTCTCGTTTCTTATACTTAGAAAATATAGCCAACGTTCCCCCTAGATTTTTCCCCTCTAGCTTTCCTTTGAGGGCTTCGCTAATTTCCTCTGTGCTTAAAACATTTTTATTTTTAGACACAAAAACATTCAATATTCTAAGGGCGTTAAGGGGGAGATTGCGAACATCTTCCTCATCCCATTGAACCGATATAATGTAATAACAATTAAGCCTAAACTCCTATGGAGCATGGCGCAATAAAAAAGACCCAATGACGATACTGAACCCCGTGTTCAGCGACTCGTCGTTGGGCCATACTGGGAAACCAGCTATGGGGCCGCAAGGCCTAGCTAGCGCGGGGTTTAGTATTTTATGAATAAACTTAAATTAGAAAAATTAAAAAATGCAAAAGAATATGGGTGGAAAGGAAGCTTAGGATTATTTGTAATAGCGGGTCTAATTCCTGGAATATTCATATTTTTTCTTTTGCGTGGTTTATTTATTTCAATAAATATAAATAATGCTTGGGGTTCTGTTTGGATATTTTTCTGGGTTGCCGTTTCTTCTTTTTGGTCTCAAAGAGTGGGAAGAGAGGAAATGCCATTCTGGCATAAGGTTGGTATGGCATTATTTATTGCTACCGTTATTACATTTATAATCTACGGTTATATAATATTTGACACGAGGGAATTATATTAAAATGACTTGGCTAAAACAAAATTGGCTATTTTTGACCATATTGTTAATCATCTTATTCTTGGCATTTGGTTTGCCATTTTTGCGCGATTATCCGACAAAAGAAGAATATGACGAGTGGAAGAGAAATGCTACCGACGAAGAAATATATGAACACATACAACAGTTTAACGAAGAGGGTGAACTTTACGCACCATAGCTATTATGAATTGTCTAAAACAAAATTGGTTTAAATATAAATGCCCCCGTCCTATTTGACTTTATACCACTTTTGACGTATAATTTAGGGCATGTCAAATCAAACAGGTTTTATCAACCTTTTTATTCTCCTTCCTCTTTTAGTTATAGCAACGGTAGCTGCCACTTTAGGCATTTCTAAAGTATTAGATAAAAACGACAAAGGCGTAGAGCTTGCCAACATATCAGAGCAGATAGAGCAAAAAGAAAACGAATTAGAAATAGCCGCAAGTTCAAACAGCCAAGAAACTGTTAGCCAGGAACTTCTTAAATTAAAAATAGAGCTAGAAAAGTTAAAACAGCCTCAAGCAACCAAGGCACCAGTCCAGAAAACGCAACCCCCAATCATTACAAATACCCCAGTTATTACGCAATCCTCTAATCAAAACTTGAGGATCGAGTTATCGGCCAGTAGGTATTCATTACCGGCTAACGGGGAGGCGATATCTTTTATTACAGCTGAAATCAGAGATCAAAACAACAAACTGGCAGAAAC
>JACPIL010000032.1 GCA_016188105.1 Candidatus Woesearchaeota archaeon | reverse complement strand
CTGAAAAATTAAAAAAACAAGAATGGGACGAGAAATCGCTGTTCAATGAGTTTTACAGCATATGCAAGGAATTTGGCATAAAGAACACCGAGTTTTTCGAGGCAGCTTACAAAGTTTTGCTGAACAAGGAAAGAGGACCGAAACTGGCGCCTTTTATACTTGCTTTGGGAAAGGAAAAGGTTGCTAAGATGTTTGAGGGGGTTTAATAGGTTTCTTGGCATATATTTTTAAAGAATATTCTATAATCTAGGCTTTATGCCGCTTGAACAATTTTTTAGTGAAGGAAATAAAATAGCAGTTTTTGGTTCATTTATCTATTTACCAAAATCGGCTAACGATATAGATTTTACGCTTTTTACACATGGAAGTATTATTCCATTTACATGCGCACCACAGTATGCAAAAGAAGTCATTGATTTTATTAAATCCAAATATGATAAATGGAATTTAGAATTAGATTTTTCAGGCAGAAGAGACAAAGCAGAGAAAATGCCATGGGACCTTGATGATTTACCAGATGATAGTATAGGTCTGGATGGAATTTTGTTAACTGCTGATTTTTTCCCTGATAATGATTTTTTAGTTAACCGTTACAAAATGATTTATGGTGACAATTATCTAAAAACTCCATGGTATGGGTTCCTGCATCATGTGCAACAATTTCCAAGAATTGGGGTCAGAGAGGACTCGTTTGACAAGAGTTTGCCATTAATTTTTCGGGCAACAAATAGGATTATTCAAAATGGACATGAAGAAATTATGCCTATTGTAGAAAGGTACGAGGATGCTTACATCAGATTGAAAAATACCTATAAACTAAACAAAATAACGTTTTTTAACTATAAGGGACAATCAATTCAAATGGTTTCGGATTTTGTAGCAGAAGTATGCGGTCTTAAGATTGATAAGGCTGCTTAAGTATTCTTTTTACCATAACGTAAACCCTCTTCAGCGGAATTTTATGTTTTTTAGCAATCCTCGCGCAATCCTCATATTCAGGCATGACATTTTGAATCTGATTGTTTAATTTAGATATTTTAACCCTTACATTTCCATAATTTGTTTTTATTGTTTTAATCTCCCTATCCAATTTTCTCTTTTCAGCGCTAAAAATCCTGACTCCAAGAGTTGCAGTCTCGCTGAAAATTATACTGCACAATTTGTCAGTCTCTTTTATTTCGCACAAAACGCTCAGTTTTACGGCAGGCCTGCCTTTTTTCATAAGAATGTTGGTTAAGTAAGCATCCAAAGCGCCGTTTTCCATCAGCTTTTCAATAACATAAGGATAAATCTCAGGATTCATGTTGTCAATGTTTGCTTCTATTATGTTTATTACTTCATTTTTGCCAGCTTCCAATTCGCCGTAAAAAACCCTTAATACATTCGGCTGCTCCAAATCTTTAGTTCCAGCGCCGCAGCCGATTTTCTCAACCTTCATTGCAGGCATTTCTCCAAATCTTTCTGCAAAATCTGTTATTATAGCGGCGCCTGTTGGGGTAACAAGCTCTGCTTCAATTCCATTATTGTAAATGGGCACATTCTTCAGGATTTCAGCAGTTGCAGGCGCAGGCACCGGGAATTTTCCATGCGAAAACTTGACAAACCCCGTGCCGACGTTCAGCTTTGAGCAGTAAATCTTTCCTATTCCGAGTTTTTTAAATCCTATAACGGCGCCAGCGACATCAATTATTGTGTCAATTGCCCCAATCTCGTGAAAATGGATTTTATCAATCGGCTTTCTGTGTATTTTTGCCTCTGCAGTTGCTAGTTTAATGAATATTTTTTTAATTGTATTTTTTAATTCATTGTCAAATTTAGAGTTATCAATTATTTTGTTGATTTCCTTCAGATTCCTTTCGCCATGATGCCTATGATCTCCAATCAAGTCAAATTTTATTGATGGAATGCCGTTTTTGACAATCTTTTTTGATTCAATTTTATATCCTTTTAAATTCAATTTTCCCAATTCTTTTTTTAGAAAATCAACATTTAGTCACAAATCTACCAAAGCTCCAAGTACCATGTCGCCGCTGATTCCGGAAAAGCAATCGAAATACGCTGTTTTCATAGAAATCACTTGTTTATCAAACTCGCAAAATACCCTGCTCCAAATCCATTGTCTATGTTTACGACAACAACTCCGGGTGAGCATGCATTGAGCATTGTAAGCAAAGGCGCAATCCCTTTAAATGAAGCGCCATAGCCGACAGAAGTTGGCACTGCAATTATCGGCTTGCTGAAAATGCCTGATACAACGCTTGGCAGCACACCATCCATTCCTGCAACAACTACAAGCACATTTGCATCGCCAATTTTTTCTTTATTGTCCAGCAGCCTGTGCAATCCCGCAACACCCACATCATAAACTCTTTTCACTTTGCTGCCCATTGCCTCTGCAACAACTGCCGCTTCTTCCGCAACATTAATGTCAGAAGTGCCTGCGCT
>JACPIL010000033.1 GCA_016188105.1 Candidatus Woesearchaeota archaeon | reverse complement strand
CTAAACAAGAGGAGAGTAAGACGACCTGACCTTACAATTGCTACAATGGATCATAACGTTCCAACAAGCGACCGCTCCTTGCCAATAGTGGATCAAATATCTGAGATTCAAATAAAAACTCTGGAAAAAAATTGCAAAGACTTTGGAATACAGCTATTTGACATCAAGAGCCCATATCAAGGAATAGTCCATGTTATTGGGCCTCAACTTGGAATAACACTTCCAGGCACAACCATAGTATGCGGAGATAGCCATACATCAACACATGGCGCATTTGGTGCACTTGCCTTTGGAATAGGAACAAGCGAGGTGGAACATGTTTTGGCCACACAAACAATACGGATGGAAAAACCAAAACCATTTGAAATTAAGGTAGTTGGAAAAAGAAAAAATCCACACGCTATTACTGCAAAAGACATCATACTTTCAATAATCAGGCGCATAGGTACCAATGGTGGTACTGGTACTGTAATAGAATATCGTGGCGAAGCTATTTCTGATTTAACTATGGAACAAAGAATGACAATCTGTAACATGTCAATTGAGGCAGGAGCTAGGGCAGGACTTGTCGCACCTGATGAAAAAACATTTGATTATCTTAGAGGACGAAAATTTACTCCAAAAAACTATGATGACTTGGTAAGCCAGTGGCAAGAAACACTTTACACTGACTCAAACGCTTCTTTTGCAAAGAGCTTTACAATTGATGTAAGTAACATTGCGCCGCAAGTAAGCTGGGGAACAAATCCTGCTATGGTATGTGATGTTACTGAATCTGTACCGTTTCCTGAAGAGTATGCAAAAGGAAACGAGGATCAAAAGAAAGCAGCCGAAAAGGCATTACAATACATGAACCTCAAAGCTGGCACCAAAATGACTGAGATTGAAATTGACCGCGTCTTTATTGGCTCTTGCACAAATTCACGAATCGAAGATCTAATCGAAGCCTCAAAGGTGATAAAAGGAAAAAAGGTCTCCCCAAAGATTCGTGCAATGGTAGTGCCAGGCTCACAGATGGTAAAAAAGCAAGCCGAAGAAATGGGCCTTGATAAAATTTTCAAAGACGCAAACTTTGAGTGGCGAGAATCGGGATGTAGCATGTGTCTTGGCATGAATCCTGATATTCTTGCGCCAGGTGAGAGATGTGCAAGCACATCTAATAGAAACTTTGAGGGAAGACAAGGCACAGGTGGCCGTACTCATCTAGTAAGTCCAGTTATGGCAGCAGCTGCTGCAATCAAGGGACACTTTGTTGATGTTCGCGAGATGGATTTGAACTAATGGAATCTTTTAAAAAAATCAAGAGCATTGTTACTCCATTTGACAAGGTAAATGTAGATACGGATCAGATTGTGCCAAAACAGTTCTTGAAATTAATTCATAAAACAGGCTTTGGAAAATTTCTATTCTATAACTGGAGATTTGATAGCAATGGAAATCCGATTCCAAATTTTATCTTAAATGATCCAAAATACAAAGCCTCTAAAATTTTGATTACAAGAGATAACTTTGGCTGTGGTTCATCAAGAGAGCATGCAGTATGGGCACTAAAAGACTATGGATTTTTTGTAATTATTGCTCCATCATTTGCTGATATTTTTTATAGCAACTGTTTCAAAAATGGTCTTTTACCAATAAAGCTTGATTCAAAAACTGTAGATAGTCTATTTCAAACAAGCTCTGAAATCGAAGTGGATCTAGAAGCTCAAAAAATTACAACACCGACAAAAACAATTTCATTTGAAATTGACGAGCATAGAAAACAGATCCTTCTAAAAGGATTGGATGATATAGCAATGACACTAGAATGTGAAGCTGAAATTTCTGATTACGAAAAACAAGCTACGATCTCATCTCTTTTATGATTTGTCTGACAAAAGATTCATTTCGTTCTACTATAACTGGCGATTCGATGTCAAACCAGTATTTTTTGCCAACATCAAAGGAACTGATTTTATCATTTTTTGATAATTTTTGAAGCACATCATAAGATAGATTATTAGTTTTGTTGGTTCTTATCTTACTTAGTATCTTTACATCCAAAATGTAAATGCCAAGACACTCTGACATTTGCAGATTGATTATCGGCTTTTCTCTGAACTCTTTTATGATTCCATCTTTTACTATTGCAAAACCTGTCTCTTCTTTTCGTGTATTTCTTGTTGCAATACAAACAAGGCTCTTTTTTTCTTTGAACTGTTGAAGCATTTTTTTAAGATCAACGGCACATAGATTATCTACAAACCACAGCAAAAACTCACTTGTCTTTCCTAGTTTTTTTGAAACATGGACAAGATCTCCTGCAGTTCCGCT
>JACPIL010000035.1 GCA_016188105.1 Candidatus Woesearchaeota archaeon | reverse complement strand
GAAGAACTGCTTCCAATAAAGCCATGTGCTCTTTTCCTGTTCCTGAAACAAAATTGAGTGCGACTTCAAAATCAGCAATCTTATCCTTAAGTTGTTTCTTAACCTGCTCGGTAATAATAGTAGTTGGCGTGTCAGGAAAGCTATCTACTAAAACTAACTCAGTATTCTTCCCGGGAGTATAGTTATCCTTCCCAAATTGATTGGTGATGAGAAATACTTTATTCCATTCCTGGCTTTGGGCGATCTTGCTTACTTCTGCCCAGGTTCCTTTTCCGGTAGATAAGCAGGCGATGAGTGTTGGCATACCCAGAGATTTTTCAGCATGGCTTTAAATGTTTTCGTGTGCTTTAGTAGATAAATGCTTAAATATTGTAAATTTATTTTTTTCTCATGAAACCAGAAAAAGCACATTACGTTGTTGCTACCGCAATTATCGTCAAAGACGGCAGATATCTGCTTCTCAAGCGTTCTCCGCACGAAACCGCATATCCAGGGATGTGGACGGTTCCAGGAGGAAAATTAGAACGAAAAGATTACGAAAACAAACCAAAAGATTCTGATGACGCATGGTATTACGTCGGTGAAAGATTGGTAGAACGGGAAGTGCTGGAAGAAGCTGGAATCACCATCAAGGATGTAAAATACTTGACCAGCTTGACCTTTATCCGCCCCGATAACATTCCAGTTGTTGTCTTAAGTTATTTTGCTCAGCATGATGCGGGAGATGTTAGTCTCAACGATCAAAGTCATACTGAACATGCTTGGGTTACAGTAGAAGAAGCCAAAGATTATGATTTAATTCCTGGAATTTACGAAGAGATCGAGATGGTCGATCATCATCTGAAGGGAAATCCCATTGGCAAATGGGAAGAGATCGAGATGGTCGATCATCATCTGAAGGGAAATCCCATTGGCAAATGGAAGAAGAGTAAGTGATGACAAAGTCGTCGTCTAGGCCAAGAGGTTGCCTGAGCTAAACGAGGCGTCAGCTAAAATTTTAAGTTACTTTTTCTAACGATATGCAATGAGAAAAAGGCGAAGGCAACGGCCAAGACGACTTTGTTAAATCAGAAAAGCATATTAATTCTAAAAGAATAATCTATTCATGCTCATCAGCTTCTTTGAAGAATTTCCGGTAGAAGAGAATCTAGCTAAACTAAAGCTTGTCTCTTGGCCTACTAAAATCTATATCGCTGCCGATAGCCTTCAACAGTTTAAGGCAGTCACTTCCGTAGTAAGACATAACCAGAACCTTCTGGAAGCAGTCTATTGGCCGATTCTCAAAAAGAAAGAAGGATATTGGATTTCACCGTTTTCCAAGCAAAGCGCATTACAACATCTTTTTGATGAATTAGAACACAAGAAAGTTCCAGTGATGTTAGATTTAGAACTTCCTACTACCAGAAACCCCTGGCTATATTTAACTGAATTCTTAAATTTCAAGAAAGACAAAAAATTAATCCATTCTTTTGTTTGCAATCATCCTGGGGAAACGTACCTGTGCGAGTATTATGCAAAACCAAAAATGTTAGAATTATTAGGTTTACATTATCAGAATAAACAGAGCAAGGTCATGAAAATGTTCTATAATTCAGTACATCACTTTGATCAACAATCTTTACGAAACCAATTGCAACAAGGTTTACAGCAGTTCGGCGATAGATTTATTGTTGGTTACGGTACGATCGCTATCGGCGTAGGTGGAAATGAACCATTATTGTCTACAGAACAATTAGAAAAAGATTTACGCCTCGCCCAAGAGATGGGAGTAACAGAAGTCGTTGTGTTTCGATTAGGCGGCTTAGATAAAAAGTATCTTAAAGTACTGGAACAGTTTACCTAACATGGCTCCTACAAAAAATAAAAAAGTAATGCCTGATACTTGGATGTTAGGTATCCTCATTGCCTTCATCCTGTTCAACCTCTTTTTAGTAATCTATTCTATTTACATCAACAACCTCTATGCAATTAAAGGGCAAGTTGCGTTCATAGTGCTGGGAATTGCTCTCTATTTTTTACGGGTTAAATTGAACCTCAGCAAACTGACTTTTTTTATTTTACTCGCTGGTTTTTTGCTCCATGTGTCTCATGTGTTGGGAGATTTTTACCGTCACTCCCCCATTATCGTCCCTTGGGATTATGTTACGCATATTGTTCCATTCATCGGTTTCTCCTTGTTATTATTTAATCTTCAAAAAGAGCGGATGGATCATAAAAAAATCTTCTGCTTCCGTAATTTTCTTCTTTTCATTACCCTATTTTTAGCGGTAAGTGGTATAGTTGTATTAATTGAAGTTGGCGAGTATGCTG
>JACPIL010000034.1:17658-19959 GCA_016188105.1 Candidatus Woesearchaeota archaeon | reverse complement strand
GCAGAAATTCTTTACCGGTTGGACCTTGTAGTGTAGTTATACATATGACCTCGGTGTGGGTTCCATTTACTTCAGAATCAAAAGAAGCGCTTGCACATTATGAGGAGATTATTAAAGAGATAAAGTTAGCTCTGCAGGACTGCGGCCGGAAGTTGGCGTCATTTGTAAATAAAAAAAGACGTATCGGCGATGAGGCAAAGAAGCGAAGCTACATCCAGAAATATATCCCTCACGTTGCTGATGCATTAAAAGAGATTGTTGGTTTTGACGATCAGAAAAAGAAAGAGATTGAAGATAATCTGTATACCATGCTTGAGCAAGTGCGTGGCGAATTAGAAGATTTAAGTGTTGATAATCCAGATTATGATCCGGAACTGGCAAAAATCGGCCAGGATGAAGAAATTCCGGAAGAAGCCGAGGAGGAGCCAAAGAAAATGAAAAACAAAACAAAAACCAAGGATGCATTTGGCGGTGATGATGACGAAGACAATGACCAAGATACGGAGGAAGAGCAGGAAACATTATTTTGAAGATGAAAATTTCAACAATACCTGGTGAAAGTGGAAGGAAAAATTATATTTCAGCAGGCTCTAAAAAAATAGTTTCAGTGACTGACTTAGATGGCCGTGGAGAACTTGCGCATCATGATATAGAATGGCAGACGGAAATAAATCTAGAAAGAGCAATAGAGATGATTAAAAAGGCGTCCAGAGAAGCTCAGGCTTACCAACCTTTGGAAAAGAAGCCGGCCTGGGCAGTATATGCTGGAAAAACATTAATTGTTAATGATTTGAATTTTTTTATAGTGGAAGATTTTTTGAAGTCTGAAAACCCTTCTTCGATCATCGCAGATGATGATGTTTGCATAGGTCTGCTTACTCCATATTATGCCTTAAATTTTTATAATAAGCCGCTTTCAACTAAAATTCGTACGGGTATAAGCCAGATAAAGATATCCGTTTATGCCAATGTTAGCGGTCTTGCTGCCAATCTTATTGCAAAAACATCACCGGTTTTCGCAGGGAGAGGAGATTTTGCTAAAGAGACTTTGGCCTATCATTTAAATAGATTTTTAGCAGGCTATCAACCACTAGTTAAACTAAATTAAAATGGCAAAGAAGAAACAAGGAACGGAAGGAAAAGATGTAGTACAAAAAATAGTCGGCGTAGCTGATACCATGCAGCAAGATATTAAAAAATTAAAACAGCCGCAGATCAAAATTCCTTTACGAGCTTTAAGCAACGTCGAGTACAGCGACAAGGAAGGATATTTTAAACTGCTTCCAGGCGTGAAAGAGCGTACTTTAACTGCCTCTACCATCAAGACCTTCGCCCAGACTTTGCGGATGATGGCCTTGTCCAAGCAACTATTGGAAACAGATGATATCGCTACCAAGAGGGAGGCGTATTATGTCAGTAAAAACTGGGGCGAGGCGCGATTCTTGGAACAGCCTGAATCTGACAATGTCATGGATGATATCGAAGCCATGATGACCGTAAATAGGGAACAGATCGGGTTCATCCCTGAAGAGAAAGGCGGAGATGTGGCAGGAGAATTGATTGTTATTGATGTCGATCAGGAAACCGGAAAGGAGTTAGAGATTGACTGCACTAAGTTTGGTTCAGGAGCATATTCTGTCCCCAGCTCTGGAGAACATTTACGATTTAAAACGAAAGCAAAATTCATATTAGCGATCGAGACCAGCGGTATGTTTGAACGTCTGAATAAACATAAGTATTGGAAGAAAGCAAATTGTATTTTGATCTCTATGGGGGGAGTTCCTACTAGAGCTTGTAGACGCTTTATCAGGAAGTTGGCAGATGATCAGAAAATTCCCGTCTATGTATTTACTGATGGAGATCCATACGGATTTGGGAATATTTATAGAACATTAAAAGTGGGAAGCGGAAATGCTGCGCACATCAATGAATACTTCTGCGTACCGCAGGCGCAATTCATCGGCATCACCCCGCAGGACATTATCGACTATAAATTGCCAACACATCCATTAAAAGAAGTTGACATCAAAAAAATCAGGGATCTTATCAAAAATGACCCCTTCGTCATCCACCACAAATCCTGGCAGAAAGCGCTGGAACAGATGGCTAAGATGAAACAGAGGGCGGAGCAGCAGGCGCTGGCTGCGCACGGATTGAATTTTGTCATCGACAAATATTTGCCAGACAAATTGAAGAATAATAAGACTTGGTTGCCGTAAGTGGTGAAATTATGACTTATACACCATACGTTTTTACACCTTTTTTAGAAGAAGATAAAAAAAGATTTTTGGATGACTATTT
>JACPIL010000034.1:14023-17644 GCA_016188105.1 Candidatus Woesearchaeota archaeon | reverse complement strand
ATTTTTGTATGACTATTTAGTTCACCTTCATCGGCGTAATGGTCAAGCAGACTTACAAGCCAGAAGATTTTCAGCCCGTGAAAATTTCTTTATAGATCTAGAAGCTAACCCTGTACGCCGCTCTGGTCTGCCGGTTGTGAACCAGGTTGTTTTCGAACGTAATGAAAGAACTTATCGTCCAGAACTGGGCTTGGACCAACAGACCTTGTGGGCTCTCGCCGTGGCGAAATCAAACCGCTCCGAACGCGACGGAGTAGAATACGCGCTTGCGCATATAGATCCTTCCAGCCGTAGGCCAGATGATCATTTAACCTATGTGGAAATTGAAGAGTTTTATCACACGAGAGTTCTAGGCGATGTTTTGGATGTCCTCGGCTTAGAGATGCATCTTTTACCGCCGCATCCTGTTACCCGCTTGTTACTAAGATCTATCGTAGATTTACCAAAACCGGTATCTAACGTTATGGTACTCTGCGCAGAAGTGGCCGGTGTAGCTGCCTTTCGTTTGCTGCGAGATAAAGCACAGGAATTATTTTTCGACCAACCCAAGCCGCTAGAGCGTATCAATGAATTATTTCAACAAATTTTAGTGGACGAAGTTGGCCATGTACACTATGTACGAAGCCTTTCTCAAAATCTTTTATGAGCGACATGCCTGAATACAAATTACTTTTTGGGGCAGAAAAACTCAGAGATACTATAGTCACTGCAGACGTAGACAGTGCAGTTACTAATTATCCAGATAAATTTATCCCGGTGTATAGTTAATGAAAAGATTAATACAACTACTTGGAGGATTAGCGTTACTTTTAATCTTAACATCATGTGGAGGTTCAACAATGAAAAATAGAACAGCAGTATTTGAAACTAATCTTGGCACATTTGAGCTGGAGTTGTTTGAAAGCCAGATGCCCATCACTACTAAAAACTTTATCGATCTGGCTGAGAAAGGCTACTATGACAATACAAAATTTCACCGGGTCATTGAAGATTTCATGGTCCAAGGTGGAGACCCTTTATCCAAAGATAATTCAAAGAAGAATTATTGGGGTACCGGCGGTCCAGGATATAAGATCAAGGATGAATTTGCGAAAGGACTTAGCAATGTCAGGGGAACTATCGCCATGGCCAATGCTGGCCCAAACACTGGAGGAAGCCAATTTTTCATCAATGTTGTAGACAATACTTTCCTTGACGGCAAGCATCCAGTTTTTGGTAAAGTAGTAGAAGGGATGGATGTGGTTGATGAAATAGTTAGTGTAGAGACGGATGGGCAGGATAGGCCAGTAGAAGACGTTGTTGTGAAGAAAATCACGATTAAGTAATTATTTCTTCTTCACTCCAATTATCATTTCTTTATATGCGCTTAATTCTTGGGATATTTCTATTTTTTCTAAAGGCAAATGCTGAAAACCAGAATCACTGATGAGAATGCCATTTGGATTTAATTTTTGGTATATCCAATTCTCGTATTCTGGATGATCATCTTTCATGATTCTGAAAGCACGTTCGAAGTAGATGTCAAAAGCAGGTAAATCCTTAAGTGTAAATACATTTTCATGCAGGAATTGTAAATCGATTAAGATACTATTCCAATAAAATTGCAGAGAATTCTTTTTTGATTCAAAGGAAACGCCCACATCATCTAAAACAGTTTTAATTAAACCCAAGGTATTATCAATATCGTTGAAAATAAATGTAATGTTGCGGAGTCTTGGGAATAATATTTCTATGTATTTCAAGGGCATGAGGATATCTGCGCCGCAGCCTGGATAAAACATAATTGGATTTTCGGGATGTTCTAATTTAGGGAGGCCTAAAAGCAAAGATAAATTTTGATATTCGTCATGAAAGAGATATTGCTGGACTTTTTCTTCAGCAGGTTTAGCGGATTTATTCAACCCTTTGGCTTTTACTGGCCTTTCTTCAAAACTGATCAGATTTCCCATATAATGTTTCCTTTTAAAGAAATATTTAAAAGTTGTCTGCCGTTTTGTACCTTTACGGGCCTGTAGCCTAGACTGGATAGGGCGACAGCCTTCTAAGCTGAGGTTATTCGGGAGACTAAATAACCGCTGAATAGGTCGGGGGTTCAAATCCCCTCAGGCCCGCTTTTCTTATATTTTTCATATTTCTTAGGGTTGCTGAAACCTATTTGTTCCATGAAACTATTAACCTGAAAAATCCCGTAAATGAATATCCGATGTTTAGTATAGGTTGCTTTTCTCTTTGCATAGTATTCTTTTTCTTCCCTTACTGAATTTTTTATACCAAATTCTTCTAGAATTTTGCCGCATTGTATCATAGCTATCTTTGATTTTGAAGTCCCTTGAATGATTGGATAAATCTTAGGTTTACGTTTCAACATCAGACAGAAATCGGCATCTGAATACCCTCTAAGAAAAGAAGACTTAATTTCTTTACTGCCATCTAAAATACAAGCTGGAACAGACACGTTATCTTTTCTAGAAGGGATACCAATAACTTCACTTAAAAATGAGTAGATTCCTTTAGAATCCTTACGCAATACAATTCCATTTTCATTAGGTAGCAAACGGATGTTAAATTTTATATTAAAAAGTTTGAAAATTAATGGATTCACATAATTTTCATAATAATCCTTATCTCTTATGTTGCCGTTTATGAAGATTTCATAATGAGTGTAATTTTCAGTTTTATATCTGCCTATGTGTCCATCCCCAATCATAATTCCAATTAATTCGGCAAGCTCAGGGGTTAGTTGGTCTGGAAATGTGATAGAACGGCTTCTATCTTGATTACTTATCTGTAATTTTGACAAGTCTAATTTCATTTTTAATTACCTCCAATCTTTCCAATAAGAAAAAGATTGAATGGGAAAAAAGAGGAATTTTAGCGAAATTCCTTAAATTTCTTCTTGGTTGAAGCCAAAAGAATTTTATTGGATGTTTTGCGTCTCCCCTTTTTACCAGAATTGTGGTTAAGAGGTTGTTTATATATTTTAGCTGGAGTCGTCTAGTGCGGCGTGAAAGTCCCCTCAGGCCCGC
This sequence comes from Candidatus Woesearchaeota archaeon, assembly GCA_016188105.1. Taxonomy (GTDB): domain Archaea; phylum Nanobdellota; class Nanobdellia; order Woesearchaeales; family GW2011-AR9; genus JACPIL01. The sequence continues at coordinate 14,618 of JACPIL010000034.1, read as the reverse complement.
TTTTATTTTTAAGAGATTCTAATTTTAAGTCTGAGCCAAAAGTATTATAAGTTTAGAAAAATTGCTTCTTACGTGAAAAAGAGTCAAAGTAAGAAAATCCCAATGGGGATTAAGGCTGTTTCTGTTCTCTTTGTATGTAATGCAATAGTTTTGTTGGTAGGTCTTCTTTACGGCTACCTTGATTACATCATACCTGGCCAGTTGGCAATATGGATTCAAGAGATTCTCGGTACACTGTTAGGCCCTACTGCTACTCCTATTGGCACTATTCCATCTGCTCTAGGAATATCCTATGTTGCATTTGTGGCTTTGATAATAAGTCAGATGCAAAGCTCCTTTCTACTCGCCTTAGTATTGCTTACGTTTGCTGCGTTATACATTGCCTCAGGAGCAGGTCTGATGAAGTGTAAATCTTGGGCAAGAAAAGTATCAATAACACTTTTAGTTACTAGTATCTTTGGTGGATTACTAATATTTTTACTAGTCGGTTTTCTATTGTCTGGGTTGATAGGTGTACTGCTTTCTGGAGCTGTGCTTTACTATTTGATCTTTTCCAAAGAAGGGAAAGCTTTTTTCGCTAAGAAAAATTAGTTTT
>JACPIL010000034.1:0-14015 GCA_016188105.1 Candidatus Woesearchaeota archaeon | reverse complement strand
TTAGTTTTCGGCCAAAGTCGTCTTGGCCGTTTGCTCGACCTATCCTCGCCATTAAAATGCAGAAAGGATAGGAATTAATCCCAGATTAAAATACACATTCTCCCGCAAACCTTAAGGCCATGACGACGACTTTGGCATTTTAATCTTATTCTCCACCGTAGATATCTTTAAATATATCCTATTCCTGAAAATAGAAAGGGTGAGATGATGGACATTCGTAAGACCAGGACCTGCGAACGCTGTAAGAATGTAGTTCTTCTTGATCAAGTAAGATTATACCCAAAGAGCGATAATAAGAATTTCTTAGTGTGCGTTGGTTGTTGTGAAGAGTTGAAAAAAGCTAGCGCTGGGCTGATTCCCAGCGATCTGAAAGCTAAGGGACCTGCTCCCATCTTAATGAAATATAATTGCACCCGCTGTAACTATAATTTCAAAGCAGACAATTCCCGAGCAGGATTAACCTATAATCTCCACTGTCCTTATTGCGGTAAGATGGACAGGTTACAAAAAATTAAAGCAAGAGAAAGTTCTGCAGAACCCAATAAGTTTGCAGCTAAAAAAGAATTTTCTAGTCCTTTTTATGCCAAAGGGTGAGACCATGCTATACATCCATCAATTAACTCACCTTTCGCCTAAGATGGCTGATCTCGAAAGCGTCTATATGGTACGGGATTTACGGGAAAAAGTAAAGTTTCCTTTAAGAGAAGAAGTGATGGAGGAAGCTTTCTGCGAGTTTTTTGTTTCATCCAGCGAACTACAGCTTATTGAAGAAACTGCTGCTTTGGTAGAACCGACCATCGAGATGATCAAGACATTGGCACTCTTGGAATCAGATTTATATGAAGCAGTCAGCTTACAACGAGCTATACAAGCATTGACTCCGGTAACGGCTGCTTTAGAAAGCAATCTTGCTTATTTACAACAGGTCCAAGTCTGGCAGGCTACTTCCTCATCTGCACTTACTGCGTTGCTGAATCAAATCCCTAAGTTGCGGACTCAAGAAGAAAAGCTGCGAGTTAACGATGAGATTAAAGGATTGTTTCAATTCTTGCTGCGAAACCAAGGTTTTGTCTTCCATGCGCCCGACATGGTCCATGAAGGACCAGTGGCCCAAGTCAACGGCTTAGTGGAGAGCATGCAGAAAGGATTCTTTTTTCATGTTTCTTTGGAAGAAGAGTATAAGAAGGTTGATTTCAGCACCATTAAAAGAAGAGTGCCAAGTGAAGAATTAAAGCGAGTAGAGGAGATCGAGCAGAACATCCTTAAGATCAAGAGGGCGGCAGATACTGCTTACAATGCTAACATGCGTATGGTAAATCTTTCGGTGATTTTGTATTCGTATGTGAAGTGGCTGAGCAATAGGTGATTTTCTGTATCTTAGAGAATGGAAATTAATTTAAGAAGTTCTAAATCGAAAAAGAGATTACAATAAAACTCTTCACAAAAATCTTCCCCTCTTTGAGGTTGTTAACCTAAATATTTTTTGTGAGTTTTACCAAATATCTCTTTTCCACAAGAACTCCAGTTTTATTTATAGAAACAGGAGGTAAAATAACATGTACAAACATCAATTGGCAAATCCAAAACTTGCTTATGTAGTTGCTGCCATTACTGGTGATGGACATTTGCAGATTAAGGACTGGAGATATCTAACTTCTTTTTTCTCAAAGGAGATTGAAGATATTGAAGCAATGAAAATATGCTTCCAAGAATTATTCCAACTACAAGGAAGAATGTATATTGATGACAGAAAAAAGCACAAAACAGAAACAAGAGTATATTGGCTTTTCTTTATTTCAAAACCAGTCGCCTTATTTCTAAAAGAAATAGGAACCCCTGTGGGAAATAAGACAAATACTGTTTTTTCCATCCCTGAATGGGTGTTAAGAGGAAATGCCCAAGTAAGAGGAGCTTATTTACGAGGCCTTTTTGATACAGAAGGAACTATATTTTGTAGAACAGTAAATCGCTGGCAGATGGGATTCAAAATGGCAAAAAATGAAGCAATAGTTGATTCTGGAATAGCATATCTTAACCAAATTAGGCAGTTATTAGCAGATTTTCAAATCAAATGTTCTCCGGTTAGAAAAGGTTTCCTGAATATAAGAAAAGATGGAAGTAAAAGCTTCGAATTGTTATTTAATATTGAGCTTACTTCATTCGGAAACTTTTATAAGTACGTTGGGTTTGGGCACCTTAAAAAGCAAGAGAAACTACTCTCTGCTTTAGCTACTGCGCGGGTAGCCAAGCGGCTAAGGCAATCGCCTGCAGATCCGCTAGGATGAGCTTCTTTTGAGGCAATGACAAGGAGACAGCGATCATTCGAGGGTTCGAGTCCCTCTCCGCGCTTTTTTATTTCTTAGGCAAATATCCTTGGTGTTCAAAGACACGCCTCAAGTACTTCAAAGGCATACAACCAGCATGGAGATAAGCTTGGTGGAATTTTCTATCAAGATCTAAGTCACTTAATTCTCCTTTATGAGCTGCTGCGAAGTCATCTTTTAATTTCCATACCAGCCTGTTTCCGATTAAATACGAAAGGGGGTATCCTGCCGTTTGTGAATAGAAATTTAATTCTGACCTTATTCTCTGGGGAGTAAAACCAGTAGCCTTTTGTAATAATTTTCCTGCATTAACAAAAGGATTTTTTGAACTAAAATCAATGTCCAGACCCACATCAAGATAATCTTTTTCACCCGTCATGAAGTATAGGTCAATGGCCACTCGTGCGCCTAAGCGCCGTAATTCTATTTTTCCACAAAAGCGGGCCTCATCAGTAAGATCTCCCAGACGTCCTTCATCCATGTATGCCTGATCAAGCATGTACTCTTCAAGCATGGTAGTCCATCCCTCAGCAAGATCCATCGCTTCGCCCCAATGCTTGCGAACTGTAGAAGGATTTCCAAAGGCGGAAGTATAATGCAAATGATGACCAGGAATTCCCTCATGGATCATCATAACTGGTATTTTTAATCTGGTATGTTCATCGACAACTTTTGGCCCTAAAGTGAGATAAACAAAACTTTTCTTTCTCTCCCTAAATGGAAGGGGAACATCAATTGCTCCGGCAGGGATTATTGGCTCAAAGAATTTAGGAGTTTGAATAATACTCATCTCTTGTTGAGGAGGAATTTGAAATAAATCAAGAGCAGTAATAAATTCTATAATTTTTTCTTGTTCTTGGTGATATGTAGTGAGAATTTTTTCCAATGGAACAGCATATTTTTTGTTTAAGAAATGATGAAGCTCATCGACAGTTGTTTCTTTTGGAAGAGAATATTTATCTACAAGTTTATGACAAAGATCTTCAAGCTGGCGGGAAGTTTCCTCCAAATAGTCTCTAGCAATAGCCTGCATCTCTTCGAAGGAGAGGTCTATTCCACGTACTCTGACCTGTTCTTTAGCTTGTTCTATGCCCAGAAAAAATGTAGAAGTGGTACGCATCTTCCGAAGCTGGGTGATGTAATCAGTAACTGCTTGCTTGGCTTTGGTTGAAGCGCGTTCTAATCTGCTTAAACCTTTGTAATCATTTTTTTCCGCTTCCGTTTTTATACCATCAAGTAACAGGGGGAGGTGAGTTATAGCTTCAACTTCGATATCCACCCAGCGCTGCACGGGTGTGTCAAGCATTTGGAGCAATCCAGAGAGATATTTAGGAAGACCACTTAGACGACTGGTAATATCGTCAAAACGTTCATTGGCAGGCCGAGGATCGTTAGTTAGCAAAACAAAAAAACCATGAGCGGTATCGGCCGCGTCAGGCAACACTCTATGCAAAGGCCTACCATTATAAGTATGGGTTCCCAAAAAAAGATAATTTTCTAAGTGAAGGATTGCTAGTTCTAAATCTAGAGATTGATCGAAAGATAGCCCAGTTGTAGGAAATTTTTGCATTCTGGCAAGTAGGCTCTGGCCCACTTTTATTGTTTCCTGATGTTCTTCATCAGTAGCAGAAGAGAGCTCTCCCACATCATGAGTAAATCCTAATTGAAGACGTTCACCAGAAGTTTCAGAAAAAAAACCATGAAAATCAGCAATGAGAGATTCGATGATTAGATCTCTTTTCTGACCGCTCATGCTCCTTTAAAGGCTGGCCCCTTATTTAATCTTTATGGATTAAAATGGCCTCCATGAAAAATGGCAAAAGGTATTTAAAAAAGAAGGGTATAGTAAACCTATGCCTAAAAAATCCATTTCCTCCCTAGAACTAGCAGCCTTAGTGAACGAATTACAGTTCTTAGTAAATGGAAAAGTGTCTCAGATCTATCACCCGGAAAATAATGTGCTGCTGCTGCAATTGCATGCTCCACGAAGAGGAAAACAGCTGCTGAAGATAGTTTCAGGAAAATGGCTGTGCCTGACCCAGCAGAAAGAAAGCGCTTTGAAGCCATCAGGATTCTGCATGCAGCTGCGCAAATATATCGATAACGCTATCATCAAGAATCTATACCAGCAAGGATCAGAAAGAGTGGTCATTTTTGAGATTGAGAAATTAGAAAAATACTTCCTTATCATAGAATTATTCTCAAAAGGAAATATTATCCTGACTGATGCCAAGAATGTGATCATAACTGCTTTGGAAAACCAGGAGTGGAAAGACCGGACTATCAAGCCCAAGGAAAAATATGTGTTCCCTCCACTAGATATTAATTGGAAAGAGGTAAGTGTAAAAAAAGTACAAGAAGTTCTCAAAAAAAGCGAGAAGCGGAATCTAGCTACTTCCTTAGCGACAGAAATCGGTTTGGGCGGTTTATATGCAGAGGAATTATGCAGGCAAGCGGAAGTTGATCTGAATCAAGTTCCTACAAAAGTCACCGCAAAAGAAGCAGAATTGCTGGTAAAGACCATGAAGAATTTTCAGATTGCCATCACCACACCGAAAGGTTATATCTATGAAAATGATGTTACACCATTCCCGCTGCTGGAGAAAAAACCGCTGCAAGAAATGGAGAGTTATAACGAAGCTATTGATACCTTGAAATTGTCTGAGAAACCTTCTCCCTATCAAAATAAAATAAAGACTCTGCAGCGAACCATTGCTGAACAAGAAGAAGCGATCAAAAATCAGGAAGAAAAAATAATTATCGGCTCCCGGAAAGGAGAATTGATCTACGAGAAATATACTGCCCTGCAGAAATTGAAAGAAATTGTAGAGGAATTGAAGAAAAGCAAGAATTGGACTGAGATCGCTAAGGAATTGAAGAAAGAGAAGAAGATTAGTAAGATTAATTTAGAGAAGAAAGTTATTACGATTGAACTTTAATGTTCCATGATTCAAGAATCCTTTATCTTTTTAGAGAAATGCAGCACCGCTAGAGAGAGCTCTTTCTGGAAACAAGGAATCAAAGACTGGCGTGGATTTTTAGCAACAGAAAAAGTAAAAGGTATTCCTTCTGTGAAAAAAGAATTCTATAATCGGAAAATCAAAGAAGCACAGCAAGCTTTAGCTGAAGATAATGCCACCTATTTTGTAGGTAAGCTTCCTGCCAAAGAGATGTGGCGGCTGTATCCTTACTTTAAAGAAGAATGTTGTTTTCTGGATATTGAAACTGATTCATATGGAAGAGTAACAGTAGTGGGAATTTCTAATTATTACAATACCAACACTTTTGTGAAAGGTTTCAATCTAGAGAAAGGATTGCTGGAAAAAGAATTGTCCAAGTATAAGCTGCTGATCACCTTTAATGGAGGAGCATTTGATCTGCCGAAGTTACGAAAAAAATTACAGCTGGAAGTAAAGATGCCGCATATTGATTTGAAGCCGTTATGTGTAAAATTGGATCTGAAAGGTGGATTGAAAGAAGTGGAGCGAATATTGAATCTGAAACGGCCAGAACATCTGTATGGAAATCCCGTTGATTTATGGAAAGCCTTTCATGCCTCTGGCGACCGAGAGTATCTGGAATTACTGGTTGATTACAATAAAGAAGATATTGAGAATCTGAAAGGAGTGATGAATGTGGTGTATAGGAGGATGAGGGAAAAGACAATAGAAAAATTATATAAACTCTCAACACAACCTTAGAGTCATGGCTAAAGTCAATCCTTACCAAGTGGAAGGAAAAGTAGATTATGATCGTTTGGTACAAGAATTTGGTATCACTAAGCTAACTCCTGCTGATCTGAAACGAATTGAAAAGTTAGGTGGAGAACTTCATCCCTATTTGAAGAGAGGGATCTTCTTCGCCCACCGCGACCTGAAATGGTGCTTAGACGAATATGAAAAAGGAAACAAGTTTTTTCTCTACACCGGCTGTGGACCTTCCGGGCCGATCCATTTAGGGCATTTAGGCATCTGGCGATTTACCAAGTGGTTACAAGATACTTTTGATACAGAAGTATGGTTCCAGTTTACTGATGATGAGAAGTTTCTGTTCAAAGATTTAAGCTACGAGGAAATACAGAAATGGACGCACGAGAATATGTTAGATGTCATTGCGCTTGGTTTTGACCCAAGAAAGACGCACTTCTTGATTGATACAAAACATGCAGGGATCATGTATCCAGAAGCAATTAAGGTAGCAAAGAAGATTACTTTTTCCACCATTAAAGCCGCGTTCGGCTTTACAGATTCTAATAATATCGGGAGTATTTTTTACACCTCAATGCAGACAGTTCCAGTTTTTTTGCCCAATGTATTGCGCGGTGAAAAGAGACCTTGCTTGGTTCCCCTTGCCGTGGATCAGGACCCGCACTTTAGGATCAGTAGAGATGTAGTAGAAAAGTTAGGACACCACAAACCGGCAGTATTGCATTCTGTTTTCATGCCACCTTTAGTTGGTATGGAAGGAAAGATGAGCAGCAGCGATGCAGATAAAGCTATTCTTACTACTGATGATGCCGCTACAGTCAAGAAGAAAATCAACAAATATGCTTTTTCCGGCGGGCAAGCCACCGTAGAAGAACATCGCAAGAAAGGCGGCAATCCGGAGATTGACATCGCTTACCAATGGCTGCGCTATTTTGAATTTGATGACAAGAAGCTGAAAAAGATTCATGATGACTATAAGTCTGGGAAGTTACTTTCCGGAGAATTGAAAGCTATACTTATTGAGAAAGTGAATGAATTTCTGGCAGAACATCAGAAGAAGCGGGAAAAAGCAAGGAAAGAAGTGGAGAAGTATATTTTCAAGCAGAAATAAATTAATAAAGAAGCAATTCTAAGATTATTATATGCCAGAAGAGAAAGTCTATATTTCATTTAGGGAACAAGGAACAGATAAACCTTGGCAGTTACTTCGCGTTACTGATCCGAGAGAATATCATTTTCAACATCCGGCCGCTGAGCCTTTTGATCCCTGCGCTGTTGGTGCTGAACGGGCTCATTTTTACCTTGGAAAGCTTGCAGAAAAAGGATATGAGACAGTAATAACTCAACTAGATTCTAAAACTAGAGGTGTGTATGTTGTAAGTGAACACGAAAGTCTTGCAGACATGCTTAGACCAGTAATAGAGCAAAGCGAATCTCGCCTTGACGCTGACAACGGATTTACCGACGATCTTCAACCTCCACGGCGTAGATAGCTTCCCAAAACTTTAAATACCACAAAATATTCTTTCTAATAAAGAGGTTGAAAAGATATGGCTAAGAAGAAAGCACGCCGTTCTAAAGCGGTTAGGCCGAAATGGCATGCTGTCCCTTTGAAAGGAAGTTTCATGGTCATGTCTATTATCGGTTTTCTTATTACTGCTTATCTTATTGATGACGTCACTTACAAAACTACCTTCATGATCGTTTTCATCGCTATGTTTATCGCTTCTATGGTAAGTATGACTAAAGCTCCCACAAGTGAATAATATGGCAGCATCACTTTCCTGGAAATTCCCAAAAAAAGAATTTCTCTTTCTTCGTATTGAAGCCTTATTTGTAATCGCCTTAGCAGTGTTGATTTATGTTGTTGCCTTGTATCAGTTTGATGGCATCCTGACAGCAATTGGTTTTACTATTGTGTATTTAGCCTTGTATGCTGGTTTATCATATGGAATCAGAAAATGGCGGAAGGCTGAAGAACATTACAAGCTGACCAAGAAACATCTTGAGATCTCGCATAGAAAATTCGATAAGGTTAAGAAAGAAAAAACTCCATTGAAAGATGTTGCCCATCACAAATTGGATAAGACCTTCTTAGGCGGCTATGTTATGACTAGAAAAGGTAAGAAGCATTTATTGTTCTTTAATTCTAAACAAGAAGTAGATAAATTTGAAGTGTTCTTGAAGAAGCATTTGAAGGGATAATTATTCTTTAATTCTTTCCCTAAACAACGCAGCTGCCAAGGTAGCAACCACATCTTCTTGATTGATGCCATGCTTGATAGCGATATATTTCGCATCCTGCACGCATTCGTCCATGAGCTGGATCTGTTTTCTTCGAATTAGGTCTTGTTCTTCAGAAACCATATTCAGCTTATTTGTAAGGAATATTTATAAATTTGCATACTGGTATTGGTATATGCCATCATTCTGGAAACATGTCAATGAAGTACTTAGGGAAGCAGAAATCATCATCGAGGTATTAGATGCGAGATTTATTGAAGAGACCAGAAACAAAGAAATTGAATATAAAGTAGAAAAATCAGGTAAAAGGCTTCTGTACGTTTTTAATAAATGTGACCTGGTTGATGTAGGAGAATTGAAAGACAAAACTAAGGGGTTACATCCTTCTGTCTTCATATCCAGTCGGGAAAAATTAGGAACTACCATCCTTAAGAAGAAAATTCTGGAATTATCTCGCGGTGAAAGGGTTACCATCGGAGTTTTAGGATATCCCAATGTAGGAAAATCTTCATTGATCAATGCTTTATCCGGACGAGGATCAGCAAGGACTTCTTCAGAGAGCGGCTTTACCAAAGGGTTGCAGAAGGTTAGAGTGGACAGCAAAATAATGCTGATTGATACACCTGGAGTATTTCCAAAAGAAGAGAAAGATATCGCTAAGTACGGTAAAATAAATGCCATGAGTTCAGGGAAAATTAGAGATCCAGAATATGTCGCTTTAAAGATTATTGAAGAAGAAAAAGAACGGATTAAGAAGCATTTCCGAATTGAGGAAGATGATGCTGAAGATATTCTGGAAAGGATCGCAGTTATTTTCAAGAAGATCAGAAAAGGGAATCAGCCAGATTTAGATGGCGCGGCACGATTATTTCTGAAGCGGTGGCAGGAAGGAAAGATTAAATGATTAATAAAATCAAAGAATTACGCAGCGTTATCAGATACCACCGCGATCAAGTAGGAGATGACCGTTGCTGGGTAGATGATTACAAGGTTTGGAACGTATTGCCGGAAATTAGGCAACCACCGAGGTTGCCGACGTATGAAGATGGAATGAAACAATGCCGGCTTTTCTTTAAGCACAGGAATGCTGATCAAATTGATAAAATTGCGGCAGATGCAATCCTTGACAAAACAAAATGGGATCAGGATCTTAACAGCATGAGTCAAGAACAGTTGAGAAGTGAACTGACTAAAGTAAAGAATGCCATTATAAGGCATAAAGGAATAATCAATCGTGAAAGAACCAAAAAAGATGACGAAGAGTTGTATAGTATCTTACCTGAGAAAATTCCTGCTGATTTTCGCTTGCCATGTGAAGAAGATTTCTTAGGAACAAAGAGAACTGACGCCGGCTGTCCACAATTCTGGAAGAGCCATGAGCATTGTCACGGGGAGCATAATATCCATCAATGGGGACCTTGTAAGAAGTGATCATACTTTTTTAACTTGTAACGCATACAGTTTTGCTGATTCTAATGCTGCCTGTGGAGAAATATTCACCCAACCTTGATCTTTCACCGGAACGACGATTGAATTAACCCCGGCGCGATGCATTTGATGGCTACAACGAATACAAGTATGTTCTGCTTCTTCACGCACCCAAGGGAGATTCTTCTCGCTGAGGCCAACCACATAAATATCTGTTTCCTTTAAAGAAATTCCTAAGTCACGTACTTTATCCATAAGCAGCTCTTCAGCATGATCACAGCCTCCAATCATTGATTCTGTTCGTGAAGGAATATCAAAACGAATACATTTAGGTTCACATAAATCCTTCAGGACTGGATTATGGCCATTATAAGCAGTAGCAACCATCTGTCCATCGTAAACAGCAACTGCGCCAAACTTCATTTTTTGGCATGGAGAATCCATAGCAGCATCAAAGCCTGCTCGATAAATGGAATCACTGAAGAGAGAGTTTTCTGGATCGAGAGCTTTTGCTAAATTGAAAGAAAGTTCTTTAAAACGGTTTTTGGTGTCCTCATTCTTATACACGTCTTTTATAGTCCTCACCGCGGATTCAGTAAATTGTGGTTTGTTTCCTTCAAATTGTGCTTCGGTGAAATCTCTCTCAGTTCCATCAGCAAGTACATTCCACCAATGTGAGCCCATATCTGCAAAAGGAGTGCCGGCAAGAGAAGCGCGGCGCATTTCGCCCCCTAAATGAACTTGGGCCAAGGTGGATACTACAGCACATTGCCCCGCATAGGGATTCTCTTCCTTCCATGCTGGACTAGTATCTTTTGAAACAATGTAAGGAAGAAGTGAAACAAATCTATCTAAAGTTATGTCGGTCATCCTTCATTTTTAACAGGTATAAAATATTTAAAGAAGATTGTTTTTGAAAATATATATTACTCTTTCCTTATATATTCCTCTTCAAACATCTTCACTAACTGCTGAGCAGTCTTATCTCCGATGCCTTTCAATTCCGTCAATTGCGCCTCGGTTGCATTCACTAAATTCTTAATGCTGCCAAAGTGTTCTAATAAAGTTTTAGCAGTTTGCGTTCCAATATTAGGAAAAGCAGCGACAATAAACTCCTGCTGTTCTCGTACTGACTTTGGTTTCAATGAATGAAGCGCGAAATCAATCTCTTTGCCTTGCTCACGTTTGGCCATCACTGCTAACAAGGCAGCAGTATCTTGCGGATTCTTGGTGTACAATACCGGAACGTGAAAGTCTAAGACAATAGAAGCAAGCATGCCACGAATAGCATTGGCATGGACATTTCTAACTGAATAGATGTCTTCTTCTCCTTCGATGATCAAGACTGCCTTTTGAAAGGAATTTTTTAGATCGCGGACTTGATCAAGAATCCTGCCGTCGATGATCGATGCAACGAAATCTGGCACTTTTTTTAATTCTACACCAACTTTTCCTGAAACAACGTAATCAGCAGTGGTTAGTTGTGCTGTTTTTACTGAAACTCCTGCGTCAATCAGTTCTTTTACTATTCGGTTATTTTTTTCCCGATGGTCGGCGAGAACAGAAACAACTTGTTCTGGTGAAATGAATTTTTGTAAGGTATTGTTTCCAGCTATAGGGATAGGTTCGGTCTGGTGCAAAGAGAATTCTTTCTTTAATTGATCAAGATTGCGATACATCCTTTTTTCCTTATGATGAGCGCTCCAGCGGTAGATCTCATCTCTGGTCCCTTTGGTCATGAGGATGGTGACTTCTCCTTCTTCTAATCTGCCGGTCCTTCCACGACGTTGGATGGATCTGATCGCACTGGGAATCGGCTCATAGAAAATCACTTTGTCTACTTTAGGTATATCCAACCCTTCTTCAGCTACTGACGTGGCGATGAGGACATTAAATTCCCCAACACTGAACTTTTCCAAAATTTCTTTCTGCTGCTTCTGAGAGAATCCTAAACCATTCTTCTTAGCCTGGCCGACGAAGACATGATTTTTTATATTTAATTCGCTGATCTGTTTTACTATTTCTTCTGCAGAGTCGCGGAATTGAGTAAAGATGATTATTTTTGCCTTTTGGTCTTTGTCAATGGTCTCCTGAACTATCTCTCTAAGCTTCAATAATTTAGGATGTCCAAAATTCTGTTTTACCAACTCTTCGGTAAAATATAAGGAGGACTTGAATAGCTCATCCTGCATAAGATTCTGCACTGCTTTTACCTTGGAAGTGAGCGCATCCTGCTGCATTTTTTTGAAATAAGAATGCAAGGGCTTGATTCCTTGGGTTTCTAACAATTCAATGGCGTGATCAACTTTCATGGCTTCGGCGATGACCGATAAAGAACGGAGCAATTCAAAGTCTTTGAAACCAGTGGAAATCTTCTTATGTAATTCCAGCTGCAGGGCTAACAGGCCACCGTTAGACATTTCCAGATCGCTGCAATATCCTAAATGCTGTGCCTCGATCAGTTTTGATCTGCGGCAGTCTTTGAGCAGCAGTTGAATCTTTTTTAATTCCTGGGGAAATTCTACCTCCAGCCAGTTCTTGTGAGTCTTTTGCACATAGGGTTTGACATCAGCATCCTTTTCAGTACGCACTTCTACTTTTTCTATCCTGAGATTAGTAGTGACTTCTTTGACAGTTTCCATATCGCTACCTGGAGAAGCGGTAAGAGCTAATATCCTGGCGGTAGAAGAAGTTTTATCATATTGGTTAGCAATCCAGACGTAGGCATACTCTCCGGTAGCGTGATGGGCTTCATCGAAAATTAATAACGAGACTTCTTTGAGGTTGATACGGCTGTTGATGATATCATTTTCCAAACCTTGTGGTGTAGAGATGATGATCTGTGCTTCTTTCCACAATTGAGCTCGCTTTTCTGGTTGGACGCTGCCGGTGAACAGAACAACTTTTTCTGGAGCGATTTCCAAATGCTCACGGAAGCTTTCTAGATGCTGCTCGCATAAAGGTTTGGTAGGAGCTAACATAAGAATTTTGGAGTTAGGATAATTGTGTAATCTTTGAGCAGTGAGAAGGAAGGCAATAGCAGTTTTTCCTAAACCGGTAGGGAGGACCACTAAGGTATTGTGTCTGGCTGCTGTACCTAGAATGGTCTGCTGGTAAAGTCTGGGAGTGAAGTTGCGGAGCATTTTTAGATAGGAATTAGTTTATTTTAAAAAATCATGTATCTTCAAGCATTCTCTTTTTATTCTTTAAATGAACATAATTTTCTTGTGATACAACTGCCTTTCCGGTTTCTTGCTCCAATTCCTTCCTGGCATTCTGTGCTATTTTCCCGCCTTTTTTAGCAGAAACTTTACATTCATCAAATCCTTGCGCATCTTTGGTTTTAGTAATTTCCGTGGTCGCTTTTTCACCCAGCATCGTAAAAATTAACTCTAAGTCGTTCATATGGTCTCGCAGATTCTGGTTTGGTTTTTGTAATCCTTTATGCTGTTTATACTCTTCAACTGTTTTGTCGAAAGTTGCTTTAGAAATTTCGTTAGTGAGAATCGCAAAATCTTTCTCTTGGGTTACATTCCGCAGTTTCCACTCATCAGTTAGTTCTTGTCTGATGGCAATGCCTCTTAGGCGTTTGTCAACCCAATCTTTAGGATAGCCTTTGAGTTCGTAATACTGTTTGATTCTGTTTTGCCCTAATTCCGGATTTTCTATTTCCTGGATACGTTCGTAACTGGTTTTTGCCAGCCACAACTTGANGGGACAGTGGAAGTTCAATATATTCTCTATCCTTAACCTTACCCCAATACTGCCTTGGTGTGGGGCTATCGGTAAGTGCTTCTATAACATCTACAACAGAGAAATACCATTCATCCTTATGCCAAATTCTTCGTACATTCTTTCCTTCAAACACAGATAGTTTATTCATGTTAGGCCACCCCGATATGTTCAGGAGAGAGGGAGGTTTATATACCTTAGCCGGACTTGTCCAGTGAATGAAAGAAAAGGTTATTAACGTCTAAAATTGAGGAATTTGTAAGAGTTAGGCGATGTAAGGTTTGTCCAGTGGTGTGTCTAGTGTAGAAGGAGCTACTTCTCTATCGGCTTATTCAAGAATTTCTTTTGACATTGTTCACAATAAGTCGATCTCGTTTTCTTACGATCTACTAAAAACCTTTTCTTACAAAAAGGACAGTATTTGACCAGTTGATATTCCATTTAGTTTCTCCATATTATTGCCAATTAAATCGTCGAAGAAAATTCGTTGCTCCAAATAATCTACGTAGTAAGGTAAAAGTGGTTTTTCTTTATAAAATGCACCACTAGAATGGTTATTTTAGAGTAATGGCTTAGTTAG
>JACPIL010000029.1 GCA_016188105.1 Candidatus Woesearchaeota archaeon | reverse complement strand
TTTGCTCACCTGAAAGTAAATGCAAAGTGAAGACCAAATTTCATTGGACTTAGCCATCTATTTTTTGGATCTAAAGCCAGTCCTTTTTGGATCACTTCTTCTAAATCGGCGCTTACTTCGGAATTTCGCTCGATAAGGCTGGGAGTTTTTCCACTTTGATGCTGCCTCATTATCTCGAAGATTTGTTCTTGTTCATTTGTTCCTTCAGCAGCCGAGTAAGGGAACGCTATAGTCAAGAGACGGAATGCGATAACTGCCAATGCATATACATCGTTAAGGGGATTATTTCTTACTCCATGTTCAAGCATTTCCGGTGCCATGTAAGGGAGCGTTCCCGCCAGCTGTCCTTGGCGGAGAGCTAAATCTGCTACTTTCTTATGCCATCCTAATTCGAAGTCTCCTATTTTAGGAGTAATTCTTTCTAAAGATTCCAGATCTTCAGGTTGGATAATTTCTAATCCCGGCTCAGTATCCAAAAAGATATTGCTGTTTTTTAAGTCATGATGAGTGACCCCGCAATGATGCATATATTCCGTGGCTCGACAAAGGCTTAAGAAAAGATTCTTAATCTGCTGCGGAGTAAAGGGGCCCATCTTTTCCAGACTTTTCAAATCCCCGCCAGGTATATAACGATAAACCATGATATTTTCTTCATCTATGAAGTCCTCAGCCAAGAGCAGATTCTTATGTCCTCCATAGCCCTTCAAAATTGCCTGGAGTTCTTTGTCGCGTCGATATCGTCCATTTTGTGATCGCTTTAGAACTACTTTCTCTCCAGCATCTATTCTTTCCCCGAGAAAAACTTCCCTTTGTCCACGAACATATGAAAGGGTGGAAATTAATCTGTAATCTCTAATCTGTGGCTTAATGTTATACTTAGCAGCTAATTCTTCCTCTGAAAGCCTGTCCAATTGCATTTTTCTGATTGGAACACTTCGTGGCCCTTCTTGTTCATTACTCCCAGTTCCAGTCTTAGTTGTAATCTCTCCTGGGAAAGTAGATTTCAATTCTTGAGGCGGCCGGTACGATGTCATTTTACTGATTCCCCCTCTAAATACTTCTCTATTGCACACTCTACTAGATGAGACTTATTCCGGTAACTATTATCTAATCTAAGCTTCTCTAATAGCCTAGACAGCGTTTCCTCTTTCAGTGAAAAACTGACCGTTAATCTCATAGTTTTTGTGAGAACTTAATAGTAATATATAAACATTTCGGAAAAATTACTACTTAAAAGTAGTGGTTACTAATAACTCTTCCCGACATAGGACCAGGAACGAGCTTTTTCCTTACAAGCGAAACAGGATTGGTCTTTTTTCATAGCAGGCTGTTCTAATGGAGAATTCAGAGATTTTGCTCCTGTTTTCTCTTTCCATTTCTCTTCACACTTCTCTAATCCACACCAAGGAACAAGAACAATCTTTCCAGAACTAATCACTTTCTCGGCATCTTTTATTACTTCTGTTTTAGCAATACTTTGTTTGAGAAATTTCTCTGCCTTTGCGTATAAGTCTTGCTGCATCTGTTCTAAGATCAGAGCAATTTCCCTATCCAGTGCTGAAAGAGGCAACGACTGCTTTTCGCCAGTATCTCTTCGCACTACCATCACTTCCTTTTTTTCTAAATCTTTTGGTCCAAGCTCTATCCGTACTGGAACACCTTTCATCTCCCACTCGTTGAACTTCCATCCGGGGGAATAGCCATCGCGGAGATCTAAATACACAGAAATCCCTTTCTTTTCCAGCATGCTCTGAACTTTTTGTGCTTCTTTCAATACTCTCGCCCTTGAATCATCAAAAAGTATGGGAACAATGACTACTTGTCTTAATGCCAATTTTGGCGGCAACACTAAACCTTTATCGTCAGAATGAATCATAATTAGGATTCCTAAAAGCCTGGTAGTTATTCCCCAGGAATTCTGCCAGACATGTTGTGATTGCTGTTTCTCATCTTGAAATGTAATATTGAAAGCTTTAGCAAAATTCTGTCCGAGGTGATGTGAAGTACAACCTTGCACTGCTTTACCATTTGGCAAGAATGCTTCTAATGATAAACTAAATTCTGCTCCAGCAAAAGTTTCTGTTTTTGATTTCATTCCTTTCAATACCGGAACTGCTGCTAATTCAGTAAATACTTTTTCATAAAAATCAAGAATCTTGTAGGTTTCTTTTACTGCTTCTTCTTTAGTCGCAAAAGCAGTATGTCCTTCCTGCCAGAGAAATTCTCTGCTGCGCAGAAATGGAATTGGATGCTTGAATTCCCAGCGTACGACATTACACCATTGGTTTAACCGCAATGGTAAGTCTTGATGCGACCTGATCCATTTCGCATAAGAATCATTGATAATTGTTTCTGAGGTTGGCCGAACTGCTAAGCGTTCCTGCAGTTTTGAATTTCCTCCCGATTCTACCCAGGCCACTTCCGCCGCAAATCCCTGGATATGTTTCTCTTCTTTAGGGTAAATATGCATTTCTTACTCTATCTGTTTTGATTAATTTATCAAATAATTCTTGCACTTTTTCCCAAATATGGTATGCATTTGGTCTAAGAATGTAACAGCCTGACACGGCAGAATATTCGATCAGTTCTGCTTTTTGTAATAATTGGGTATACCATTCAGAGAAATCCTGGCTTTTTTTAACGGTAATTCCTAAAGTATTTTTCTTGGGAGACATTGCTTGCAGAAGAAGGTTTGGTTATTTAAACGTTTTGTAGCTCAGATTCTGACTCCTTTCTCCTTCAAAGACTTTAGTAATTCTTCAAAAGCTTGATCCATGCCCAGTTGTTTACTACGAAAATGGCTGCCTTGCAACCCATAGCTGTTTGCAGCTTTAATGTTTTCCTCTCGGTCATCTATAAAAACAACTTCCTTCGGAGTTTCAGGCTTAATCTTGTCTAACAAGACACAAAATGCATCCCAATGCGGTTTGGAAACAAAAATCTGGTGTGAAGATATCGCGACATCGACGCGTTTCTTAATAGCATCTGCGCTGGGAGTATTGTACATAATCTCATTATTGTTGCTTAAGATGCTGGTGTGATATCCATGTTTTTTTAATCCGTCAACTAAACCTAAAATAGGTTGGTAAGCTACACCACACCATTCTTCAAGAAGACTTTGGAAAAAAATTCGATTATCTTTGTTAGGGTGAAATTCTCCGGCCGATAAAGCGAATTCTAAATACCGCTGGGCCGGGATCATTCCATTCTGGAATTCTCGCCAGACATCTATACCGCTGATAGTTGGAAAAATCATCTGTTTTAATTTTCCCTCAGAAAAGTCTTCTCCAAAATATTCTTTTCCTCTAGAGATGACCTGTTCGCGAGGCATTCTGACATTAGCCACTCCGCCAATATCAAAACAGACATGAGTAATTTCAGACATAGAATATTGTGAGAAGAAGGAGAATATAAAGATTGTGAAGAAGAAGGAAAGAAAAAAATTATATCCCGTATTTCTCAATAAGGGAGTCACGGAAATCACGCCGGTCTTGAAACCATGGGTAACTTTCAGGGTCTTTACCTAAACTAACCCACTCAATTGTTTCAACTATTATGGTATAGGCTTCCTTCCAATCCTTGCTTGTCCCTATAACTTCACGTTCGCCACAGGCAGGTAACCCTTTTCCCGTTTCAACCCAAGTATGGTGTGCACTTAGGTATTTAGATACTGGTTCACAAGCTCTGTGATGATGATAGGAATCGGTGCTGATTACGTAAGGTATCTCCAATTTCCTAACTGCTTCTACCACAAATACGCCTGCTGGCGGAAGACTATCTCCGTATGCCCAAGCATCAACAGCTTTAAATTCTTCGTAACCACGAACATGAGACACTAATTTAACGCTTAGCTCAGATTTTCTGTCCCGATCGCGTTGCTCATCGCTTTCCCCTGTCGGAAAAAACAAATCAGTTATCACTCCATCGTACTTGGTTCCCAGTAATTTTTCCTCAGCTTCCAAAAGAGTTGTTGCATAGGTTACGCTAACTTTGTCTTTAATAGCATCCCTACCGAAGTACTCTCTCGCATCAGCAAGATGCTTTTCAGTGTCTTCCACAACTAAAAGTTCTAATTTTTTCATTTTATTTACCTCCAGTCAACGCATCAATAGTAGGATAGCGTGTCCACAATAATTCTGCTTCATCGAATCCAAAGTCGGCGTGGTAGGCTCGATGAAAATCTTCCCTAAAAGCCTCATCAGTGACTGACACTAACGTGGTGGTACTATCCGCATAACCGTCTCCCACTTTCTTAGCCCAGTACAAATCGCAGAGTCGACCCCACTGATCCTCTGCTGCGTAAAACTGCCTTTTATCTCCAAAGTCGGCGAAATATGCAATAGCTGCTCCTTGCTCTCGCAAAGCCTGGCAAACATCTTCGCTGGCAGTTCCTTCAATTACTACATCACTTCTTTTACTTTTGTATTTTCTCATTTTTATCTCCTCCTTTTTGTTAAGCAGAAAGGATGGCTGCTTTTGTTATTATGCAGTAACAACAAGCCAACTATATAAAGTTTTGTTGTCTTTTTTTAGACAGCAACATTTAAATAAAAAGATGATTTTCTAGTCTCGTGGACTTACAACAGGGATTGAAAACAATTGGGCTTAGTGAAGGCGAGAGTAAGATCTACTTAGCACTGTTAAAGATTGGTTCCTCTACGGTTGCCAAGATTACCAAAGAAGTGAAAATTCACAGAACAAATGTCTATGATTTCTTAGAAAAGTTACTCATAAAAGGATTAGTAAATTATGTGATTAAAGGGGGAGTTAAACATTTCAAAGCGACGCACCCGAACAAACTTCATGATTATCTTAAAGAAAAAGAAAACGTCGTTTCTACCAT
Source organism: Candidatus Woesearchaeota archaeon (assembly GCA_016188105.1). Classification (GTDB taxonomy): domain Archaea; phylum Nanobdellota; class Nanobdellia; order Woesearchaeales; family GW2011-AR9; genus JACPIL01. The sequence continues at coordinate 19,023 of JACPIL010000029.1, read as the reverse complement.
TTTACCCAATTTAACAGAACTAGCTAAGTTTTTATGGATTGGTATTTCAAAGAAGAAAAAAAAGTAGGTTTTACCGAAAGGATCTTGACTAGAGACGACGTCAAATTTGTGTATGAATACGAGACCGCCATCTATAGATATCTTCCAGCTGATTCATTTAATCCCACACCCACTTACGTATATGGAGATAACATTGCAATTCTAATTTGGGAACCATTTTCAGTTATCAGAATTAAAAATGCCGCATTAGCAGATAGCTATAACAAATACTGTGAAATACTCTGGAGACAAGCCAAAAAGAAACCCAAATCTGCAATCCACACCAAATAAAAATCTCCCTACAACTCAGCTATCGCTTTTAGTAACTTCTCATGCCCTTTAACTAAATCATTAAATCTACTTAATTCTCGTGAAACTATTTCATATGCCTTTTTATCATTCAAATTTTTTCTCATAACAAAACTCCATTCTTTACAACAACAATCCTTAAATGTAGACAACCAACAAAGAAAAAAATTAAGTGTAAAGGGCGTGCCAGTGGCCTGGGTCGTGGCCTGCAAAACCGTTGACATCGGGTTCGATCCCCGACACGTCCACACTTTTTACTGTAAATGGACATACTTTATATTATTTTTGGTTATGAAGAGAAATAATAAAAAAATCCTGCCCTGCGGTTTTCTCACGTAGGGGCGGTGATAAGAACTTAGGCACAAGACAGGATTTCTTTTCGATCGCAAAAAGAAAAAAAAGAAAAAGAGGGTGGACACCCCCCTTCTCTATCTATACGAGCTCAATGCCGAGTTCTTTACTCAAACTCTTGGCTCGCTGTTGTGAGTGCTTGTTGTCAAGCTTTCCCAATATCCATGGTGAGTTAACACCAGTGATAATAGTCATAACAGTTAGCTTTCCCTTCATTTCATCAGCTACTCTTGCTCCCCAGATAACGTTGGCATCATCATCTAATGATTCCGTTACCAGTTCACCGATTCGGCTGACCTCATCAAGAGTCATGTCCGGTCCACCAGTCACGTGGATCAAGGCACCAGTAGCTCCTTCGTAGTTTATGTCCAGCAAAGGGTTGCTTAAAGCTCCTTTTACTGCTTCTTCTACTCGGTTATTTGTATCCGAGCTTCCTACTCCGATAGCTGCTACTCCGCCGTTAGACATAATCGCTTTTACGTCTGCGTAGTCCAGGTTAACTAATGAAGGCACTGCGATAGTTTCAACAATACCTTTAATCATAGTAGCCACTAACTCGTTCGCTACCGCAAAAGCTTGTTGGATCGGTAAGTTACCTGCAATCTGAACTAGCCTGTTGTTATCGATAACAATGACTGTGTCAGAAACTTGTCTTAACTGCTGTAATCCGAATTCTGCTTTATCGCATCTTGCTCTTTCAATGTTGAAAGGCATGGTAACAGTTCCAATAACGATTGATCCAGTATCTTTCGCAACTTGCGCTACCACTGGAGCTGCTCCTGTACCTGTTCCTCCTCCCATACCTGCGCATACGAAGACCATATCTGCACTTTTCAATGCTTCTTTCAATGCCGTTAAGGATTCCTGAGCTGCTTCTGCTCCCTTGTTAGGGAAACCGCCGCATCCAAGACCTCTAGTACAGTCTTTACCAATAAGAAATTTCTTGTCAGCTCCGGTTATCTGCAAGTGTTGATGATCGGTGTTGGTAGCAATAATTTCTGCTCCCTTAATTCCTTTCTTATATAACCAGCCAACCATATTGTTGCCGGCTCCGCCTACTCCAATTACTTTAATGTTCGCTTGACTCATGTGTGCAAAGTCATCTTCCGCAGGGGCGCTTTGCAAAGCCCTCTCAACTAAAAAATCCATTCTTACCACCTCAATTGTTTTGTGTGTCCACCCTTTTGATAGTCCCAATTTTTGAAACTATACATTCCAGTACATAAATTATTATATACTAGTTCTACTATTCTATTCTCAAGTTTGTCGTGCATAATCTGACCAATTGTGAACGAGAAAAAGGATTACTTAAGTGAAAGAAATATTAAGTACGAACTACAAGACAAGTGCCGACCAAGCACAAACCAGATGACCAAATCAAGGGCGACCAAACCCTTTTAATTTCATGTAAAGTAGTACTTATATATAAACATTTTTTTTCTTCAATATATACATTCCAGAAGATAAATCCCGATTTGAGCTTATTTTTGTGAAAAATTCTTGAAGAATAGATATTCCAGTAACTAAATTCTTATTAAAAATTCAAAGATTTACTTTTCATGAAATATTTAGTTCATCTCTGCCCCCCAACAGATTTTTCTGAACGTGTTCTTGCCTACCACGACAGAATCAAGGATTATATCGCTTCAGTTTCTAAAAATGCACTGCATTGTACTTTGATGACCTTTCCTGGAGCAGAAGATCGAGAAGCTGACATTGTTTCTGCCTTGGAAGATAATATCCAAACTCCATTTCAGGTTAGCATCCAATCTCTCGATTTATTTGATGAAAGTTCTCTCGTTCTAAAGTTGCAGAAATCTCCGGAAATTTCCCAGTTGCACCAAAGAGTCATAGCTGCTTTACGAGGCTTTGTTGATCGATCACAAACCTCCCTGCCCCCAGGGTATGAAAATGATCCAGAAAGAGTGAAATTATTTGCTACATATGGGAGTCCTTTTTATGCTCAATTCTATAATCCGCACCTCTCTATTGCTCAAGTTCGTGCTATCCCACCAGATTTGGATCTGGGTTTCTTTCAAAATCTTGACTGGAAAGTTACTGAAATGTACCTTTCAAAAAAGGAAAAAGAATGGAAAACAGTCAAAGTTTTTCAGTTTTAGGTTTTTACAATCTCAATAAAGAATCTTCAGGTAAATACTCCTCTTTCACCTTGAAAATAGAAGCTTGGGCCACACACCGATCTTTAAAATAATATCGTTCAAAACCCCGCTGCTTATTCCAGATATAAAACGCCTGCTCTAGGTATTCCTCTTCAGCAGTAAAATGTATGTGTCTTGTTTCCAAAACGACCCTTTTACCAATATTTCCTCGCATAAGAATACGATTAAGATTCTGCGCATTTGTTTCCACCTTATTTTCTGGGACAAGCTCAATTATCTGAGGCCTGATCAAAGAGGTTGGAGTCTGAATATCAATAGGAGTAACATAAACTTGTTGAGGAGAAATTAAGCCGCTGCCTGCAGAGACTAGTTGCGTTGGATAAACTTTTGTTAAAATTCCCTCACGTACTGATAGATCATCTAAGGTCATTTTTAATAAAAGAGGGCGTTTATTTTTAAGATTTACTAGAAAATTGACGATAAATTCTCTATTTACCCCTTTAAATTCTCTCTTCTATTTCTTTACCATCTCTTTGGCCTTTTGCGCCACCAAGTCCCTGCCTTTATGAATCACTTCTGTTGCAGTATGAGCCTTCCGAGCTAAAATGGTAGCAATATCATTCAAGTATTTGGCGGGATCAGCAATCTTGGCTCTCCAACCGCCAAAATAAACCAGCGTTTCCAGCGGATATTTTGGTGGTTTTGGCGGGAGTTCCTTAGCATAACCTAAAGCAATGATGGCGTGGGTCTCTGCTTCAGCAGGTATCCCTAATAATCCATTTATTTTTTCTTCATCAAAAGCACCAACCCATCTTGTTGCTAATCCAAGAGAATGTGCTTCCAGAAGCATGGTCTGCACTGCTGCTGCGCAATTTTGGATGGTATAAAATTTCTTGCCCTTCTCTCCGTAATACCGTTCTGCTTTTTCCGGTTCGGCGCACACCACAATCAGCACAAAAGCTTGTCCGATTTCATACTGATCATATGAAGCTGCAGCAATTTCCTGTTTCAACTCTGGCTTCAATACCACAATAAATTTCCAATTCTGAATATTCCCACAACTGGGAGCGTGTCTTCCTGCATCTAATACCCGAGAGATATTTTCCCAAGAAACAAACTTAGGAAGAAATTGGGTAATATTTCTTCGTGATTTGATTAGCTCTAAGATATCACTCATTTTGGCGTTATAAACATTTTAAGATATATATACTTAACGCTTGTCAGAAAAAAAACTACTCAACAGTCAAATCCACTTCCCTTTGATGCGAAGCCATCAACTGATTCTCTGCATCGTAAAGGATAAGGTTGATTCTCACTTTCTTTAAGTCGCCGTCCGGCATAGCAGCTACATTGTAGGTAGCTTTGATTGCGGCGTCATCGGTAACTGTTTCCCCTATTTTTATTCTCTGTGAATCTATGCCTACGTCAAATTTGTATTCAATTCTTTCATCGTCCTTATCATATCCTTCCATAATCATCATAAAACGACTAGGTTTTATTGTTCCAGCCTCATTATTCTTGATAGTATAACTTACTCCCGTAATTCTTCCCCATTTGCCGGGCTCTTTTATGGTATTGTAAACATCGTCGAGAGACAATGCGACTCTTGAATATGGTGCATTGACAAATGTTTCTGGTCCTTCCAGCTCTGATTCAGTAGATTCATTTTCAGTCGCCGTTTCTGGTTCTTCAAGAGCTGCTTCCGCGGGAGCAGTTTCTTCTGCTGTTGTTTCATTTACTTCTGAGACTGCTAATCCAGATGGAGAAGCATCATCGCTGCTAAAAAGGTCGGTTAAGCCGGAAAAATCAAAACTTGGTGCTTCTGGTGCAGGCCCTGCACTCAGTCGGCCTACATAAAAGACAACCACTAACATCAATACTAAGAGGGAGCCGCGCAATACCTTGCGCGCATTTAATCTGATAGTAATCTCTCCATCCAAGGCAGAGCGCTCTTTAACTGATTCTGTTCTGCCTGATTCCTTTCTGAACGGATCAACTTTTTCTGCCATTTTTATAGTATGAAAAGGATTACGGAAGTTATGATTAGTATTAATCCTACTCCAATTAATCCATAGGATATTTGTTCTGCTAAAGCTAGACGAGTAAAATTGCTAATTCTATTCCCAGTGAACGAGAAAAAAGCAGATATTTGTCTGGCCATAAGATTAAGTTGTTGCTGAAATTGATTTACAACTTGATTAATTGTAGCCATAACAGAAGAAAGGAAATAAAAGGGATTTAAAAATTTATTGTTTTTGTTCGGTCGCTTCTCCGGCTAACGGCTGAGAACCTTCTGTCACAACCTTCATATTTACTTGATGGATGATTTTAGTAACCCTTTCTCCGCAGACAGTAATTTTCTGCATTAATCCTTTCTGCTTCTTGTTATTTCGGTCAGAACCAGAGAAACCCACGCTTTTGCCGATCATAACTTTCTTTCTAGCATCTTGGATTCCTTTTCTCATCGGGAAACCGCATTTATCTGAACCTCCGGTAATTAAGAATTCGTATCCTGGAAATCCAATCTCTTCCCCAGAAACAGTATCGCCAATGCGTTTGTTATGCAATGCATCCACTGCTGCATCTTTTAACTCTTTTTGGTAAGACTTTCCGTCTTTTGCTCCTAATACGACTTTTAGATCCATTTTTTATCCTCCCGAGGCTTAAGCACTTTTTCAGTACACGCTTTGAGCGGCCTCAGCTATGTTTATAATCAATTCATGGCCTTCTTTTAAAATGTTTTGCTACTTCTTCTCCTTTTCCCTCTTTAATCTCGTCCAGGGTAAGGCCCTGAAATTCGTGGGGAAAAACCAACCAGGCGTCGGTCTCATGAATATAAAAATCCGGCTTTCGGCTGGTTTTATTTCTTCGCGGCTTATAATAAACAGTTGCAATTTTAAGATCATGCACCGCATTTGCCGTCCTTGTTTTCAGTTCTTCCACCACCGCCTGAAGAGTAAGGCCGGTATCATACACATCATCGACGAAAAGAACTTTACTGTTAGCTTGGGCGCGCTCAATAATATATTGTAATCCATATACTTCAACTTTTTCTGTTGCGGTATCGATCTCGCTCTCAGAATAACGCCTTGTTCTTATGGCAATATGGTCGGTTTTTACTCCGTGGTATGCTAAGAATTCTTGGACATTAATTCCTGGCGTACTTCCACCACGCCATAATCCGACCAGAAAGTCAGGCCTATACCCAGAATCCAAGACTATTCTCCCAAGACGCAGAGAATCAAGATAAAATTCTTCCGATTGAATAAATTTCTTTTCCACCATCTTTGAACTGAAAAATAAATACTACATGATACTATTTTATAACCTTAAATTCATGACTTTTGTTCCAATTCCTGCAACTCTGAGTTTAAAGTACTAAACTCTTCCTTTAACTTTTCCAGCTGCTGCTTTTTGAACTCATTGATCTGCTTTCTGCTGGCATCCCATTCTAAAGGTTTTATTCTACGCTCTAGCTGAAATAATTGTTCTCGTACTATGGTAAGCCTTTCTTCCGACATAACAATCTAGAGAGAAGTGATGTATATAAATATTTAGGACTTAAAGTTCAGTATTTTTGTCCTCTTAATCTCTTTCTGCTTTAAATTCTGCTCTTTTTTCTAAACCATTGATGGCATAATCAAATCCAAAAATTTGTTGAGTAAATCTTCTGCTGGGGACAAAGAAGAGAGTGTTTACCGCTAGATTTCTGCTTAAACTATATTTATCGTATCTTCTGCCATCTGCTTGGAAATATTCTACTATCTCCTGAGGTGTTTGCAGCACATATTTCCCTCGGAAAAGTGATCCTCTTGGTATTATTCCGTATACCCATTCCCGTGAAGCTAATTGTTGGACAAAAACCTGCAAGGCCTGCCACTCTAGGCCCTCAAGTTGTCCTAATTCTGGTGAACGAAACTGAACTGCCGCTAATATATATTCATCGATAGTTGCACCAAGTAATTTTTTGGCATTTTGCAATCCTGCCGCTAAAGTCAATGCTAAAGCTCCTGACAGTAGTGCTCGTTCTTCGCTGAAGACAATATCAAAAAACTGCGGATTATGATAACCATAATTGGGAATTTCAGGGATATCCACTTTTACCTTAGGAAACTCAATAATAGTCATGATTTACTACTCCAGAGCAGAAATGCTTTTAAGAGTTTGCTAAATACAGTAAATATGCAGGAAAAAAATCTTATTCGGGTCTCACTACTTGTTACTATTTTAGGTTTAAGTTTTCTCTTTGTGTATGCTCAAACACTTGATCTTACGCCTCAACAAGATCTAGAAGATTTTTCTTCACCAGAAAAAGTGATGATGAAAGGGACCGTACACCAGCTTACGGTAACAGATAATGCGGTATTCTTCAAGTTAGAAGGAGAGAAAATAGTTCATACCGACATAATTCTTTTTCCTGAAGAAAGTATTTACCTTCGTGAAGGCGATCACGTCGAGCTGACCGGGCAGGTTGAAGAGTATAAAGGCGAAAAAGAGATAATTGCCGAGAGCATTATTTTAAAATAAATTTTATAACCTCAAGAAAATTTTTTTCTCATTCAACTCTATCTATCATCTTATTAATAACGTCAAATCCTTTCTGCCAGAACGCTTCAGAAGTAATATCTACCCCTACTGCTTTGGTGATTTCGATTGGGGACTGGCTTCCCCCCTTAGCTAACATTTCTACAATCTTGGTCACAAACGGCTTTCCTTTTTCTTTATAGGTTTCATACAATGCTAAGGTTAATAAATTTCCAAAAGCATAGGCATAACAATAAAACGGGGTATGAAAAATATGTGGGATGTAACACCATTCGTGGGCAAAAATGTCATCTACTTCAACTTTCGGTCCGAGCTGTTTGCGCAAATCTTCCAAATAAACTTTGCTCATCTCGTCGATAGTTTTGCCTTCTCCCATCATTTTGTGAGCTTTCCTTTCAAAACTTACAAACCCGGCCTGCCGAATGATAGAAGCATAAATCTCATCCAATTTTGTAAACACTAATTCTTTTGCTCGTTCGGGATATTTTTGCTGCAGTCTTTCTGATAATAACATCTCTGAAAAGATAGAAGCGGTCTCGGCAAGAGGCAGTACAGAATGGGAAGTAAATTCAGTTTGATCTCTCGCTAAATTGTGATGGATGCCATGCCCTAATTCATGAGCGAGGGTGGAAACATCACGTAAAGTTCCAGCATAACTTAACAAGACGTAGGGATTTTGTTTTGCTGTTACACTGCAGCAAAATGCGCCGGTATCTTTATTTTTCTGAACTTTGGAATGAATATGTTTAGCGTTGATGATGTTGGATGCTTCGCGATAAAATTCAGGAGAAAAATTCTTGAAAGTCTCCAGCACCATAGTCACCGCTTCCTGATATTGAATTTTGGATTCCTTCTTTTTCTGTAGCGGAGCGTATAAATCAAATCTTCGTATCTTTTTCAGGCCGAGCTTTTTTCTTTTAAGCTCGAAGAAACGATGAAATACCGGCTGATTTCGCTCACAGACTTTCAGTAATGCTTCCACGGCTTGATCGGGAAGGTCATTAGCCACATTACGGACATGAATTGGATTTTTATAACTGCGTAAGTGAACATTCTCTTCACGCCAGTCATTGACAATATTCTTGTAAATCTCCCCGATCACATCTTTGTGCGCTTTATATTTTGTCAGCAGCGTTTTGTATGCTGCCTCTCTTTTCTTAGCAGAAGGATCGCGAGCATACACCAACAATTCTTCCTGCCGCAATTTTTTGCCTGCAAATTGGAATTCAAACTGCGAGCATAAAATATTGTAGATGCTGTTTAAGGCAGAAATGCCGGTGGTATCTTTAATGCTGATAATCTTTTCCTCATTCTCTTGCAAAGTGTACGGTTTATTTTTTCGTATCCTTTCAAAGAAATAATGATACCTTCCACTAGCATGGATCAATTCAGCCGCTTTAGCTTCTGAAAGTGCTTTAAACCAGAGCGTAAAAAATAAAGTGCGGTTGCCAATTTTAGCCAGAAAAGTATCCACCCTTGAAGACAATGCACTCGCAGCTTGATTGCTTGAGTCTTCCGTAACCCACAGTTGAGCATAAACTCCAAGCTTGCTGGTAATTATATTGAGTTTTTCTAATTCTTTCAATAAAGAGAGAAATTGCTGTACAGAAATCCTTTTAGTAAGAATATGGCGTTGCCTTTCGACTGAAGATGTTTTTTTTTCAATCTCTTGAAACACTGCTTCTAGGTTTGAGGGTTTAATTTCAGAAAGGTCCCAGGCAGAAAGTTGATACTTCATAAGCAGATATGGTCGTCTCCCTCTTCGAAGCAAGTGTTACAGTTCGCGCAATACTCGCCGCGTTCTAGTCGCTGGCCAAAATTATCACATTCATCATCGGTGCATTTCTTAGAGCCTTGCTTATAATTCTGTACGGTCACCTTCGCACCGCAGCCACCACTACAGATGTAGCGAATCTCAGACAAACGTGATCACCTCTTTACAGAATTAAGAACTAACTATTTATAAAAGTATTTATCAACTGGGCAGAGAAGAAAAATGTGATTTATAATTTTTTAACCTAATTCTTCTTTTGCTCTTGTGAACTGAAACATAACAATTATAAACGTTATTATTTACCCGCATATTGTGGTTAAACCAAAATATAAGTTTTTCAAACAGACCGAAAAAATCAAAGAAGTCATTAAAGCCAGCCATGATCCGATCAAAGAATGGCATCCTGACCCAAAGGGATATTTTTTGATCAGGATAAATGAGAAAAAGAAACGCATTGAGGCCGGCTTTTGCAATTATAAGCACGTTATAACTAAAATGGTCTACGGCAGCAATGCTATTGATATTTATAACACTATCATCCGCCGGAAATTAATCATGAGGTTAGAACATGCAGGCTATCTTGGAAAAGAATTATACAAAGCAGAACTGGCATTAAAATACGGCAAACGATACCGCCAGGAGTTTCCCCTGGAATTTTCTGATAAAATGATGGTAAAAACTAAAGATAGTTGATAGATTTTTACACCAAAAGTTTTATATATCATACGCCTTTAACTTTTTTTAAAATTCTTGTGGTTAGGGGTTCTTATGGCAATGATAAAAGCAAATGATCAACAAATAGAACTTTCCGATGGCGCTCCCATCAGAGATGCTTGTGAAGAGCTAGGAGTTTTATTCGGCTGCCGCGAAGGATTATGTGGAACCTGCATGATTGATATACTTGAGGGCGAAGACAATTTATCTGAATTGACCGAAGAAGAAGTTGCTATGGATAGAGATAGAGAACATCGTCTTGCTTGTCAGACCAAAATAAAGAAAGGGACGGTTACGATCAATTTTGATAAGTTTTAATGGGGGGAGAAACAAACATGGAAGAAAGCAAATTGGAAATCAACAGCAAAGCACCAGCATTCGAAGCAAAAGCATTTCAGAATGATGAGATTAAAACCGTCAAGCTTGACAATTACCAAGGCAAATGGGTAGTCTTAGTTTTTTATCCAGCTGATTTCACTTTTATCTGTCCGACAGAATTAGGAGAACTTGCCGATCACTATGAAGAATTTAAAAAACTGGGGGTTGAAGTATTAAGCATCAGCACCGATACCGCTTTTACTCATAAAGCCTGGTGGGATAATTCTGCCACTATTAAAAAAATAAAATTTCCCATGGTCGCTGATCCGACTGGACAGATCTGTCGAGATTACGGAACTTACATCGCTGAAGAAGGATTAAGTTTACGAGGTACATTTATCATCGATCCTGATGGAGTATTGAAAGCATTTGAATTGCATGACAACAGCATCGGCCGCAGCGCGAAAGAATTATTGCGTAAAATTCAAGCTGCTCAATTCGTCCGCGAGCACGGAGGAGAAGTCTGCCCGGCCAGCTGGGAACCAGGAAAACCAACCTTGAAACCGGGATTAGATTTGGTCGGGAAGATTTAATTATTATAAAAAAATATTTGGGGTTGATAAGGGGAGACTCCCCTTATGGAGGAAAATAAAAATGGCATACACAGCACAAAATTTTGATCATTTATTAGGTTTGAAAGGATTTAGCGATCAGTTATTGCAAAATCATTTCAAGTTGTATCAGGGATATGTTACTAATACCAACAAACTTCTTGATACTTTAGCAGCCATGGAAAAAGAAGGTAAAACTTCTGCTCCTGAATATGCAGAATTAAAACGCCGCTTCGGCTGGGAATTTAACGGCATGCGGTTGCATGAATTATACTTTGGCAATATGACAAAAAAGAAAACCGACCTAAGCCAGAATTCACCTCTTTACAAAAAGATGGTAGAAACCTTTGCTTCCGGACAGGCCTGTGAAAATGTTTTTGTTGAAACAGGAAAGATGCGCGGCATCGGCTGGGTAATAATGACCTATGATCCGATAGGGAAAAAGTTATTCCATCTTTGGATCAACGAACACGATGTAGGTCATTTAGCTGGGACTGTGCCATTGCTGATCATGGACGTCTTTGAGCATGCTTTTATGCTTGATTATGGCTTAAATAGAGCTGATTACATTAAAGCTTTCATCAATGCTATCGACTGGGAAGTGGTCCAGAAGCGCTATGATGAAGCTCAGATGTAGGCGATATTAGTACCACAATCCTTTTAAATTAATTTGTACTACTCTACCCTATGGCAAAGAAAGCAGCAAAAAAATCGAAGGTAGCAAGTAAAAAGCTTCCTGAACCAGATGACGACGATGATGATGAGTTAGAATTACATCCAGCTGAAGAGCAAGGCATCCTACCTGAAGAAACTTCTGAAGAGCATGAATTAGCCATAGATTTAGGCGAGGAAGATGAGGACATTTATACAGATGAAGGCAGAAAGAAATTAGAAGAAAATGATGAAATTGAACCTTGGGAAGAAGGCTTGATGGAAGGCGCTTCTGAGCTGGGCCAATTAGGGAAAGATGCCCTTACCGGTGCGCCGTTAATGGGCGCTGATGAAGTCATTGAAATGGAGCTAGACGGCAAAATGTATCGTTTTGTTTCTGAAAAGAATGCTGAGAAATTTCGTGACAAGATGACCAAGAAGAAAGTTAAGGGAAAGAATAAGGATTAATATACAATTCTATCTTTTTACATAATAATTAGAAAAGGCATTAGCCCATTCATGCCATTTATTGCCAGTATCTAAGAAAGTTATAACATTTGGATTAGAAATTATTTCAATCTCTCCAGCTGGAAACCCTTGCTGAAATGTCCAACCTGTATAATTTAGACGATAAGTTCTGTCCCTCAAAGCTGTGGGGACCCCACTTTCAAGTTCTACTCTTGAAATCTTTTCCTTAAAATCCTCTATCGCGAATTCTAAACATAGGTTGCCACGAATTATTCTCACTCTTTCTGCATCTCTAAATGCGGTGGTTTGAAAATGATTCTTTGAGAGAAAAGAAGTAATATATCCTTCAGGAGTCTGGCGTGGTTCTTTATACCATCTTTTTCTAAACAGAAGAAAGTCTAATAACGATTTTTCTTTTTCTGTCTGAGGAAAAGATCCTTGTTGTGTACCTTTAACGTACCAATCAGAATTAAAAAACCCGACTTCTGGCGTGGTTCTTAAGCCGATAATTTCATCACGCATAGCTTCGGCTCTTTCTACTGGATCAAAAGGATTATAATCCATGTAAAGCTGAAGAGCAGACCATTATATAAAACTTAAGAAAAATAAAAACTAAAGAACTTCTAAAACACTCTTCTTCTGCTCCTCCCTGCTTTCAACTTCCTTTTCAAAACATTCTTGGCGTTGTCGAAAGTCCTGTGCAGCGCATCTTCAATGCGCCAGTCGAATTCATTGACCGTAAAAGTCTGTCCAGGCGCATCAACATGCAAGGAAATGGAATACTTCCGCTCGCGGCCGCTCTTGGTATGATCTTTGATGTGTACGACTATGGAAAAGTCATCCTGGATGGCTCGCTGCAGCTTAAACGCTTCATTGGAGGCGATCTTCTGCACCGCATCCTTCTGATGCGCAAGCAAGCCGACGTCATTCAAACCGACAAAACGGATGTTGAAATTTTCAGGAATTTTCATACTTCCTAAAAAACGGAGGATATTCTTTAAAGTCAGCAATCCTTCAAACTTAGTTCCATCCATAATCAAAACACTCGACACATTATTCTTAACCATCGCATTGACTGCTTCAGAAAGCATTGCTCTCCTGCTGCATGTAATTATGTTTTGATTAGTGCTAAATGACTTTACCGGAAGTAGGGCTAGATTCGGCTTGTTTGCTTCTGATCCTTTCGAACCGCCGCTTTCTTTCTTAAATTTCATAGAAAACTCTTTGTTTGGGGACCAATTCAGATATTTTTGCAACAGGTCACGGAAACTGACAATTCCGTACAAATTTTTTCCTTCAAAAATAGGAACCTGATCAACTCGAGCCTTGTACATCAATTCTGCTGCTTTGCTGATCGGATCTTCTTTGTCCAGTTTTTCTCCTTTTACTAACTTTACGTCGGCAACCGTAAAAGCTTTTGTTTCTGGAAGTTCTGCCGCTAATTTAACCACATCAAAAGCGGAAAGCACCCCAATAATTTTTTTATTGCTTTCAACAGGGACAAAATCGCTGTCTGCCTGGAATAAAGCATAGGCAGTCTCAATAACATCAGCATGTTCATTTACCAGCGGTACACGATGAATGTAATTGCCTATTTTTGCTTTTGAAGTATCAAATCGAGAACGTAATAACCTTTTTTTTTCAATGGTGCCGAGAAATTTATCTTTCTTAAACACTAAGCCATGTCGTTCTTCATACTTGCGTAATTGCCCGATCATTTCGGAAACGGTCTGCTCTGCATCAAAGGAAAGAAATTCAGATCTTATTGCCGGTGTAATTTCCATGCCAACCACCTCATTGAAGAACAAGAACTTTATAATATTTAAAGTCTTCTGTTTTGCCGTTTAACCTGGCTAAGCTAATTTTTGTTTTGAAGAAGTAACTAAATATTTGAACACCAATGGCGCAACGAAGGTAGTAAACAGGGCCATGATAACTAAAGAGGTAAAGATAGCCGGAGTAATTATCCCTGCCTTCAGGGCTATAGTTGCAATTCCTAATTCTACGTCCCCCTTCGGAGTTAATCCCCAGCCGATAATCAGCCCTTCACGAAATGTTTTTCCATTAAGCATTACCGCAACCGCGGTTCCACCAACTGTACCCACTAAAGCGATGAGAATAAGGATTATAACAAAGAACAAATTTTTACCGATAGTGCTAACATCGATATTCAATCCCACCCAGACAAAGAATAAAGGTATTAAAAACCCAAAAGCGATAATGTGAATAGACCTGGCTATATCGTGTTCCTCCCAATCAGGAATATGCACGTCTTTGAAAATAGTTTGCCGTACTATCATCCCTGCAATCATTGCTCCGATGATAAAACCCATCCCCGCTAGTTCTGATAGCGAAGCGATAAGTAAGACAATTAACAATGCTCCCGTAAAGCGTGCAGTGCTCGACTTTTCCCGATCAAAAAATTTCAGGGTGTAAGGTATAAACCATAACCTTGCTACTATCACCACAGCGACAAAGAAGAATAAGCCCAGTACTAAATTCATATGCGGCAGGTCTGTAACTGCCAATTGAAAAAATGAAAGTAGGATGCTGACCAAGATTAACTCGATAAGATCATCTACTGCTCCTGCACTGATGATAGTGCTGCCTATTTTTGATTTTACTAATTTTAATTCTTCCAGCATCCCTATGGAAATAGATTGAGCACTAACAGAAAGAGCAACTCCGATAATCATACTGATGATAGTATTAAACTCAAAAACATATTTCATGACCAGGAATCCTAAAACAAAAGGAAGAGTGGTGTTAACTAAGGAGATAGACAAGGATTGGGCTATATTTTTTTTAAAAATAGAGAAATTTGTTTCTAAGCCAACATAATAGAAGAGCAGGATTATTCCTAAATTTGCCAGAAAGGAAAGAACATCAAGGTTTTCTTGGCTAAATAAAAAATGAAATCCGGTTACACCCAAAATGAGGCCTGCTCCTACCTGACCGACCACTCGGGGAATTCCTAAAATTCTCTTCAGGGCTTCAGAAATAGCAAAAGCAAGCAACAGCGCAACTAAGATCATAATAAATGGAGAGACCATCTTTTTGGGAGTAGTATAGTTTTAGTCTTTTTTAACGTATCGGAAAGGAAGAACACCACCACACCGCTCGCCTTCTACTTTTACCAAACAGAAAACATTAAATAACATAAAATGTTTCTATTTGTGCAAGAATGGCAAATTCTACTCGAGCAGAAAAAGCAGGACTTCCGCCAGGTTCATTAGTGCACGTCGGCAAACTCAAAAAACACATACCTAAAATTTACCTTATTGATTACAATAAAGATAAAATTGAAGAAAAAGTCGTAAAAAATGTTGAAGAATGTTTTCCGTTTAGGAAAACTTCTACTGTAACCTGGATCAATATTGATGGCATCCATAACTCCAAGATAATTGGGGATCTTGGGAAAGAATTCGGATTCCATCCTTTGCTTCTGGAAGATATCATGAACACTGAACAGCGCCCCAAGATGGACGATTTTGAAGATCATATCTTTATAACTTTAAAATTGCTGATGTATAATAACAGACATATCACTACCGAAAAGATTAGTATTATCATCGGAACCAATTTTGTGATCTCCTTCCAGGAGCATGAAGGCGATATTTTTGATCCAATCATAAAGCGGATCCGTGAAAACAGAGGAAAGACCAGAAAAATGGGGCCGGACTATTTAGCCTATTCGCTTCTTGATGCGGTGGTGGATCATTATTTTGTGGTTCTGGAAAGGCTGGGAGAAAAAATTGAAGATCTTGAAGAAGAATCTATCACCAATCCCCACCCAGAAACAATACGCGCTCTGCACCAATTAAAGAGGGAAATGATTTCCTTGCGCCGATACATCTGGCCTCTGCGTGATGTTATCAGTGGAATTCTACGTTCTGGCTCCAAACTGATCAAGAAAACCACCTTAATTTACTTACGTGACGTCTACGATCATACTGTGCAGGTTATGGATTCTATCGAAACATTTCGGGATATTCTTTCCGGAATGATGGATGTCTATCTATCAAACATCAGCAACAAGATGAACGAAATCATGAAAGTTTTGACTATTATTGGCACTATTTTCTTCCCTCTAACCCTGGTCACTGGAATTTATGGGATGAACTTCGATGTTATGCCAGAACTACGATGGAAATATGGATACTTTATCGTGCTAGGTTTCATGGCCTTGGTTGCTGGATTTATGCTTTATTATTTCCGCAAGAGAAATTGGATTTAGTTAGTAAGTATTATATACCATAATGGTATCTTTCTCCGTAAGGTGATAGAGAAAAAAATTCTGGCAGTTGCAATTATACTAATTCTAGTTTCTGTGGCTTCTGCAGATGATGAAACCTCTAAGCTGGATGATGGCGTAAAACTCAAAAACCAAGCTATGTCTGTAATTATAGTAACCTGCATCCTGGTTACTGCGCTGGTAATATTAGCAATTATTTCCAAACGAAAGCTCCACAATCACAAGCGGATGCTCTTTTTGTTCATGATTATTCCAATTATAGCCGCAACCCTGTATACTGCCGGCACGACCATTTATCTGAACCAGATATCGATCACCAAAGGGCCAGTACATTGGCATGCAGATTTTGAAATATGGAACTGCGGAAAGAAAATGGATCCGGTAAATCCGCAAGGATTGTCTAATCGTGTGGGGACACCGGTATTTCATGAGCATA
This sequence comes from Candidatus Woesearchaeota archaeon, assembly GCA_016188105.1. Taxonomy (GTDB): domain Archaea; phylum Nanobdellota; class Nanobdellia; order Woesearchaeales; family GW2011-AR9; genus JACPIL01. The sequence goes on along the minus strand of JACPIL010000029.1, from coordinate 2,432 downwards.
ACGATTTTCGCATTCATGTCGAGGGCGTAGTGGTAAAGGAAGAAGATGTAATCCTGAGAAATTTTTTTCAGGTTTTAGGAGGCGGTTTGACTGAAAATGATCTGACCATCCCTTCCCGTGATGAGATTATATCCTTACATGATGGAGATTTATGTAATGGAAAACCGGGAAAAATACAGGTATTCGTCTATACTGTTGTAAATCCCCAGGAGCCTGGAAATTGGATCTTCACTCAAGAAAAAATTGCAGATTACACTAAATATGTTTTATCTCCTTATTCACACGTTCCTCCTGGCGATTGCATCATCATCGAATTTGATCAAGAAAAAGAGAAAACTGATAAGATTTGTACTACTTATGAAGCGGCAATAAAAAAAGGTGAATTGCATGGCCGTTGAAGCAACCTTGCCGACCTTGATTACTGTTATCACCACTGCGGCGATCGATTCCATCAATCCCTGCGCTATCGGGGTGCTGATCTTGATGATTTCCGTCATGATCGGCGCAAAACAATCAACCAGTAGAATGGTTCTGTTAGGAAGCTTGTATGTCTTTTCCGTATTAATTGTGTACCTCTTAGCTGGATTGGGATTGCTTTATTTTTTATCAACAATTCCCCTCTGGCTTACAGAATACCTCTCTATATCGGTAGGAATTTTGATCATCTTCGCTGGAATTCTTGAGATTAAAGATTTCTTTTGGTATGGCAGATGGTTTTCTCTCACCATTCCTGGAAGGTTTGTAGAGAAAATTCATCTGCTCTCCAACCGCACTACCGTCCCAGGAGTAATTCTTCTCGGCGCTTTTGTATCAGCAGTGGAACTTCCCTGCACTGGCGCGCCATATTTGGCAATCATTACTTTACTTTCGCAATATTTTGATTTCACTGCATTCTTGCTGCTGATATTGTATAACATAATCTTTGTATTGCCATTAATTTTAATACTTCTTTTAGTCGCTGGAGGCATGAAACTGCATAAGATCAAATCCTGGAAAAGCAGAAATAAACCTTACATGAGATTATTGGTGGGATTATTATTGGTCTGGCTGGGCTGGCTGCTGATGCTTATTGCAAACGGGACGATTAATTTTGGCTGATTTCTAGCGTAACTTTTTTAAAGCAGTGGCTCAGTTTAATCTAAAACCATCAATGTGGGTAGTAGCTTACCTGAAGATGTGTAAAGTAATAAGATAACAAATTTTGAAATGGAGGCTAAGTAAAAATGTCATTATACAAGCATGTACGTGAAGCGTGGCGAAAACCACGAGAAAATGCAGAATTATGGAGAGAACGTCTTCTAAGCTGGAAACAAGAAACAGTTACAGTAAAAGTTGAATATCCTACTCGGATTGATCGAGCGCGTTCTTTAGGTTATAAGGCAAAGCAAGGCTATATTGTTGTCCGTCAGAGAGTTTCTCGAGGAGGTCACACTCGTCCGCAAATCAAAGGCGGTAGAAGACCTAAAAAATTTGGAATCCGACTTACTCTAAGGAAAAATTACCAACTTATTGCCGAAGAAAGAGCGCAGAAAAAATATGAAAATTTGGTTGTTCTCAATTCTTACTGGGTAGCTCAGGATGGAAAATATGCCTGGTATGAAATAATCTTGGTCGATCCAGACCATCCCGTGATCAAAGCTGATCCAAAGATTAATTGGATTTGCGCTCAGAAGAACCGCAGTAGAGTCTTCCATGGAGTAACCTCTGCTGGAAAGCGAACTCGCGGTATGACTGGCAAGGGTAAAGGCTTTGAAAAGGCCCGGCCTAGCCGAAGAGCTCACTTGAGGACGCAGTAAGCGTTTTTTCTTTATTTTTTCTTTCATTTTCATTTATATTTTAAGCTCATTTTGCCAATACCTTTATATAGCCGAAATTCTTCATTCTGAGCGATGTCAAAAAGAGGACAAGTAACAGTTTTTCTAGTGATAGGAATAGTTATTTTACTTCTCGCTGCTTTATTCTTTTACATCTTCGGACAGATCAAAGAAGCGCCATTGGAAGTGGAAGCAAAGGAGGCGCAAAAAATTCCGGGAGTGCGCGGAACATTACAATCTTATGTCGAAAACTGCATCCAAGAAACTCTTGATCCAGCAATTTACTTGTTGGCGATACAAGGCGGGGTTATTTATCCAGACGAAGAGGGTAAAATTCTGTTAACAGATTATGGAATCGTAAACTATGCTTGGCTGAATGGAGTAAATGGTCTTTCCAGAGAGAAGATGGAAGAAGATCTTGCTTCCTATGTGGAGCAGTATCTTGATTTCTGTTTAGATTTTGAAACTTTTACTAAGCAAAATATTCTGGTAAAAACAGATTATGAGCTCATCACTAGCGAGGTAACTATCAAAGATGCTTCTGTACAGGCTGAGGTGCAATTGCCGACAAAAATTATCTTGCCAAATAATGATACACTGGAAGTAGAAACTTTTACT
>JACPIL010000028.1:2120-4409 GCA_016188105.1 Candidatus Woesearchaeota archaeon | reverse complement strand
TGAAAATAAGAAAGTCCTGGTCATTGGAGACACTATCATTGATGAATATTGTTTTGTAGGTCTTAAAGGAAGAGCCATGAAAGACCCCATTCTTTCTGCGGATTATGTTAATGAAGAAGCTTATGCCGGCGGCATCCTTGCCATTGCCAACCATATTAGCAGCTTTGTGAAAGAAGTAAAAGTTGTTACTCTGTTGGGAGAGGGGTTGGACCGGAAAATGTTTGTGCTCGAAAAACTTAATCATAATGTCACGGCAGAATTTTTTGAAAAAAAGAACTCCCCCACAACTAGAAAGAAAAGATATGTCAATCAACTGCGTAATGAGAAATTATTTAAGATAGAATATATGGACGACTCACCCATACCTTTGGAACTAGAACAACAGCTGGTTCATTTTTTAGAGCAAGAAATTTCAAAATACGATCTAGTAGTAGTAGGAGATTTTGGACATGGTTTCATCAACGACGCTATCATCAAATTATTGGAAAACAAAGCAGCATACTTAGCTGTTAATTCCCAAACTAATAGTGCAAATTTAGGATTTAATTATGTAACCAAGTATACTTCGCCTTCATTTATGACTATGGATGGAACCGAGTTAAAATTTGCGGTAGGAGATAGGTTTAGTGATTACTCGGTTATGATAAACAAGCTTCATCAGAAAAATGGGTTTAGCCAGTTTTTGGTAACTTTAGGAAAAGAGGGAGTAGCATATTTCCAAAACGGAACTATTACCTATGCCCCATCATTAGTATCAAAAGTTACAGACGTAGTGGGTGCAGGAGACGCCGTATTCTCTATAACTTCTTTATTTGCTCATAATAATGCAGAAGCAAAACTACTCACTTTTATAGCTAATTGCGTAGGGGGCATTAAAGTCACGATTATGGGAAACAAAGAAAGTGTGACGAAAGAAAGATTATTGAAATTTATCAAAGAAAAATACAAAGAGGTTGAAGAAACAGAAATTCACGAGTATCTTTCAACGGTCAATAACGCCCTTGGATCATTGGATAGGGGAACTATTTCCGCATTTGTCAACGTGCTCCTGGAAGCTTATGATCGAGAAAAGACCATTTACATTTTTGGAAATGGGGGGAGCGCAGCTACTGCCTCTCACTTCTGCGGTGACTTAGTTAAGGGAGTATCTTACGGATTAAAGAAGCGTTTTAAAGTTATTTGCCTTAACGATAATACTCCGGCCATTATGGCTATTGCAAATGACATCTCTTATGATGATATTTTTGTGGAACAACTAAAAAATTTCCTTGGTAAAGATGACGTAGTAATAGGAATTTCCGGAAGTGGCAATTCCAAAAACATTGTCAAAGCATTAGAATATGCCAAGAATACTGGAGCTAAGACTATTGCTATCTGCGGTTACAAGGGAGGCAAAATAAAAGAAATTGCTGATATTTCTATTCATGCAGAGATAAATGACATGGAGATTTCTGAAGATGTTCATAACTTAGTGATCACTCATTGCGTTAAACGGTTATTAACGAAAGAATTAAACAACTCTAATGTTGGCGAACAATATAGCCAAAGAGTAATCTGAGAATTAAACTTTTTATGCATTCAAAGAGCAGGAGTTGAATCCACCCCTTGGTTTATTTTTCTACTTCCCAACATTGACCATGCCGAGAGAAGAACTGTCCATCCCAAAGCCATGGCCAAGGTGGAAGGAGTCTGCAATTCTAATGGCACGTATGAATAATTGGCATATTGAAAGGCATTCCAAAAAGTAAAAGTGCCTATAGTGGCTTTCAAATATTCTCTACGAGGGATATAATCAATTATTTCTTCCTTTAGCCGTTCAAGAAAAGAAGATCTGCTCTGATTATAATTTTCGGAAGAAGAATTAGGAGAAATTATGGAATAATAATGGTTGCACAGTTCTCTAAAACGATAGCCGCTTTTTTCCCCAACACTATTATTCACAAAAAAGAAGGCATTGAAGAGATTGCCCCACAAGTTAGGGCCAAGAGCGGCTTTTGCCAGCGGCTGTAATGATGATGGCATATTTTCTGTTGGCACCAGATCGGCGCTACGCATAGAGAAATAGGCAGCGATCCCGTAGAGGGGCGCAAGACAAGCGGTGTAACCTGCTTTCTGCCAGTTTACTTTTTTTGTGGTGATAAGCTGAGAGGCTATATCTGCAGTCGGGAAGATAGCAGAGGCAGTCAGCATGGATGCACTAACTGGATAGGATTGGTTAAAAGCAGAATAATATCTGATTGCTTCACCTACGAGTGTGTCTAGATCCATGGAAACTCTATTAATCTATTT
>JACPIL010000028.1:0-2089 GCA_016188105.1 Candidatus Woesearchaeota archaeon | reverse complement strand
AAAATTTCTCGATGATCATTGGTCTTAGGAACATCCATCGGAATTTTAGGATCATGTTCTCCAGAACAGAAATATAAAAATGACACTTCAGTATTGACGGCCATCTGATAATCGCTTTGAGCATCCCCAACGTATATCGCTTCTTGCGGTGAAAGTCTACCTAATTTTTCCAATGTTACTAATAATGGTTCTGAATCTGGTTTTCCTTTTTTGTACATTCCTTTACATACAGTAGTTTCGGTTAACTCTCGTAATGCAGCGAGATTGGTTACGGCAGCAATAAAATCGGAACGAGCAGAAGTGCATATGCCGACGGGAATGCCATTCGCCTTTAAGCCTTCATATGCTTGCTCAAAATTTCCCAGAATTGGGACTTCCCCTAAATGTTCCATGACATAGGCAGCTTTAGCTTCTCTGACTTGATCAACAAGAGTATGCATATTCTCAGGAAGCATATATTTAGCCGCAACATCTCCTGATCGTCCTTTCTGATACAAAAGCATATCTTTTGTGGGAGTAATACCGTGGGGAGCTAAAGCATGAACCCAGCCGTCTTCATGTAATTTTTCTGTATCGATGATGGTTCCGTCTAAGTCGTAAATGACTGCTTGGATGTTTTTCATGTAGAATTACGCTCTTTTTTGTATTATAATGATTATGGAACTCTATTTCACGAAAACTCCTTCACCAACTCTTCATACTTCTTGTCTTTCACATCAATAAACTTCGCTTTAAGATTCTTTGCTAATCCTTCATCTTCTTCCCTATCGCCTAAAACAAGAAGATGAGTGAAGCTGGATAATTCTGTCTTCAACTGTTGAAGAGCAAGATGCACCATTTCTGGAGAAGGTTTTCGAGCAGTTTGCTCTTTGACGTACTGTTGATTAAAAGTAAGTTCATTTTTTTTAGCTTCAGCGTATGTTTTATCAACATCAGGACAGTACTGCCAATGATCAATTTTTATCCCTTTCAGAGCCAATTGGGAATTAATGTGCCGATGTATCTCTTCTACTCGCTGGCAAGTAAATAAATCTCTGGCAACTCCGGATTGATTTGTTACAACCACTTTAGTTGTTTTGTATTTTGTTTGTAAATAAGAAAGATAACTAATCACCTCAGTATTAAGTTCTAATTCTTGGGCCCAGTTATTATTTTTTCCAAGAAAATCATTGTTCTTAATCAAAGTGCCGTCGCGGTCGATAGCTATCAAGAGAGTAGGGGTATCTATCGTTTTGATATAATCTATAATTTTGGTGGTGGACATAGGTGGGTCATCTGTATACTTTATTTCTCCGCCCACTGATTGGATTGCTTCTCGTTCCGCGGTAATCCCTGGTGTGGTTTTATTGATATAATCAGGACCTTTAATGTAGCAGGATGGTTTCAAAGCAGCGATGATCTCGACACCGGACTTGAAATCGGAAATAAAGACGTAATCAACAAATTCTAGGCAGGCAATCATATATGCTCGCAATTTCTCAGTATAAACTGGTCTCCCAGAACCTTTCCGGCCGGCCACAAAGCGATCGGCAGTCACGGCAACCATTAAAACATCGCATAATCTTTTGGCAGATTCGAAATGCTTGACATGCCCAGGATGAGTAACATCAAAACCGCCATTGCATAAACCTACCGATCTTCCTTGAGATTTTAGTTGTTGAATAGTTTCTGCTGCGTGTTTCATAGAAATAATTTTAGGAGAATGATATATTTCCAAATTTTCTACAGGTAGCATTTTTTTAGTTAGAAGCTTTGTAGACCATGGTTAAGGACGCCCAAAGAAAGAGGCATCGATATCCACCGTCCAAGGGAAATGATCTGAAGAGATCCGTGTTTGTTGATCATTGATGCGCTGAAAGTCCTGAACATGCGAAACAAGGCTTGGCGTGACCAGTACATAATCTATACGAACAGGCCGAAGATGCTGGCCGGTGCCATGCACAACATCAGTCATGCCGGTCATTTCAGCTGCAGTATGGAAACGCAAACCAATGTCAACAAAACCTTCATTGAGCGCCGCTTCTATAGTACCGTAATACAAAGCAGTTCCATCGCTATTGCCATATTTTTGTTTCATCCGAGGATTAAA
>JACPIL010000013.1 GCA_016188105.1 Candidatus Woesearchaeota archaeon | reverse complement strand
CTTTGTTTGCGACTATGTTTGCAGTTGTTTTTACTGTGTTAGCTATATAGATATGAAGAGAGCTGCAATGTGGTTGTCATTAGAAGTAATTATTCTGCCGTTCTTATATGTTGTTGGTTATGAGATGTTAATGGATAAGCAGAAAAGAGAGGTGGACGCAGTGATGTATAGAGTAATTTCAGAATCGACAGCAATAGAAAGCGAGAATGTAGAACTAAAAAATAGATTGAACACTATCAAAAAGATTAAATAGTTAATTTGTTTAAAGTAAAATATGAACTATAAAAAACCAAAGAGAAAAAAATTTATGGTCAGAGAACAACACGATCTATTTTTAAAAACAAGTTAGTATTTATCCCTCCATGATCCTTGAATCCTTATACTTTTTTCTTCCCGGTTATATCGCTAACATGGCTCCGGTATTATTACGCTGGATCCCGTGCGGTGGAAAGCCGATCCATGAAAAATTGTTCGGCAGCCATAAGACCTGGCGGGGATTAGTTGTGGCAATTCTTGTCGGCGGCTTAGTATTCTGGCTGCAGCAATGGTTGTATACTCTCGGTTTTCAAGATTGGGCCTTGATCGATTATGCAGATTTTCCTTTTTGGTTCGGCTTCCTGCAAGGAGCAGGAGTAATTCTTGGGGATTTGCTGAAAAGTTTCTATAAAAGAAGGCAGGGAATAAAACCAGGAGAACCTTGGTGGGGATGGGATCAGTTGGATTTTGTGATCGGTGGAATACTACTAGGTTTTGTCTATTATGTTTGCATCTGCTGGTAAATAATATTGGATATCTGTTGAAGATTAATAAAAGAAGATTTTAGAATTCTAACCGCCGTGGGCGGCATGGAGGATATCCATAAGCATGGTCTCTAATTTTTGTTGCTTCCCTTCTTTACAGAGTTCATCGGGGCTTTTGCCAAACGCTTTATTATTAGAATCGTACCACCATATGACAACATTCTCTTCATTGCCCAACCAATGCTCCTCTTTAAGGCCGTCAACAAGTTTCTTTAAGTTTTCATTCTCTCCGATGCTTTTGTAAACATCATTGATTGAATAATCATTTTCCGCCATGATTATTGCTAATCAAAGAGAATATTTAAAATTAACTGCCAAGATTTCCTTGCGCTAAACAAATCAAGATGCTGTTTAATTCATCTTGTTTTCCATCCTTGCAGAATTCATAAGGGCTTTTTCCAAGCCTTTCATAATGGGCATGCATAAAGTCTACTAATTTATCCTTATCTTTTGGAAAATAAGCGTCTAAGGTCTTGCTAAGATCAGGACCTGCCAACTTATACACTTCCTCTAATTTCTTATCTAAATCATCCATGCTGCATCCTCCATTGTAATTGTCGTGCTAATGAATACAAAGAAGTTCCCCCGGCTGCTAAATATCCGGCTGTTAAAAGTATTTTAGTATATAGAAATAGCGGATGAGTTGCCATTAATAATACCACTATAGAAATAGTTCTCAAAAATAACATGGGGGTTTGAAGCTTTGATCTAAGATGAATCAGTAAAGCCGCTAAAAATAATCCTGCTGCGATATAGGCGTAGAGTTCTTGTAAATGCCAGGCTACTTTTAGCAGTGCCAGAAATGTAACTCCGCTATCAGAAAGTAAATCGAAATATTTTCCTTGAGTAGTCGGTTTTGTGACTCTGGCGACCACTCCATCTACTCCGTCAAATAGTAAGTGGAGTAAAGCAAAAACCACAAATAGGTAATAATTGTTAAAAAGAAAATAGATGGCGGCGATTCCGGAAAGAAGGGATAGGATGGTTATGTGATTGGCGTTGATGCCAAAACTCGATACTGCTTTCGCTAATTTTTCTAGTTTTTTACTCCGATAAACTCTGAATGTTTGTACAATATCCATATCACAATAATCACAGCAAAGTATATAAAATAGGCTATAAAAATCTTCTTATGCGACTATATAACCCTGAAGTTGAAAAAGCTATCGCTAAGATCAAGGACAGCAAAGCAAAGACAATCTGCGTGCAGCTACCGGATGGTATGAAACCGTATGCGAAAGAGATCTCTGATCAGATTGAAGAAGAGACCGGAGCCAGAGTATTGATCTGGCTGGGCAGTAATTTTGGGGCATGTGACATCCCTTTAGGATTGAATAGGATGGGTGTTGACTTGCTTATTAGCTGGGGACATAATAAGTTTCATAAGAAGGTGGGATGGTAAAAATGGAAGTTCTTTTCTTAGATGCACCTTTCAGCGGAACAGTCGAATTATCTAAAGATACTCTCGCTTACTTGAAAAAGAAAAAGTACAAAACCGTTGCCTTGTATGCTTCAGTACAGTTTGTGAATAATTTAGATCAAGTACGAAAACAGTTGGCAGAGAACAATATTAATGTTATTACCTCTCACGCCGATCGCACTCAGGTCAAAGGGCAGTTATTAGGCTGTGATAATTATCATAATTCGTTGAACTTGTCTAAGGATGATTCTAATGCAGTTGATTGTTATCTCTATGTAGGTGATGGAAAGTTCCACCCTTTAGCCTTAGTCTATGCACAAAAAGATATGCAGGAGATGAAGGAAATCGTCTGCAATGATCCGTTGATCAAGAAAATGTCGCTGATGGGTGTGCAGGACATCAAGAAGATTCTGCTGAAGTATCGGTCTTCGCTGATGAGATTCCTGACTGCAAAAACGATCGGTGTTATTGTCACAATTAAACCAGGCCAGGAACAATTTCGTCCATCTCTTATGCTAGAGAAGCGATATGCGAACAAGAAGTTTTACTATTTTATTGATAATGTGGTCTCTTTCGATCAACTAGAGAATTTTAATTTCATAGATGTCTGGGTCAATACCACCTGTCCAAGAGTAGGATTTGACGATCAAGAGAAATTTACCAAGGGCGTGATTAACTTGAACGATGCTCTGATGGCTGAGGATATTTTAGGAAGAGATAGCGTGTTGACGAGATTGTAATTAAAAATATCTTGATCCCAGCTCTACACATACATATGCCCAAAGCCATTCTTATGCTGCAACTTGATTTCAGGAGTATATTTCTTTAATTTGCCGCCATTAAACACAAATTCCTGTACCCGCAGGTTATCAAACATATAATGTTTGTAATGTGTATCGTATAATTCTTCTACAAAGTAAGTTCCGTTCTTGAGCTGGTCGAACATCAAGGTAAATAAGGCAGCAAAGACGCCTACTGCTACTTGGGTATAGGTTGCATTAGTGCCGACTACCGAAGTATTAGCAATACTGTTAAAGTAGTAGACTTTCTTATTTTTGTACTTAAGGAGTACTCCGATGTTATCTGAGCCATCTAACACAGTCTTGAGGTTATCAGCCAACTGCAGCTCTTTTCTGGACACCTTTTT
>JACPIL010000031.1 GCA_016188105.1 Candidatus Woesearchaeota archaeon | reverse complement strand
AATAGGCATTATTCATTTTAGAAAAACGTGGCGAGGAATTTTTGAAATAACTACCATCCAACAGCCTAGTTTGCAGTTGGTGTTTTGAAAATTTACTTTTTCTCTTTAAATCTTTCCAATATAAACTTGATCGCTTCGTCTGCTTTTTCGGCTTTGACAAAGCCCCCGCCTACCGCAAAATGCCCGCCGCCTGAACCGCCGAATCTCTCGCCTACTTCTTTGCAGAGTGCGCCGATGTTAACTTTGCATCGCTCTTTGTGAAAAATATTACAACCGATTCCCAAACGAGCTTTTTTCTCTTCTTCGATAACCCGTAAATTTACATGATAACTGGCTTCTGGGAATTTCATGTAAGAATAGAAGCGGTCCGGAACACCGATATTTATTTTTGCCAGACGATCATCCTGCACTACACATTTTGCTTCCGTATTATAGGCTATGTAAGTATCAACATTCTTTCGCCATTGTTCAAAACTTTCTAATTGCGCTCTATGAAACAAAGCAGGATTCAACTGCCACAAGGCTTGGTTAGACAAAGGCGTCTCTCCAAGCTCTGAAGTAAGCAAAGTGCGGAAAATCTCATCATTTAATACTCTATCCCTAGTACTAAACATCGCTCCAACCATGGTTAGCTTTTGTAAGGAGGTTAGATTTTGATAGCTCTTCTGTTTATAGAAACAATCTTTCATTTCTTTTTTAGAATATTCAGCGTTATCAATCACATCAATAGCTCTCTTGAAATCCAGCAGTTCTGCATTGGATTTTGCTCCTTTCTCTAAGGCTATATCAATCAGAAATCCTGCGCAACTGGGCGCAATTTTCCAATGATAATTTTCAGGCAGCTCTTTGGCAGGTTTAGTAGTCAGATGATGGTCGCACCAGAAAAATATTTTGGTTGGCGGCCGAGGCAAATCAACTACAATGTCGCCAGGAGAGAATTGGACTTTTCCGGCTTGGATATCCTGCGGCTGCACACCTAAAACCGGAATATCCAGGATTTCTTGATTAGTTAATTTTGTGCCGAAAAGAATATTGAAGAATCGTTTGACTACAAACGCGCTGCTGTAACCGTCAGTGCAGTTTCCATGGGTGATGATGCGATGTTTCATGTTATATTAGAAATCCTGATTATATAAAAACGTTCCTTAATCTATTCTTCCTGCTTCCGTTTTTTGACTTCTTTGCGCAGCCATTCTTTGAATTCAAAGTAAATCTTGTCAGAATCTAGTTTACCAGTCTTTTCTTTTACTTTTTCAGAGATCAATCTAAATAAATCGTTGGCTTTCACCACAAAGCCCGCTTCCAATAATGATTCATCGCCGCTTTCTGAAAATGCATCCACGATAGCTTGTTTACAGTTTGCTCTCAAAACAATATTATTCCTCTGAATTTCCATTACGCAAGTCATCGGTAATCTCCAGCTGGTCAGTCACCGGGTTGTAGACCATCAAATCAACAAATCCGTGCTCTCTAAGAGGATCGTCATCCCATTCTTTACGCACTTCAGTAATTCGTAAAACTCTTTTATATTTTTTAAGCCCGGAGATGACGGGATTAGCGACCACAATTATATCAATCGCTTTGAAAGAAGTTTTAGGAACACCAATATCATTCACGACCCTGTCAAAAACACCATACGGAGAATCAGCATGAATTGTTCCGGCTACAACATTGGCAGCAGCACCTACCCGCATGGCTTCAAATAAGGCAATAGCTTCCTTGCTTCTGACTTCACCCACGAAAATGGCAGAGTCACCTAATCGAAGTGTTGATCTAATCCCGATAGAAGGATCCACTTCTGATCCTGGCGCAGACAAGGCCGATGCTACTTTGAGAGGTTCAATATTATATCCTAACTTTCGCATTGATTCTGTCGGCAATTCAAAAGTATCTTCGATAGTAAGGATCCTTGCCCGCCGCATGATTTCAGTGAGGAAAGAACCTAACAATGATGTTTTTCCAGAACTTCGTGTTCCCGCAACAAGAATAGCGGCGTTGTTATCAAGTAAAAAACTTATCAATCCCGCGCCAATAGCGTCGATAAATCTGACCTTCGGCTGCAAGTACAAGGGAAAAGTCCAAGGGAAATCTCTATGCCGGCGGAATGAGAACGCTAGTCCAGTCGGGCTTAATGGAGCAGTAAGAGCAGAAACCCTGGAAGTGAATCCAGTGACTTTTAATTCCGTATCTAAGATAGGATTAGCTTCATCTAAAGGTCTTCCGGAGATTAATCGCAGCTTGGTGGCCCAACTCTCTACCTCCAATAAAGTAGGGTAGATATTGGTGTAACAATCACCATAATCCTGATGGACGATGAAGATCGGCAGTTCTCCATTGGGAGAGTTAATGTTGACGTCTTGAACTTTTGAGTCTGAAAGGAGAAGTTCTATCAGCCCGAAACCGACAGTATGGCGTAGAAGGGTCTGCGCTAATTGGAGAAGAGTTTCTTCTTTTAATTTCAGATCACGGTGCTGGGCGAGATCAGTGATAAGATCTTTACCGATGTTGAGAAACACTTCACGCATACGTTGTGGATCGACAAATTCTTCACGGCTTGGTTTATGCTCGGACATAATTCTTTTAGCATCATCAAGCAGTTGGTATTCGTCTTCGGTAAAGAGAAATTCCGGCGGCGTTAAGTGATAGAGTGTTTTTACGTCCTCATCAAAAGAAAAAATATTCACTTCGCAATCATCGTTATCAACTTTAAAATTGTAGCTGTCTTCTAAATTGCCGACGGGAAATTCAGTGACTAGTTTGGTAAACATGAAATCCGGTTTAGTGGTGGGATGAAAGATATTGTTGTAAATCCCTCTTTCTCCAACTTTATACTCTTTGGTATGCGGCATTAAGAGTTTGATGATTTTAAGATTTTCAATCAAAGCAACAGCGTTTTCCAGCACGGCAATAAATTTTTTCTGGCTGGCGAGATGCCGGGCATCGATCAAGGAATTGACTTTTATTTTTTCCCTGGTTTCCAGGCGTTTTAATTCTACATACGCTGCCAGAGGATCTTCTTTAAGGCGCTTGGAGATCAGCCGTTGAAATTGGGCGTAACTGCCACGGATATAACGCTCATGAAGAGGATCGACCACGATCTGCGAGTACATAAAACGCTCTTCCTGGCTTACGCGCTTGTAAAGTAACGCTAATTCAGTGAGCAAACTAGTTTGATCGTAATCATATTCATATTCCCGCTGCTGAGAAAGTATGATAATGTTTACACCAGTCACTTGAGAGAGAGTATCTATCAGCTTAGCCATACAGATATCGCTGTATTCTATGGATGGCGGGAAATTACAGCTTTCACAGAAGATCTTCAGGATTTTATTCTCTCCTTCGTGATAGGTATCATATTCAAAACACGCTTTAGCATCTGCCATCTTTTTGAATGATATATGGGAGAAGGGTTTATTATATTTTCTGTGGGGGAAAGTTTATTATAAATGGGGCTGATTGAAAATGAGATGAAACAACTCGACTTATTCACAAGAAAAGATAGTGAATTTGAGGATAAATCGCTTTTGGTGGTGCCGCATTTTGATACTCCGGAAGATTTAGAATCCTTTATCGAAAAACTAAAAGTTGTTGATATCGGATTATTTTATTTGGGCGAAAAAATAAAGAAAAGACCAATCAGCCCAAATTATCGCGGGCTTTGTCCTTTCCATAACGAGAGAACACCTTCTTTTTATCTTAAACCAAAACAAAACCGATATGTATGTTATGGATGCGGTACCAGCGGAGGACCACTAAATCTAGATTATAAGTTAGGGCAGAAAATGTATGCAAACATTGTTAAAAGAGCAGGATTGGAACATCTGCCATCTATCGTTGAAATGCCCTATTTATTATCTACATCAGATGGAATTAATATATCTACATTAGACGGAATTAATAACGACCAAAGAAGATATATTGAAGTGATATCGGAAGCTTTTGAAAAAGAATAATACCACTCTCCAATACTCACATAACTTTATTATATTATCTTTCTTAGAATATGAGAATGGCAAAAGCACCAGATTTATCTCCAGCCTCAGGATTTGATAATGCAAAACTATATGTCTGGATCAAAGGATTGGAAAGCAAAGTCAATAACCTTCTCCGAGAAGTTGATGTGCTGAAGAATGATTTCATTACCAGAGCAAATAAGCTCAATAGGGATTTCAAAACTCTTAATGATGACCTGGTTGAATTAGGGCACCAACAGCAGAAAATGGATCAAAAGATGGTGCTGATCATCAAGGAATTAAAACAGACCGCTGGAGCAGAGGAAGTGATGACCTTAAAGAAATATGTCGAGTTTTGGAATCCACTAACTTTTGTAACTCAACGAGATTTAGAGAGAGCAGTGGAAAGCAAGCTGGAACTGTCTAAAATGTCAGCCACTCAAGCCGCAGAAAAGTCAGCAGTCAAGAAAATTTAAAGAAAGAATAAGAAAAGAATAAAAAGACTAAATGAGTTTCCTAGTATATTGGTGATATGATGGCATTGTTTGATAAAAAAAAAGCTTCCCCTGTTTCTGAAGTAGCCCAGCTCAGGCAGCAAGGATTGACTGATGATATAGTAGTTGATGAGCTTTCTCAGCGCGGATACACTCAGCAGCAGATAAGTGAAGCTATCGCGCAAGCAGATGCCGGGCAAGGTTCAGGATATGGTATGTCTTCCCCGCCTGAACAAATGTCAAATATGCAGCCGGAAATGTCTATGCCTTCTGCACAACCAGCATATCAAGAAGATGTCAGTAACATCTATGAACGCATTGAAGAGATTACCGAAAGCATGATCGATGAACGCTGGGATGATTTGATCGGTGAAGTAAAGAAGATTGTAGACTGGAAAAATAAAGTAGAAGAGAAACAGATGAAGTTAGTGCATGATGTTGAAAAATTAAAAGATGACTTTAAAATGCTCCATGAAGCAGTCCTTGGCAAGTTAGACGATTATGATTCCAGAATGCAGGCAGTAGGCACAGACTTGAAAGCAGTCGGCAAAGTGTTCAAGGATGTCATTCCGACTTTTGTCGATAACGTGAAAGAATTATCTTCTATTAAAGAAGAATTGAAAAAGAAAAAATAAGATTACAAGTCAGTTCCATGCTTAGTTGATCCTTGTGGTTCTGGCAGTTTAGCTTCTTCTTTTTTCTCGTTTGCGCTAAATCCAATGAATGGCGAGAATTT
>JACPIL010000030.1 GCA_016188105.1 Candidatus Woesearchaeota archaeon | reverse complement strand
AAACAAGGAAAAGCAAAATCGCCCAGTTTTGGATCAGGAGGGACGGCAATAAGATTAGCTAGTTCTTCCTTATTATGCTTTGTTTCTTTTGCTAACAGAGCAATAATTTCTTCTTTAAAATTCATCTTCTTTTAGAAAGCAACTTGTTTTATATATTTTGCGAGTATATTAAATGGTAGCAGAATTATTTTTCTTATCCAATTCTACCATTTTTACTTGCCCGCCGCAGAACATCCGAACTAATTCAGTCGTTTCCTTAACAATCTCTTTTTGCTTGGCCGGACTTACCGGGGGAAGAAACTCAAGATGGATCAGCGTAGAATCTGAACTTTGTCTTAAAGCAGTCTTGGCATTTTTCCAGTAATCAAGTTTAGTGCCCAGAACTTTTTTTGCGTCATGATAAAAAATATCCCCTTTCTTAGTATCAAAAGTAATATCTCCTTGCACTTTTTTCTGGTCATCTACTCCGACAGGAATGATATGCTTCAATGATAAATAGCGGACCACTGCCGTAACAGTATCCTTTGCCTCTACTTTTTGATGCTGCAATACTTTTTTTAATAATCTTTCAACTGAAGTATGGTAATGCGTTGCCTTCTTACCAAATTGCTGTCGGGCCACCGTCCAGGGAGCAACTAAATGGTGTGTTTTAACAGTATTCTTATTAAAAGTCATCAAGATCATTTTTTCTACTTCTTTGAGAAGATGATTTGCCTCCTTGACTCGAGTTTTATTGTCAATATTCTTGGCGACAATAAACACCACTTTCAACTTAGGATGCAGTTTTTGAAAAACTTCCGGCTTAATTGTTATCTTCATTTTTTTCCTTTCTTAGATTCATCGGGCCATAAGTGATCAAAAACACGCGAAAAAATACCTCTTTTATCATGAGAATGTTTAACTCCAAAATGTTTGGTCAGCAAATCAAGATCATTGCGGATATCTTTAAGCAATCTTACTTTCTTCCGTTCATTGTAAAGTTGTATCAGCGTAAGAATAACGTACAACCCAAAAATGCCGCCAATAAAAATGCCTACTTTTTGCAGAATGGGCTGTAAGGCATCGATCAAGAAATTGTTCGGCAGTTCTAATTCTCCTGAAATTCCTGGCAGTGTTTGTGCAAGAACAGTAACAGAATGAAGTACCAGCATCAACACAAAAACGGAGATGTTTAATTTTTTCATGCTAACCTCTTTTTGACAGGATTAATATTTGTAGGTATTTATAGATTGCGGTGAATAGTAAGCTTTGGAAGAAGAAAATTTTATAAAGGAAGTAGGGGCTTTAAGCGTAATTACAGCCCCGTCGTCTAGCGGACTAGGATAGAGCTTGAGCTGTTAAGTTTACACTCAGCTATAACCCTTTGGAGGCTTTGACAGCGGTTCGAATGCCAGCAATCTAGGCGAGTTGGGCGGGTTACTCGTAACCCACCGCGACGAATAGAAAGTTGGACGAAATTCCGCTCGGGGCTACTTTTTTTCTAAAATTAGCAATAGATTTTTAAATAAACATACGAATTAAATTCCATTCGAGAGATGTATCGGTTTCGGCTTGTACATACTGGAGAGGGGTGCCGAGTAGGACTCATGAAATGAGGCCGTCGAGCCGCCTGCAAAGTAAAATCAGTATGGAGTTGAAAAAACATGGCAAAAATGCATTCACGAGCTCGAGGAAAGAGCGGAAGTACCAAACCGGTTAAGAAAGTACAAAGCTGGGCTCCATATAAGGGAGCAGATATAGAAAAATTAGTGGTAAAATATGCTAAGGCAGGAAAGAATAGTTCTGAAATCGGCCTTATCTTAAGAGATTCTTATGGCATAGGCAGTGTTAAAGCTTTGGCTGGAAAGAAAGTATTAGCCATCCTTAAAGAAAAAGATTTGACTAAAGAAATGCCTGAAGACTTGCGCAATCTTATCAAAAAAATGGTTTACATTCAGCGGCATATGGAAAAAAATAAGCACGATCAGGCTGCTAAACGTGGATTATTGTTAACTAATTCCAAAATCAGGCGCTTGGTAAAGTACTACCAGAGAACTGAACGGCTTCCAGCAGAATGGAAGTTAGACATGGATAGATTGAAGATTTATCTGGAATAGATCTGATTTCTATTTTTTTACTTTATTTTCTCTTTTAGTCTTCTTTTTATATTCTTTTTATATAATCTCTTTTCAAAGAAATAACCTAATCAAAATAAAATAAAAAAAAACTTACAACATAGTCCGTATACTTTCAATATTAGAAGCGATTTCTTCCCCGCGCTTGGTTAATTCCAATAATTTCAATCTTCCTTCCTTCTTGAATCGTATCAAGTCAGATTTCTGCATCTCTTGTAGAATCTTAACCACATGAGAATAAGTGCAGTCAATCTGCTTTGCAAGCACCGATGCATACACGTTGGCATCAGCGTTCTTCAACTCAACCAGCATCATGGCCGGCTTCTCTCGGAAAAAAACATCGAATATCGGTTTATTCTTTGCCTTATTCAATTTCACACCCTCCAACTATCCACCTGCCCTCTGAAAACTCAGGCTTTAATCTTATATTTAAACATTTATCTATTCCAATAGCTATGTTGGAAAAGAATTCATTATATAAATCTTTTGGGAGCTGCGTATGACATGAATTCTGCTATAGATTTTTTCCCTTACGGGAAAGTTCGGATAGAACAAGATCAGTTTCTGAAAGATCTTGATAAAACTATCGGCGAAGGAAAAATTTTGTTAGCACATGCTCCAACAGGTTTAGGAAAAACTGCTACGGCGTTATCGGTTGCTTTGTACCATGCCATTGAAAAAAAGAAACGAGTGCTCTTTCTTACCAGCCGACATACTCAACATGCCATAGCTGTGGAAACATTGCGAGAGATAAAACAGAAAGGAGTTTCTTTCACCACTATAAATCTAGTTGGAAAACGTTCCATGTGCAGCCAGGAGATCGCTGGCTTGTTTGGGAATGATTTCAACGATTTCTGTAAAACGATTGTCGGCAGAGGAGAATGTGAATTCTACAACAATGTACGCAGCAAACAGCAGCTCTCGGTAGAAGCAAAAAAAGCAATAAGCGATCTGCAGCAGTATCCGCCGATGCATAATCAGCAGATCATGAACTTTTCTCGTGAGCAGAAGATGTGCGGTTATGAAATTGCTATTGAGCTGGCCAAAAAAGCGACCGTCATCATTGCCGATTATAACTATCTTTTTAATCCTCACATTCAGCAGAATTTTTTTACAAAACTAGATTTAGAATTGAACGATGTTATCGTAATTGTAGATGAAGGACATAATCTTCCCTCTCGGGTGGTTGATGCGCTTAGCTCCAATCTCAGCAGCATTACCATCAAGAATGCAGTCTTGGAAGCAAAAAAGTTTGGCTATAACGGAGTTATTTTTTGGCTGCAGGAATTAGTGCGGATTCTAAATGAATTAAGCAAGTCGTCAGAGAGTAATTTTGGCTCTACCGAAAATCTGGTTGCGAAAGAAGATTTTATTTCCAAAGTAAAGGCAGTAGTTGAATATGATGAATTGATCAATCAATTGGAATTAGCCGCGGAAGAAGTACGCAAAAAGCAAAAGAAGAGTTATCTCGGTGGAATAGCTGCTTTTCTGGAAGCCTGGAAAGGAGAGGATAAAGGATTTGCCCGTATTCTTGCAGAAAAAGAAAGCAATTATGGTTCGGTTACAACCTTGAGTTATCAGTGTCTAGATCCACGCATCATTACTGAGCCTATTTTCAAGCAAATTTTTACTGGAGTGATCATGAGCGGAACTTTAACGCCGCTGTTCATGTACCGTGATATCTTAGGCATCACTCGAGCGGTAGAGAAAGAGTATGGTTCACCCTTTCCGCCGGAGAATAAATTGAGCTTAGTCATCCCTGAAACCAGCACCAAATACAATCTGCGTGGAGAAGCTATGTTTCAGAAAATTGCCGGAATCTGTTCTGAACTGGCAAATCTCATTCCGGGAAACGTAGCCTTCTTTTTTCCTTCCTACCAGTTGCGGGATTCTATTGCAAACCATCTACGTTCTCCTAAAAAATTATTTTTTGAAAAAAAAGAAATGTCTGCAGAAGATAAAAATACCTTCTTAGCAGAATTTAAGGCCCATAAAAGCCAAGGCGGAATTTTGTTAGGAGTTTCCGGTGCTAACTTCGCGGAAGGAGTAGACTTTCCCGGTGATTTATTGAACGGGGTAGTAGTAGTAGGTTTGCCGTTAGGAAAACCTGATCTGTATACCAAAGAAATCGTCAAATATTACGAAGAGAAGTTCGGCAAAGGCTGGGATTATGGTTACATTTATCCGGCCATGTCTAAATGCATCCAATCCGCAGGAAGATGTATCAGAAGCGAGACTGATAAAGGAGCCGTGATTTATCTTGATGAACGCTTTGCCTGGCAGAATTACTATGCTTGTCTGCCTCGAGAAGGGTTGCGGGTGACAAAAGAGTATGTGGGAATGTTGCAGGAATTCTTTGGACAATGAATTAAAAGAAAAGCTCTGGTGTTTTTCGTGGAGAAAAATCTTGCTCTTCTAATTCTACACTCTGCTCAATTCCTGGTAACGTTGTTTGCAAAACCGGTTTCCTTCCTTTAATTTTCAGCAATGCATACGATGCTTTTGAAGATTCTAGACTTCTCCATCTTTTTCTTTTTAATGTTAGAAAGCCTAAGCTCCAGAGATCATCAGAAATGGTAATAGGACTTTTCATTTTGTTTCCATTTTTTGCAACTTTATCGTATGCCTCATCTAATTCATCCTGGGTCACATCTTTACCAAATATTTGGTGGTGCGGCCCTAACTTAATTCCATTTCGAAAACCGAACATCTCTAATTTTCTTGCCGCGGCATTAAATTGACTAACATAACTTTCCAAATTCCGCTGTTCTCCAAAATATTTCAGCACGTTTGCATGTATATCTTCAATATGAAAATTAGCGTGATGAAATCCTAACAGGAAATATTGGTAATCCTCTTTATTTCTAAATAAAGCCGGTCTTAAGTATGAAGCATGTCTTTGTAATAAGTTTAAGGTATCCTGGTTTCGTAACTCATTCCTTTCTTTCCGATAATGGCCGGCTTCTTCCTGTACAGTCCTAACATATCGTCTAACAATCTCGTACCTCTGCCAATTATCACTTTCGTAAAGAACTTTTCTGCTTCGCTCGTCCATAAGCGATAATCTATCTATAACGCTGTCGCTTTGCACATAAAGATCAATGAACATCCCTTTCCACCATTGTCTTTCTGGCATAATTCTGGTAACTGAAACTTTTTTGAACTCACCTTCCCAATAGGTAGTAGATTCTCTGGTGGGCGGATCTATTGCTGCCAATCCCCTGAAAAATGTTCCTAACTGGTTTAGCAATTCTGGTGAGAAAGTTACACTCTCATCATGTAACTCTTCGACCGGAAGGGGTTTAGTCAAAGCTGCTCTTCTTCTGAAAGGTCTGAAAACACCATATAACTCACTCTTTCTCTGCTGCTGATCTTCAATCTGGATGCCGAATTCTCCTTGAAAATCCCAAAAACCAGAGTACAGTTTTTCTTTAAACTGGTCGAAATCAAATCGAGAATAATCTACTCCTGCAGCGGTAACGGAAACATAAGAACTATTTCCTAATCTTTTTTCTAATAAGGTCATTTATTTTCTGCTTAAGAAGCACTTTAAAAGACTTATCAAACTGTTGAAGCTATCTATTAAACCCGCCAGCCCCAATGGTCCTTAATACCTGCTTAATCTCATCAATGGTCTGTTGCTGATGATTTTTGTCAGACATTCGCACAAATTTTAATAAGAGATCGGCTAAGTCTTGTTCATTAACATATTTTGATTTGAATCCATCCGTAATAAAATAAAATCTGAAATTTTTATATTTTAATTCTTTAATTAAGATTCCACCTAAACTTCCAAGAGTCTTTCCCTTGCTATGATTTTCTTCGAGAGAAAACATTAATCTGAAAATGATTTTCGATTCTTGTTTAAACTTTTTAAGAATCTCATTCTTTAAACTAACCACAATTTCTACTCTGGCCATAATCTTTCAGCTTCTTCAATAGCTTTTTCTATCGGTATGCTATTTTCAGAAGACAGCAAGAACTCCCGTAGTTGTTCTTTCACGGCCAGGTCGTAGAGACGTTTAATAATCGTTTCGTAGGTGTCTTCTTTAGAACCAAAGGTACTGATGAGCTTCTTTGTTTCATTGCTGATTTGTATAGTTGTATTTGTCATCTATAACTGCTATAACTGCTATAATTTATTAAGTTTCCCCATCCTTTTAGCTACTTTTTAACAACTAGTATACAAAATAGTAATATTTATATATTAATTGTGTTTTAGTAGCAATAAGGCAAAAATTGCCGCATTACGATGCGAGCAGGGGTCCCTTAGAATTCTACCACCCTCACCCCCTCTTTGGGGCCCCTTTTTGCTTACAACCTTTTTGGCTACGCAAAAAGCTTGATCAAAATTCTGTCAAGTGGAACTTCAACAGTTCACACGAGTAAATCTTAGGTAAAGGGCTTAAATAATTTCAGAAAGGATTTAATATAAAATAACCTCTTGCAGAGGAATGAAAAAGAAATATCATTACTTGTCAGTTTTTTCTCCCCAAGAAGCATGGGGTAAAGAACAAATTTCTTATTATGAATCGCTATTACGTGCAGATGTTGGCCTCGATCGTTTGAAATCAGCAAGAGAGAAGCTCAAATTTTACCACCGGTTTGATCCTGGAATACCTCACGACAGAATTGTTGCTCAAGTTGTGACTGTAAGCAGTATTTATGATCCTTCATGGCAATCATACAAAAGGGGAAAACTGCTTGCTGCTGGTAAAAATCCATTCAAGGTTGATGAAGGCTTAGAACAAAAACTTGAGATAGACTTCGGAGAGTTGGCTAAAAAAGTAAGTTTAGGAGTTGAGCCACAGGAAATGCCTTATCTTGGCTTCCAATTCGATAACGATCATTTTGGGAAAGGGAGATTAACACTTCTTACCATCGAGTTTCTTCCGTGCAGATATGAAGAGCCAATACTTTTTTCAGTGTTAGAGTATGTTTCTATCGATGGAGAAAGAATTCAACAAAATCGTAAAAATGTTTGTCCTACCTTTGATCATGACACACATATTTTTAAGGGCTACCTAAGCAAGGCCGATAACTGAAACTGTGTATTTTTTAATTTTAGAAATGATCAAAGTTTATTTCTTTGGCTTTAATTTAACTAAATAATGATAGTTATATCTCTTAAAAAATTTCTCTTGACGTGGATTTAATTGATTAAATATGACAGAAATTCCTTTAACTTTTCCTCCTAACTCCTCGATTAATGTAATTGCTGCCTTGCCAGTATTTCCAGAATCAAACCAATCATCTACTAATAAAACTTTATCGCCTTTCTTAATTGATGATTTGAACATTTCAATCGATTTGTTTTTCCCAGAATAATCAATAAAATCCTTCACTAAAGCTTTTTGCCTATTCTTTATTTTTCCGCCCTTGAGAATCGGAACGAGAGCAACTTTTAACTTGTTGGCAATTACAGGACCATACATTAAACCCTTCATATCAATTGCTACAACTTTGTTGATTCCTAATTTTTTGAACGGTTTAACTAGCTCTTCAATAGTCTTTTGATAGACTTTCTTGTCATTTGGAATTAAATAATCACTAAGCTGGCTTTTAATTCTCAATAAACCATTGCCTAATTCCTTATTATTCATCTTACTTCGGACAAGTCTCAAATACCGTATCTGCAGTCAAGGTAAATGCTACCTGTGGTAGATCAGGATGAGCCAATACTTCGCTTTTCTCTCCTTGTTGTAAAGTAATAACTTCTTCGCTTACTATCTCTCCTGGTCTTTTCAAAATAATATTAACTGGCACTATCGGTGTTTCACCTTTACAATGCTGAGGCATTTCCAATAATTTCCACTCTAACGCGCCAGCGGCAGTATAACTTCCTCGATTTGGTTTGATGCTGTAGGTTTCCCCATCACTAGTTAGCATTTTGACTGCATAATAACTACACAGCTTAGTGCAATCT
Source organism: Candidatus Woesearchaeota archaeon (assembly GCA_016188105.1). Lineage (GTDB taxonomy): Archaea > Nanobdellota > Nanobdellia > Woesearchaeales > GW2011-AR9 > JACPIL01. The sequence goes on along the minus strand of JACPIL010000030.1, from coordinate 1,760 downwards.
CCTGCTCCGCTATACAACGAAGCTAATGTTTTACAATTACCATCAACACAAAATTCGCCACGTGGACATTGGTTGTTATCCTGACATGCTCCGCCTGTTACCTGCCCTTGCCGTGCCTCTGCAACATCACAAACACCGGAATTATCAACATCTAAACAGCAGGCATCACCGCTTGGATTTACGATATGGGGCGGTGTACATTCTACTGCGTAAGTTACTTCACCGGATGTCCCGCCTTCTTCTCCGCCCACTAATTTTTGGAACTGTATCGCTTTCCCGGTTGTGACCCCCCGCAATACAAATAAAATTCCTACAATCAACAAGATGCTCACCACGGCTATACTAATCATTTTTTTTGGATCATATCCGAAACCGGGCGTGGGCTCTCTTTCAGTTTTTTCTGCATTTTGAATTTCCTTTCTTGGTCCAGTAGTTCCTTTATATCGCTGGTAATTTTGCTTGGTCGTCTCTTTATATGCCCAATCAATGTCTTGCTCATCCCATCCCGCACTTAAGAGCTGCTGCTTTATCTGCGGAAACTTCTTTCCTTGTCTGATATGGCTGGTAATATACTGCCCAATTTCTGGACTGATTTTTCTTTGTTTTCGATTAACATAATAAAAAATTCCTCCGGCTACTCCGCCAATTAAAAGAACTAAAACTGTAATGGTGATAAAGCGATTCAGAGCCTGTCGTTTGCTGAGCGTATCTTGTACTACGGTAAGAGTCTCCTGTGTTTTCTCTACACCTTGTTGCAAGCCGGCTAGACCGGTGGCCACAGTATTACCTTGGCTAATCTGCTGATCAATAGAACCTTTTAGAGTAGCAAGATCTCCTTCTAACGAGACCAATTGATTTTTTATAGTAGCAATGTCTTGATTGGTTAAAGCAGAACTACTAGACAGTTCCAATAGGCTAGTCTGTAGCAAAGCCAAATTTTCTTCCAATAACGCAACTTTCTCTTCAGTCGTCATGCTGCTAGGAGAAACAGCAACTACTGGCCCTGCCGGCAGCGATTCATTTACGGGAGCGGTCTCCACGGTTTGAAAACATGTTCCTGTTTCAAAATTACAATAATAAGAATCACCGTTATCAGCAAGAGCTTCACAATCTAAAGAACATGGATAACCAGTATCTATATCAGCCAAAGAAGAAACACTAACTAGGATAACAAATACTACTAGTAATAACGATATCTTTTTCATCGTCCTCTTTTTGCTGGAGAAGGGGTTTTTGGCTTTATATATCTTTGGTTTTTAAGTTTTTTAAGAAAAAGTCTTTAACCTGGTTTTCAAGTTAGTTTTGATTTAGTAATATTTATATACGCTAAATAATAATGGCAATTTTATGCTTGACATCAAACTAGTCCGTGAAAATCCTGCTCTGGTAAAGGCTTCTGAAAAAAAACGCGGTAGAAATCCAGAGATTGTTGATCAAGTTCTTAGATTAGATGAAGCTTGGAAGACAGAGCTCAAAAAAGTTGAAGAATTAAAACATAAACGTAATATTGTCTCCCAGGAAATTAATCAAGCCAAAAAGGATAAAAAGGAAAAAGAAGCCGCTAAAAAAATAAAGGAAATGCGAGATGTGGTTGAGGAGATTAAAGAGCGTGAATATAATGCTGATAGCCTTTTACATCAGCGTAATGAGAATCTGAAAAAAATAGGTAATATTCTGGACAAAGAAGTCCCTGCTGGAAAAGATGAGGCTGACAATAAAGAACTAAAAAAATGGGGAAAAATTGTAAAACCAGCCTTCCC
>JACPIL010000001.1 GCA_016188105.1 Candidatus Woesearchaeota archaeon | reverse complement strand
TGATAGGATCAAATGAAGAAAGAAGAACAGACATTTGTATGGATATCTTTTCTAAATATGAACCCTATCTTAAGGCAAACTATGAACGTTCCTTAACCGATCCAGATCCCTATCTGCTGCCAGAAAAAGCGCCAGACAGTTCTCCTGGATCCAAGCCGAGGCTGTATTTTTCAGGGGGGAAATAAATCTCCGCCGCAAATCTTAAAACCTACTGCGTCTCCCGCAATCCATGGCTCTTTTTACCATCAAATATGCACCTAAGAACGCAGATCAAGTCTTTGGCCAGCAATTAGCAGTATCGCAATTGCGTAATTTTATAACTCAATACCGGCAGCAGCAGCACAAAGCAGCGCTTCTTCTCGGGCCTATCGGCTGCGGGAAGACCTCTTCCGTCTATGCGATCGCAAAAGAGCTAAAGTATGATGTGGTAGAATTAAATTCATCTGATTTACGCAATGCAGAGAACATCACCCAATTTCTTAACTCTGCTCTTGGACAGCAATCTCTCTTCTTTACGCCAAAAATAGTATTGATAGACGAAGTCGATAATATTTCAGGAGTTGCTGACCGGGGATGTATTCCTGCTTTAATCAAAGCTATCGAAAAATCTTCTTTTCCAGTGATACTGACGGCTAATGATATCGAAGATAGCAAATTCAAAGCTCTAGCGAAATCTTCTCAGGTAATTCCTTATCACAAACTGCAGTACAAAACAGTTTCACATTGCTTGCAGTGGGTCTGTGAGCAGGAGGAGATAAAATTTGATGAAAAAGCAATAAATTCCTTAGCTAGACAAGTTGATGGAGATATGCGCGCTGCATTGATTGATCTTCAAGGCAGCTCCAAAACAAAAAATCTTTCCTTTGCTGATGTATCCAATCTTTCCGACCGTAAGCGAACGGAAACAATCCTCAATGCATTGATGATCATCTTCAAATCTTCTTCGGTAGATACTGCTCTTCCTGCTTTAGAAAATGTCGATCTTGAACCTCGCGATACCATCCATTGGATCGATGAGAATATGCCTAAGGAATACTTATCTGCAAGAGCCTTAGCCAAGGGATACGAACATCTTGCCCGCGCGGATGTGTTTCAGGGAAGAATTATGAATAGACAGCACTGGCGTTTCTTGGCTTACATCAACGATCTTCTCACCGCGGGGATTTCTTCTGCCAAAGAGGAAAAAAATCCTCAATTCATTCCATACCGTCAGACCATGCGTTTTTTAAGATTGTGGCAGGCCAAGATGAAAAATGCCAAGAAAAAAGAAATCGCTCAGAAATTAGCGGCAAGAACTCATACTTCTACCTCAGTAGCAGAACAACAGATTCCTTATCTACAGGTTGTGTTTCAGAAAGGAGGGAAGGATGCAGGATTATCTATTGCCCAGGAACTGGAATTGAACGATGAAGAAGTGGCCTGGCTGAAAGGAAGATGAAAATTTAGTGCTCTCCTCAAACATTGAGAACTAACAGCAAACAGGGAAACAAAACCTTTAATAATTCCTTCTTATAATAATCATTCATGGCTCATTCAGCGCAAGATATCGCAACTTTCTGCAAGAAGAAAGGCTTCATGTATGCCTCTTCCGAAATTTATGGAGGAATTGCCGGCTTGTATGATTATGGGCATCTCGGAACAAAGCTGAAGCACAATTTTGAAAACGTCTGGAGAAAATATTTCTTAAGCTTGCATGACAACTTCTTTGAGATCGAAGGCGCAAATATCATGCACGAAAATGTTTTCAAAGCTTCCGGACATTTAGAAAACTTTATTGATCCTATTGTAGATTGTTCCAAGTGTGATTTCTCTGAACGGGCCGATCATTTCATCCAGGCAAAAACTAAAAATCGTCATGAGGGCCTTTCTCCAGAACAATTAACCAAACTTATTGAAAAACACAATTTAGTCTGTCCAAAATGCCAATCTAAATTAAGACCAGTCACCGTCATGAATATGATGTTTCCTGTTAATTTAGGAACCGGAAAAGGAAATCGCGCTTACTTGCGTCCAGAAACCGCACAGACGCCTTTTGTTAATTTCAAACTGCAATATGAACTGCAGCGGAAAAAACTCCCGCTTGGTTTAGCAGTTGTCGGAAAAGCATATCGCAACGAAATTTCTCCGCGGAACTTTGTGCTTCGCCAAAGGGAATTTACCCAGGCAGAATTACAGATTTTTTTCAACCCGGCAAAGCTGAATCAGCATCCACATTTTGAAATGGTCAAGGATTATCGATTAAGAACATTATTAGTGGAAGATCGAATCAAAGATCAAGTAAAGGAACGAAGTGCAGAAGAATTAGTCTCAAAAGGATTGCCGCAATTTTATGTTTATCATTTAGTAAAGATCCAGCAGTTTTACTTTGATTTCTTAAAAATACCCGCAGAAAAACTACGCTTCTACGAATTAGATGAAAAGGAACGAGCGTTCTACAATAAATTTCACTTTGACATCGAAATTGAATTACAAGAATTCGGATTTACTGAAGCAGGGGGATTACATTATCGAACCAATCACGACCTTCAAGGACATGAAAAAATCTCTAAAGAAAAAATGGAAATATTCGATGAAGAATCAGGCAGCAAATTCATCCCCCATGTTTTAGAGCTCTCCTTCGGGGTTGATAGGAACGTTTATTCCTTACTCGATCTGGGTTATGACGATGATAAAGAAAGGGGAAATATTGTTCTTCATCTTTCCGCGAATGTTACGCCATTTTTCTGTGCAGTTTTTCCTTTAGTCAAAAATAAACCGGAAGTAACTATAAAAGCAGAAGAAATATCCTCTCTAGTAAAAAAACATTTTTCCTGTTTCTATGACGAAGCTGCTTCGGTAGGCAGACGTTATGCGCGGGCTGATGAAATTGGAACTTCAGTTTGCTGCACGGTTGATTTTCAAACCTTAGAAGACAATACTGTAACTCTCCGAAGCAGAAAAACAACCAAACAGATCCGGGTTAAGATCAGCGAATTGATAAAAACCTTGGAAAAGATCTATACTGGAGAAAATTTGGAGACGCTCGGAAAAGTTGTCAGTTAGATCATTCTCTTCAATTGCTCTAACAAGAAATCTAGTTTAGGACAATCCGCTTCTGGTGGTTGATGTATCCAGGTAACGGCTGCTTCTAACAAACCAATCCCTCTTTCTTTTTCTAATAAATTTCCTTGCTGATCAAACATCGGCCGCTTTAGCTTCAATGCCAGGAGAAATTCTTCTACACTCCCATTTGAATATTCCCAGCCATCTTCAAAGATAAATTCGGTAGCTTTCAATCGCATCACTTCTTTTGATAAGTCTACGTAATCTCGCTGAGACCACACATCGGCTGATCCAAGTTTTCCAGGGAGAAGGGCTGGACCTTCCTGTCGGAAGCACCAATCTTTTTCTAAGATTTCGCTTCGTTGGACATTTTCTTGTCGTATTCTCTCAAAAACTTCTTTTGGTAAATCTTCCTTCTTTCTGACTCCATGCTCTTTCATGGCTTCATAAAGCGATCTACCTCCAGTTATTGGGCCGCTCTTATACGGAAAACTCTTGGCAACTATCATCTTTTGAGCCCAGCAGGCTATTTCTATCTCTCTGGTTACTCGCGCATATATCCGATAGTGTTGTACAATTTGCCCTGCAACTTCTTCTGGTGTTTTAGTCGTAGTATCGACAGGCAAGTCGTAATGGAAGGGCAATCGAAAATCAGGGATGCCATATTTTTCAGCATAATTTTCTTTTTCGAAAGCTTCTCGTTCTCGCAGTGTTTGTAAAGTTTGTTCTAGTGTGGCGTAGTTGGGATTAGCTTGCCTTTTTTGGTGGACTCGATCTGCTGCTACCTCCGGATCACAGGACAGAAAAACCCTGAAAGATTGCGGAACAAAGTAAAATCCTAACCGCGAATCAAGAATAAATCTTTCTTGTCGTTCGCCCAACTGCTGCTGCCAAGAATCAAGATACTGGTCTAGGCCAACTATCTGGCCATCTACTTCTATTTTATTCTCTTTGTAAAATTTTTCCGGAGTCTTCCCCTGTTCCAAAGCCATCTTTTTAACCCATGATCCTAGGGAGTGGGTTTGATATCCTAGCTCCTGTGCTAAAATATCATTTACTGTTGATTTGCCCGAACACGGAGTGCCAGAAATAGTAATGATACGCTTCCTCTGAGATGAGTTAGGATTATACATGGCTCCTGTATCAGTTTTGATTCTTAAAAGAATTATGGCGATAGAAAATCTATTTCCCTCGAAAATAAAGTAAACTTTATATTCTCTTTAAGTATATTTCAAGCAAATCGCTTATGAAAATATGAAACTCTCTACTCAAGGTTCAGCGGCACCTTTCATTTTACTAATCCTGCTAGCTCTTACTATTGCCGGAAGTATTTTTCTCCTTGCCGATCCTAACTCACTTGAAGGATCTTCCTTACGGATAACGATTATCGCTATTTTAGCCGCAACTGCCGTCATTGTTTCGCTATTCGTCCTTTGGGAATTTTCTGCTGAGAACAAACTACGGCGCGCTCTTAAAAAAATCGCTCCCTCCATCGACACTGAGCCTGCCGATAAAGTTAAGCAGCAATATCTGCAAATTTATGGTCTCTACCTTAAACTTGGAGAAAAGAAGAAACAAAATTTCTATTCAAGGGTAAATTCTCTTCGGGAACGGATTGAAGATCATTTGCAAAACGAAAAAGAAATCAGCCGCTTATTTCAAGAGGTTGATCGTGGAAGCATTCAGGAGCAAAAAAAGATCTACCTTCAAATCTATAAAGTATATGAAAAATTACCCAGAAATATCCAGCACGAATATTATTCAAAAATCGTGCAGCTTCGCGATCGATTGGAGAGGGGGAAATAACATGAAAATAAAAGATTTGCAAGTAAACCAGGGAAAAGTTGATCTGGTATTGGAAGTACTAGAAAAAGAAGAACCAAGAACATTTGAAAAATTCGGCAAAAGCGGAAGAGTCTGCAATGCAAAAGTAAAAGACGATACTGGCAGCGTAACTCTTACGCTCTGGAATGATGATGTCGATAAACTAAAAGTCGGAGATACCATTCATCTTCAGAATGGCTGGTGTTCGGAATTTAAAGAGCAGAAACAGATCTCTGCCGGTAAATTCGGTAAAATTGAGGTAGTCAACAACAAATGAAATTACTTCCCTCCTTAAGGCAAAAAAAACGTTACGTCTTGTTTGAAATTACTGCTGAAAAATCATTTTCGCTGGCAGAGGTTCAGGAAGCGATAGAATCTTCCCTATTACGCTTTCTAGGCGAGCTTGGAGTAGCCAAGGCCGGAAGCCTTTTTATTAAAGAAAAGTGGAATGCACAGAAACAGCGTTTTGTGGTTAAAGTGAATCACACTTTCGTAGATGAACTCAAAAGCGCAGTAATCCTAAACAAAAAGATTAAAAATACTCCCGTACTTATTAGGTCAGTGATAACTTCCGGTACACTTAAAAAGATCAGCTCCAATCTATGATGATCCGATAAATATGATTAATTATTGAGGTGTAAAACATGCAAAATAAACAACAACAAATGGTTGACAAGATGGGTTATGATCGTTCTATTACTATGTTTTCTCCTGATGGCAGGCTGTTAAAGGTAGAATATGCAAAAAAAACCGTAAAGCAAGGATCAACTGCCATGGGTATTGCTTGTAAAGACGGCGTAGTCTTTGTGGTCGATAAGAGAATCACTTCCAAACTTTTAGTCCCTGAAGCTATTGAAAAGATGTTTGTGGTGGATGATCATATCGGCGTTACTGCTGCAGGAATTATTTCTGATGCCAGAGTTTTGGTTGATAGGGCACAATTGCGGGCTCAGCAGCATTCAGTTACTTACGACAGTAAGATCGATATTCTTTCCATCGTGAAGGAAGTTTGCGACCTAAAACAAGTCTGCACTCAATCTGCAGGATTACGGCCTTTCGGCGTTTCCTTAATCGTAGGCGGGGTGGAAGAAGATGGAGAAGCTAAATTATTCTTAACCGAGCCATATGGCCTTTACTTCCAATACAAAGCAGTAGTTATCGGTGAAGGAGAAGAAGAGATCGAAGCAGCCTTGCAAAAGCGCTACAAATCTTCTCTAACTGTCGATGAAGGGCTTCGTTTAGGACTGGGCTTATTGAAAGATTTCCTCAAAGAAAGTTTTAATGTTGATCGTGTAGATGCAGCCTACATAGATGTTAAAGACAAGCGCTTTGTCAAGCTCAGCAATGACGAATTGAAGAAGTATTTGAAGTAGACACGATTCTTTAACTTTTCTTTATTTAATTTCTAAATCTCTAAACTTTTCTTTAAATAGGACCAAAAACCTTTTAAATAAAGCTCAAATAAAAGCCCTTGCGTGAATAAAAGAAACGGAGGATTCGTGCCCACGCTTATCATACCAGCACGAATAAGAACAAAAAATGAGTGAATTATTAGTACAAGAACGAAATGTAGTTGTTCCCGGAGAGGCTCTTGCCCAGGGGATGGATTTTTTACCAGGCGACAATACCTATAGAGAAAAAGATCAGATTTATTCTAAAGTTTTAGGGTTAGTTTCAGTTTCTGGAAGAGTGATTAAGATTACTCCTTTATCTGGACCTTATCTGCCTAAAACAGAGGATAAGATAATTGCCAGAGTAATTGACATAACTATAAGCGGCTGGCGCTTTGAAACTGCTACCGCTTATTCAGCGATGCTTAATGTGCGAGATGCTACCACCAGATTCGTGAAGAAAGAGGAGGATTTAAGCCAAATTTTATCTATCGGCGATTATGCGGTAGTGAAAATTGTCAATGTCACCTCACAAAATTTGATTGATTTAACTATGAAAGAGCCGGGTTTACGAAGAATCAGCGGCGGAAGAATAATTAGCATCAACAGCCAAAAAGTTCCCCGCGTGATCGGAAGGCAGGGAAGCATGATCACCCTCATTAAAGATAAAACCGGCTGCGATATTACTGTCGGCCAAAACGGACTTATCTGGATAAAAGGAACGTCTGAAGGCGAACTAAAAGCAGAGAAAGCCATCAAGCTTATTGAGGCAAAAGCCCACCTGGAAGGACTGACCGAAAAAATGGAAAGATTTCTAGGAGAGAGTGCATAATGACATACACTAAACGAGTAGATGGACGTAAGATCGAAGAGCTTCGTCCTATGGAAGCAAAAGCAGGCGTAGTTAAAAATGCCAATGGCTCAGCTTCTTTCAAGATCGGAAAAACCTGGGCAATCGCTGGAGTTTATGGTCCAAGAGAAGTCGTTCCTCGATTCATGGCTAATCCTAGGCATGGTATCCTACGATGCCATTACACTATGATGCCATTCTCTGGATCAGGAGAGAGAATCAAACCGGGAAGAAGCAGACGCGCGCAAGAAATTTCCATGGTCATGGAACAAGCGCTTGCCCCAGTGATTGACTTATCCGCATTTCCTAATTCCGTAGTAGACATCTATGTGGAACTTCCACAGACTGATGCTGGAACAAGATGCGCAGCTATTTCTGCTGCTTGTATGGCTTTAGCAGATGCTGGAATTCCCATGAAAGACATGGTAAGTTCTGTCGCTGTAGGACAAGTAGACGGGATGGTGGTAGCAGATTTAAATTACAATGAAGAATCATATCCAGCCATCGTGTCAGATATCCCAGTAGCGATGCTGCACAATAGCAAAGAAATTTCTCTTCTTCAGATGGATGGAGAGATTTCCAAAGAAGATCTTCTTAAGGCTTTAGAATTAGCGAAAGTAGCCACAGAAAAGGTCTACCAATTACAAGTAAAAGCGTTAAAAGAAAAATACGCTCTCAATAACGAGGAAAATTAAAATGATAGTCAATAAAGAAACAATCGCAGAATTAGCAAAAGAAAATAAACGGCTTGACAACAGAGCATTAACCGAATTCCGTCAGCCGATCCTGGTTGAAACCAACATCTCCTGGACCGCTGAAGGTTCAGCTCGTGTTCAGATCGGAGAAACAGTGGTTATGGCGGGAGTCAAGCTTTCCCTGGAAAAACCGTACAATGATACTCCTGACGAAGGAGGCATTATGGTGAATGCGGAACTATCTCCAATTGCTAGCCCAGAATTTGAATCTGGTCCACCTAGCATAAAAGCAGTAGAATTGGCTCGAGTAGTTGATCGAGGTATTCGAGAAGCAAAGGCAATCGACCTGAAAAAACTCTGCCTTGTTCCGGGAGAAAAAGCATGGTTCGTGATTGTTGATATCATCAGTCTTAACGATGGCGGAAATCTTTTAGATGTAGCAGGTATGGCTGCTCTTGCCGCACTTAAAACAGCGCGATTCCCAGTAGTAGATCCAGAAACTGGAGCCATCGATTACAAGCAAAAAACTGATAAGTCTTTACCACTAACAAAAGAACCATTGCCAATAACTATTTACAAAGTCAATGGTGTATTATTAGTTGATCCAACTAATGAAGAAGAAAAAGCATACGAAGCTCGCTTGACAGTCGGCTCTGATGCAAAGGGAACCATCTCTGCTTTGCAGAAAGGCGGAGAAGTTCCTTTAAGTATTACAGAAATTGGAAAGATGGTCGATCTGGCTTTAGAAAAAGCAAGTTTTTTAAGGAAGGAGCTAAATAAAGCCTTAAAAGCATAGTTTGAACAGTTAACAAATTAAAAAAATAAAAAATGGCACGCGAAAAAACAATGGATCAGGAAGAACAACTTATCTACACTAAATATGAAAAAGCTCGTATGATCGGATCACGGGCCTTGCAACTTTCCATGGGAGCTCCATTTTTAGTAAAGTTGTCTCAGGAAGAATTAAAGAAGTTACATTTTGACCCTATTGAAATTGCCTTGCGGGAATATGAAGAAGGAATTCTTCCTATCACTGTAAAGCGGCCAAAGGCCAAAGCAAATTAAAAACTTATTTTCTTTATGAATTCCACTATTACTTCAGAAAAACTGCAAAAATATTTTTCTATCACCACAGAAGCGCTCGAGAAAGCTAAAAAAGCTCTCGATGCGACCAGAAAAGCGCAGGCGGAAGATTTTCTGGATATGGCTTCTCGATACCTTGCTGATGCCCATTATTTTCTTGATAAGAAACAAGATGCCGTCTTGGCTTTCGCTGCCCTCAATTACGCACATGGTTGGCTGGATGCAGGCGCAAGAATCGGGTTATTTAAGGTAAAAGATAGCCGGCTTTTTACCGTGGATGATTAAATCCTTCTCAGATTCCACAAGAATTTATAACTACTAAATAGTACTCAAATCCAAAAGTTTTATAAAGCAGGGGTATTCTGGCTATATATCGGTGGTTCTAGGTGTTTATACGGGCGTAAGCCAAGGGGGCAAATTATATAATGATTGTTCAAAAGGAATTTTTAGATAAGCTTAAGGATTTTGGACTTAATTCATATGAGAGAAAATTATGGATCGCCCTGCTTTCCCGAGGAGTATCTTCAGCTGGAGAATTATCTGACATTTCTAATGTGCCTAGATCTAGGGCATATGATGTTCTTGAATCTTTAGAGAAAAAAGGATTTATTGTTGTAAAGGTAGGAAAGCCGATCAAATATCTAGCGGTTTCACCTTCAGAAGTTATTGAAAGAGTTAAGAAAAAAATTTCCGAAGATGCTGAACAGCGCAGCAAAATGTTATCACAATTAAAGGATTCTGACATTTTAGAACAATTAAATGTCCTTCATACTGAAGGGGTAACTTTAGTCGACCCGACTGATAAATCCGGTGCCTTCCGAGGCCGGGAAAAAGTATACGAACATCTTATGTTTATGATTAAGAATGCCAAAAAAAATATTACTTTAATGACTTCTGCTTCTGGTTTGGAACGCAAGCACGATCTTTTGTCTAATCATCTGCGAAAAGCAGCAAAATCCGGCGTGAATGTGCAAGTGATGGTCCCTCAAAATTCAGATAAAGAACTGGTGAAAACAATTTCCCAATTCGCGACCGTGAAAACCAGTAAGAATTGCCCGGCAAGATTCTGCATGGTCGATAACAAAGATATCTTACTATTCTTAACTGACGATCAGAAAGTGCACAAGAGTTATGACTGCGCAGTCTGGGTGGAAGC
>JACPIL010000012.1 GCA_016188105.1 Candidatus Woesearchaeota archaeon | reverse complement strand
CATTCCGTTTGGCAAACCTACTGATAAGATCATCCCTACTTTAGGCTCTTGGTCTTGCGGCAATTGTTGGCGTGGCACTTTCTTACGCAGTTCAGCCTTCACTTCACCGTATGCTTCTACAGGAGGAAGGGTTATATTTTTCTCCTCTCCCTTCTTCATCCCCATCACTGCTTCATCAAAACCTTTGATCACTTGGCCAGAGCCTACTTCAAATTCCAAAGGTTGCCCATGTTTTTCTGAGGCATCGAAAACTGTTCCGTCATCAAATGTACCTTTGTAATCAACTTTAACCTTGTTTCCTTTCTTTACACTTACTTCCTTTGCTGGCATAATTTCAACCTCTATATAAAACAACAAAAACAAGAATCAGTTTTTAATTGTTAGTAATTTTCAGCAAAATAATACTTCCGTTATTTAAGCGTTACGCAACTAAAGAAGTTAAAGAAAGTAAAAATAGTGAGGTTAAAAATAGCGAGGATAAACCCCTAAAAAGAACTCGTCCATACTCATCACAGAAGGTTCTAGTTCGCCTAATCGGCTTCTATATCGTTCTACAAGCCGCTGAGATAATTTATTGGGAGCTCTCTCAGCCGTGATTATTCTGAATTCGCTTACCCGGTCATACACGCTAGCATCAACATCGCTAGTAGCTACTTTAATATTCACCAATCCCCTTAGAGAAGGTCTATCAGCGCCATGATCGCCGAAAAAATAGATCGGCGTAAATACCGGCGAGGTAGGAAGTTCAATTTTTCCGGTTTGCTGGAAATTCTCACCATTTTCTGTGACAATCAAAGAAAGGCGTTCAGCTGTCTCCCGACAGGCTTCTATTATATTTCTCTGCTGCATTAAGCAAGTTGCAGTGTAGTTACCAAGGTCTGTTCTTTCCATAGCTCAAAGTGAGAAAACATCTCTTTAAAAGTATTTCTAGAGTGAAGAAGTGAATCTCAACAGAATTATATCACAACAACATTTATATAATTCTCTACTCATAACAGAGCATGGATCCAGAAGTGCAAAAGATTCTTCTCAAAGCTGGAAAGATCGCTTCACAAGTAAAACATGAAGGAGCAAAAAAACTCTCCAAACCAGGAACCTCATTTTTACAAGTGATGGATTATTGTGAAAAGCGCATCAAAGATTTAGGCGGACAGATCGCCTGGGCGCAGATGGCCGTGAATGATACTGCTGCTCACTTCTGCCCTACCGAAGATGATACTGCTGTCTCCAAAGAGGGAGATGTTATCAAAGTTGATATGGGTGTACATATTGACGGTTACCTTGCAGATAATGCCATGACGGTTATCGTTGGGTCATCAAACGAACACAAAGAGATGGTCAAGGCAGCGCAAAATGCTCTGAAATCAGCAATCAAATTAGTTCGCCCTGGCACACCGCTCTGGCAGCTGGGAGAAGCCCAGTATTCTGAAGCAGAAGCATTAGGATTTACCACGGTGAAGAATCTTTCCGGACACAACATTGAGCGCTACAAAGTACATAGCGGAATTACCATTCCAAGTTTTAATAACAAAGATAAAACCGAATTGAAAGAAAGTTGGCAGATCGCCATCGAACCTTTCGTGACTAACGGACAAGGATTGATCAAAGAGAAAGGACCGGCAACTATTTTTATGGTCGGTAAAGAAAAAGGAGTCCGTTCCCCCCATGCTAAGAAAATTCTTGAGTATGTTAAATCACAACAAGGCTTACCATTTACAACTAGATGGTTGACAAGACAATTCGGCAAAGGTCCAGCAGCTTTAGGCATGCGGGAGTTGCAGCAGCTTGGCATTGTCCGATCTTATCCACCTTTAGTAGAAGTCTCAGGCGGAATGGTGACCCAGTTTGAACATTCTATGATCGTCAAAGATAAGCCGATTGTCTATACCAGAACTGAAATGGATGAGTGGTAGCCTGTAGAAAATTTACTTTTTCATCTTCGGCAGCACTTTAAACGCAAACACTGCACCGACAATAATAACTGCCCAGAACACCAATCCATTAATGATTCTCAACGCAAACAAAATCATATTTGCAACCAATACTAAAACCGCAATAAGTCCAATAATTTTCAAGAATCTTTTCCTATCCATATCACTGCAGCTTCTTAACCAAATCCTTCACTGACAACATCTGCTCGGTCCCGGAACTCATCTCTTTGAGAAGAACTTTCTTCTTCTTCAATTCTTCTTCACCGATAATCGCTACATAAGGAATAGCTAAAGCATTCGCGTATTCCAAATTCTTGCTTACGCCTTTCTTGCCCAGAGCAAAATCAGTGGAAATTCCATTCTTCCTCAATTCTTGCGCAATCTTCAACGCTTCATCAGTAACATTGATAGGAATAACCAAAACCTTTGCGGGAGTTTTTTCTTCCAGCTTATTCTTAGCTTTCATCTGCTCCATGATCGGGGTTATGCCAAAAGAAACGCCCACTGCAGCAATTTCCCTGCCACCGCCCATAAAGCTGCCGATCATCTGATCATACCTTCCTCCAGAAGCGATAGAAGAAGTAATAGCGCTATTCTTTAGATAAGCCTCGAGAACAGTTCCAGTATAATATGCCTGCCCTCTGATCAAAGAAAGATCAAATTCCGCTTCCTTTGCGCCTAAAGATTTCAAATAACCAAATAATTCTTCTAATTCAGCAATACCTTGTTTCCCTTCTTCATCCGTTATTTTTTTCTTCAAAGAAGCAGGAGTTACTCCTTTAGTTAAGAAAGAAAATACTTTGTCAATCTGTGCTTTACTATAACCACGCTGTTTTAACTCATCAGAAACGCCAGCTTTTCCAATCTTATCCAATTTATCGATAGCGATCAATGCTTCCCTTACTTCAGTAATTCCAGATTGCTTCAAAATACCATTCAATATCTTTCTATTATTTACCTTGATGAAAAATTTAAAATCTAATTGCCTAAATACTTCACAAAGCATGCCAATCTGCTCTGCTTCCGCTAACATCGAAGAAGCGCCGATAGTATCTGCATCACATTGCCAGAATTCTCTTTCTCGACCTAATTTAATCGGGCCATCCCGAAAATTACTGCCGACTTGGTAAACCTTCAAGGGCATCTTTAAGGTCGGATTTTGCGCCACAAATCTAGCCAAGGAGGTGGTAAATTCGAACCGCAATCCTAATTGCCGTCCGCCCTGATCTTGTAATTTGAAAGTTTCTTTCAACACATCACTTTCTGCGCCAGCGCCATACTTTGCAGCTAGCGTTTCATATCTTTCCAGAATAGGTGTTTCTAAAGGTGCAAACCCATATAATTCAAACGTTTTAGTGATAGTATTGACTACTTTATTCTTCAAGATTTTCTCTTCGGGAGACAAGTCCTTTACCCCCTTGGCGGTTTGCATTTCCATGTTATTAGAGAAGTATTTACTGTTTTATATATATTCTGCTTAGAAAAAATGGGGCGGCTGGAGGGACTTTCGTCCAGTTTCTAGTTTTCGCGGTGGACTACACCAAGTGTATGTCCGCCCAACTCGCCTAGATTGCTGGCAATCGAACCCTCTTCCCAGGTGCCACAGACCTGAATAATAGCCGTTATACGACAGCCGCCATAATATACCTAAAATCAGCTTCTCTTTTAAAAAGTTATCCCAGTCAAGCAGATTTCAATGCTTCAGGCAAGAAAGAGTATAATTTCTCAGTAATGTTTTCTAAAGAATCTTTCAATTTTTGTTGATACGCCTCTTTTCGCTCAGCTGCGGCCGCTTCAATTCTTGGCCGAGCCCGTTCAGCCCTTTTAGTATAAAATTCCCTCAATCTCGCCCATTCTTCATCGTCTACCTCGGTAGCAGTGCCAATTATTCTATCTACTAAATCAGAAGTGACCCCCCAATTGGCATCCTGATCAACCACATGATGTTTAACGTGATGAGGCAAGTGATCAAACGCGTATTCCACGTCAGTATGACATTTGTAATGCTTGTAATAATACTTCCCAGCATGAACAGCTGTAGTTACCGCAAAAACTGGAAAAAATGGGAATAAGAGAAGATGAAGTAGTGTTACCCCGGCCAACGCCTTAATCTCTTTTTGTGCTGAACTATTTGCCAAAATCGGACCAAAATAATCCTCATCAAGCATACCATCTTTTCTAACAGTTTTATGATGTCCATGCCAATGAAAACTCCACTCGCTGTCTTTATCTTTGCCTAATCCATGCAAAATATACTTGTGGGCTATAACTTCAAATACTGGAGCATAGATTTTTGCTGCCGCATACTCTACCGCTGCCCGTAGAAGCATAGCATAGGTAAGAAAAAGAATTATTTAAAAATGAGGGATATATCGTATAATTAAATCATCAATACTTTCTGCTTCCTTTTTACGCTCACTTTAACCAATTTTGTATATCCCAAAAATTCCCCGCCTGCCTGCAAAGGAAATGGCTTTTTGCTTTCTATCAGAAATTCTTTCCCTTTGAGGATGACCAATGGTGCTTTAGCTAAACCCATCTGAGACAAAAAAATCGCCCATAATCTCAGGGCTTTGTTAAAAAAAGGCGAATGCGTATTCACGCAGGCCATACCTAATACCTGGCCATCATCCTCTTGAATAGTTCCTAACAATGACCTCATCCCAAAACCGATATAAGGAACTTTTCCAAGAATAAGATTGATGCAATTCTTCCAATGATATTTTTTACCGTCAACAGTACAATCGATTGCATATTGAAGATTCTTACCAAAAGCAACCTTCGCTCCAGCAGAGAAGTAGTCTGGAAAGGAATGTCTTTTTTTATGTGAAATAGCATGAACAACTTCGCCGTCTACACCCAGGCTCAAAAATAAAGTGTCTCTTTTGCCGCCCTCCCATTCCAATCGCAATACATCTAAAAAAATCTCTCGAAATCTAAATCTAGACCTTAGATATTCAAATCTTTTGCCCTTGTAAAAATAAGAATAAAAAGCATTCCCTGCTCCTAACGGAAAAAATCCTATACTTTTATTTTGCAATTGCTTATAATTCAATGCCGCTTCAAATGTTCCATCACCGCCAGCAATGATAACATTCTTGATATTTCGTAGATTCTTCTCTACTCCAGAGAAAAGATTTTTTTCAGATAGATAATATATTGGAGCATTACGTCTTTTGGTAAAAACTCCTAACAAATAACGCCTATACCTATCTCGATAACCGCTTGACTTTTTGTTAGCAAGGATGATCATCGGTTCTTTTTCCACAGTTTTCCCTAACTCATTCCGTGTTCGCAATCCTTTCAGATATACATAGGTGTAATGAAAAATAGAGACAACCCCTAACACTAAAATTAGCCAGGTAAAAATAGAACTTACCAAATAAAATGGCTTCTCTAAAGGAACAAATATGCTCTTCGCTAAAATTAGGAAAACTAGCACAAACTGCAGCACTGTAATAAATTTACCATACAATTCACCACGGATTACAGCATCATCTCTGGAAGCAATGATCCTGATGATGCTGATGATAATATCGCGTAGCAAAAAAAAGCTGAATATTAATCCAGAGAATAATCCCTGTAGCGCGAAAACAAATAATAAGGACAAAACCACGATCTTATCTGAAAATGGATGGAGAAAAGAAGAACTTACCTTTTTTCTTCCCATTAATTTTCCTACAATATTTGTAAGCACTGAAAATAAGAGAATAGCCATTGCTAACAAGATAAAGAAATGCCCTCCAACCACTACAAAATAGAGTAGAAAAGGCAGCAGGATTAAATGCAGCACAGAAAGTAAAGTGGTAAGGTTCATACAAAAAGAAGAAAGGGAGAAGTTAAAAATGTTTTGGGTACAAACTACATCTCCATTCCCGGATTGCCCCGAGAGAGCATTTCCTGCTTCTTGCCCATAATGACATCGTCAATGCGCAAGATCATTTCTGCCACTTCCGCAGCGCTACTTAAAGCCAAAGTCTTCACCTTCAACGGTTCAATGACGCCCTCTACCCAGGCATCCATCACCCCGCCAGTAAAGACATTCACCCCAGCTCTAACTTGTCCGTTATCATGAGCGGCTCGCAACTGAGTAAGAACATCAATGGGATCTAAACCTGCATTCTCTGCTAACGTTCGAGGAATAACTTCCATCGCTTCTGCAAAGGCTTGTACTGCTAATTGCTCTCTTCCGCGCAAAGTTCCTGCATACTTTCGCAATTCCTTAGCTAAAGCCATCTCTGTCGCACCTGCGCCAGGAACAACTGCGCCGTCACGCAACGCTGCAGCGATATCGCCCAAGGCATCAGTTACTGCTCGTTTGATCTCTTCTACTACATGAGATGTTCCACCGCGGACCAGTAAGGTGACTGTTTTGGCATTGGAACACTTTTCCACAAAAATCATTTCTTCATCGCTGATTTTTTCTTCTCGAACCAAACCAGCAGTTCCAAGATCTCCAATATTCAATTCCTTCCAGTTGCTGACTATTTTTCCGCCAGTAGCTCGCGATAATTTTTCCATATCACTTTTCTTCACTCTGCGCACCGCAAAGATACCTTTCTTGGCCAAGAAATGCTGCGCCAGATCATCAATTCCTTTCTGACAGAATACTACTGTAGCCCCGGTAGCAGCGATAGTCTCCACCATATTTTTCAAAGTCTTTTCTTCCTGATCTAAAAACATATTCAGCTGCATCGGATCAGTTATTTGTATTTTCGCATCAATTTCCGTATTTTTAATTTCTAAAGAAGCATCCAGCAAGGCCACTTTAGCGTTTTCCTTTTGTTGGGGCATAGAAGCATGAACTTTCTCCTTATCCAGCACTAAACCTTGCACTAACTCGCTTTTTTCCACACTTTCGCCGACAATTGTTTCCACTTTGACATCATTTAAACCAAACTTTCCATTGACCGCAACATGTTTTACCGCCTGCAAAATCAATTCAGCAAGAAAATCTTTATTAGTTTCTGCTCCTTTTCCGGTCATGGCGGTAATCGCAATATTTTTGAGTATGCTATCATGCTCAAGAGAAACTTTTTCCGCTAATCTTTTCAAAATCTGCTGAGCCTGTACTTCTGCTAACCTATATCCTTTAGCTAGTACAGTAGGATGAATTTCCTGATCGAGTAGATCTTCTGCCTTCTTCAACAATTCGCCGGCAATAACCACAGCAGTAGTTGTTCCATCGCCAACCACATTTTCTTGAGTCTTAGCAATTTCCACCACCATCTTGGCGGCAGGGTGTTCTATCTGCATCTCTTCCAGAATAGTCACGCCATCGTTAGTAACAATCACCTCACCAGCAGCATCAACCATCATCTTGTCCATACCCTTTGGGCCGAGGGTAGTTCTTACAGTCTGAGCTACCGCTTTGGCTGCCGCGATGTTGTTTCGCTGCGCCTCTCTGCCAGTGGTTCTTTTAGTATCTTCTGGGAGGATAAAAATAGGCTGGTAGCTGTTGTTATTATTAGACATACTCATAGTCGGAGAAGGTGTTTTTATAAAAGTTATGAATCAGCTTAAATATAGTTTACTCTTCCGCCCCTCAGAGAAACCATATAAATTCCTTTCATAGCTTTTCTATGTGCCTTGAATTGTCTCTCCAAAACAGCAAAGTCATCTGGCGTAAAACCCGTGGTAACTGAATTTCTCTTTCTGGTGATAGTTTCGTAATTTACTAATTCCTTAATTGATTCTTCCCGCGCTAAATAATAAGAAAAATCGGACAGGCTATAATCGTCATGAGTAAAACCAACTCCTGATCCTCGTGATCCACTAAGAAATACTGCTCGATAGAGTTCGTTTCCATAAGGTCCTATTCTTCCATCTAAATTAGTAGTTACTGAAACAACAGCTTGTCCCGGTAAAATTACCTGTCTATCCAAAACCATAGAAACCTATATTACATTTTACTTTTAAAATTTATGCAAGAGGAAAAATCTTATCTTACTGGTGCAAAATAGTAAAATGGTTTTGCATTTTCTAAATCAGGCATTAAAAAATTTACACGCAGCCAGCTTTTTACTTGATCATTTTCACCTTTAACCTCAAATTGAAGAAAGCTTGACTCTAGACTCTTTTCAGGGTTTGCTGGTTTGTAACTTGCTTCTAGCCTATCAGAAACTTCGCCGACTAGGCACATTGAAACAGCAGGATAAGTTCCTCCACTAGCAAAATTTGGTCTCATCCAAGAGTTAAATTGCAACATGTTTGCCCAAGTAGAGGATTCTGGAAATAGACACCCTTGATCGATAAACAAATGCGGAGTTGAAACTTGAATTTCTGATTGCCGAGGATCAAATGATAAATGCGGAGCGTAGTTAAACCTATCTCTCCCTGGTTTTTTCATAGGCATGGCGGAGTAATGTAAGTTAATCAAACCTTCACAATAAATAATGCCTCCCAATGGTACTGGTTTATGATAAGTTCCGCTGAGATTTTCAGCCAGTTTTGGATTCATAAAATCAAAAGCAAAGCTGTACTATTTAAGAATTATGAAACCCCTGCAGAATATTCATCTCTTTACAGCCGCAGGATTTTCCACCATAAAATCATATTGTCGCAGCAGTATTTCCAGACGTAACTGCTGTGTACTTGCCAGCTGATTAAAATCAGAAACCAAGAGCACCCACAAGTCAGGAGTTTTCTGAAAATATTTTATACAATCCCTTTCTACTAGTAAAGGAAAGACCTGATGATTTTCTATCAAATAAAAAGGTGGGATATCTCCAATTCTGCATCGCGCTCTTCTAAGATCATTTACTTCTACTAACTGGCCTAATTTATAGGCAGAACTCCACACTTTTTGAAAAACATCCCTGGAAAAATGCGTTTTTCCAACTCCATAATAACCATCAATAACGACTAAAGGCAATTCTTGATTGCTAGCCACAATTCTCGAAGCAACTGTTTCCACACCTTGATCATACGATAAGAAAGACGCAGCACGAACCATGATAAATCTTATTCTCCGACCTATAAATTGCTTACCTATATAGTAACATATAGAAGACCTCGCCACTAGACCATCACAATCTTTATTAAGCGAAAACTCAATAAAGCTGCAGGGTGGATTATGGCAAGGATTATTTTCTTAGGCACAGCAGGAAGTTCCGCAGTAGTTAGTAAGCAGTTACGATCTTCTGGCGGAATCGTTTTACAAGTTGGAGATCTGCAATTTCACATCGATCCCGGTCCAGGAGCGTTGAACAAAGCCAAAGAGTATGGCATAAATCTCCATAACACTACCGCTGTTCTTGTTTCTCACAATCATATTAATCATTGCAATGATCTTAACGCAGTTGTCGATGCCATGACCCACGGCGGAATAGAGCACCGCGGCATTGTCTTGGCCAGTAAGTCAGTCTTGCAAGCTTCAGATAAACACCATCCTTTCCTAACTAAATACCATCAAAGTTTAGTGGAAAAAATAATCCCTGTAGAAAAAAATCATAAAATAGGATTGGAATTAGTAGAAATCCATGTCCTTTCGGCAGAACATACTGATTCCAGCGCAGTAGGATTCAAATTTTTCTGTCCAAAATTTACCTTGGCATATACTGGCGACACTCAAGTAACCCCGAAGCTGTTAGAAGAATTAACCGGAACTGACTTGTTAGTATTAAACGTCCCTTATCCGGGAGAAAGCGGTACTGGCATGAATCTCGACGTCAATGCTGCAGTACAGATTATTTCTCACGTCAAACCCAAGATGGCGATTTTAACCCATTTCGGATTGCAGATGCTGAAAGCAGATCCGATTATGCAAGCCAGAGAGATACAACGCATTACAGGTGTTCAAACCATTGCTGCTCATGATGGATTAGCCATCAGCCCTGGAGCAAGTCCGAATCATTCTCCAGTCAAAGGATTTGATTGAACAAATTAATGAGATAAGATAATGGACCTTTCTTTACTCTTAAAAAAAGAAGAATTGCCTATTCTCCACGGAACTAGTTTCTATGTTCCTATTCATCCTGATCTTTTGAAAGAAGATATACGGTTAGATCCACAAATTGCCAATCGTGTTTTCCCACAAGCTGCTCATGAATATCACCAAGATCTCGCCGCATACATCGAAACAATGCAAGATGGACAAGATAAGAAATGGTACAAAGAAGTCTTCCTCAAAGATCCAACCGTTCAAAAAGATAAACTTGGAAGGCAAAGTATCCTCAATGGAATGTGGGAAGATTTGGTATTCACGACAGACACAGGTTTTGCTCATGCTCTTTCCATCAATAGAAATGCTGGTGGAACATTATTTTTCAATGGAGAAGATAGACAATGTACTAGAAGTTATGTTTTTCCTCCAATAGTTAATTTTACTCCAGAAAAATTTGCAGCCTATGCCGTCGAAAAACTATCTGGAACACGAGGAGTGTATGTAAATGCCTACGATCAGCACAACATCGACCACTATCCAGGAGCATTATTTCTTAGAAACTGGGCACTCTTGTATTTGAATGCGGCTTTGAAAGAATTACATCAAAGA
>JACPIL010000027.1 GCA_016188105.1 Candidatus Woesearchaeota archaeon | reverse complement strand
GATTATATAAAAAGTTTTCTAAGCAAGATTTATAATGTGAATATTAGTTTATTTCTTTATTGGGGCCGTAGTCTAGCTTGGTACAAATGAAAATTTGCAAGAGAGGACTCACCCTTGGGGTGGGTGAAGCGGGAGTTCAAATGCCTGCTACACTAGGCGAACGTTGTCAAGTGGAATCTAACGATTCCACGAGCAGCCTTACAGTGTAGCGGATTGAAAGTCTTCCCGGCCCCATTTTTACTTGCAAAGATCTTTTTTCTTCCACTCTGTTATACTTCCTGCTTCAATCTCGATCTGATCAGCCTTACGCAGGAAAGCAATCTGAGAACGGGAAAGGATCGGCTTGTGAGGGACTTCAAACAAGTATTCAGGAACATACCAGACGTCTTCTTCGGAAGTCATCCAGCCTTGTTTGTCAAAGCGGGATAAATCAACTGGCATAGAATATGATCGAAGAGTTTTCTTTCCATCATGATTAGTAAAATATTCGTGAAAATAAGACAGCACTAGCTCTCGGATATTTTTATAAATCGGTTCGCGATATCGTAGCACGGCATGGTTGGTTTTGGAAATCGCACCCCAAAAACCTTTATGTTTGAAGACGGTAATGACGTGGTCGTCGTCATCTTTTACGGAAGTCAAATCCAATACTAAAGGCTTGTATCCGTGAAATCGTAATGCCGCGGCAGCGAACATCGCTCCTTCCATACAGTGAGCGCGATTTTCTCTTAGGACTCTTCTCGGCGACAAAACGGTGTCACCATCTGGCTCAAAATTAGTCGGTATTTTATTGAGAAAGTCTTGAATTTTTTTAGGAGTATTAAGTTGCTTGAATACTTTTACCTCTTTTTCTGTAAAACCAAACATCGAATAAAGGAAAGAAAAAAAGGTATATAAGTTTTTCTTACAACTTCAACTCATGCGGAGAGGAAAGATTACATTTCCATCCTTTATCGCAGCGAATAGTATCTCCTTTGAACACGTCAGAAATGCCGTTGATCTTAACCCCAATAAACATAGAATTTCCACCAACATACATAGCAGAAGTGATCCCGACTCGCTCTAATTTTCCATCGCGGACCGCATATATACTGCCGCCAGAATTCCCGGGGCTGATTTGAGCATCGAAAAGAAATGCGGTTTCAACGTCTTCTCTGACTAATCTAGCATCATTTACAGAGGTGATATGGCCTTGAGTTAGATTTTCTACTAATCCCAGTGGCCAGCCTACAACGTATACAATATTTTGCCGTTGTAATTCTTCTGCGTTCCCGATAGAATAATTTAGCGGAGGATGTTCTAATTTAGGTACGCTAATTATCGCTAAATCTTTATCCCCATTTTGAGCTACAGTTTTAATTTTCTTGGGCTTGATAATCTTAAGACTCGCTCCCATCTCAGCAGAAGTCCTGATAATATAATTTAAGGTCTCCCTTCTATTTCCTGATCGGTCTTCCATTTGATCGACATAAAATTTGCCTTCCACGCTATTTACAGATAATTTTCTTAATAGGTTATGCAACCTATCAACTTGATCATCTTCTAAGAGATAAAATTTTTCTGAAAGCAATTCATATTTTCTTCCAAACCAGTCATACATCACTTTTTCATTCTGCACTACGTGATTGGCAGTATCAAGATAAGTTCTATTTCCAATGTCCTTAGTAATGTTTGCTGTCCCTAAACTGTGAAAAGTCTCGATCTCTCCTTTTGGATTCTTGTATTTCGATTCGCTGATGACCATGTAGCTGAAGTCGGGAAGCTTCTGAGTCTCTTCGGGATTGACTAAATCATCGACAGAATCATATTTCCCATCCGGGGTCTGAGTGGTTGTTCCCGCGGGAGCATAGGCAGTAAGACTGGAAGAATTAGTCACACAAGCAGTACTAAATAAAGTCAGACTAGCAACTAAAGCTTCTAGAGTACGTTTCATATGGGGACACCTCTGTTGCTGATAGGTAGAAAGAAGTTATATTATTCTTTGCCATATAGGTGTTATAGTATATATTCTTCAATTTGCAGAATTTTGCTCGTGAGGTTTTTCATCTTCAAAAACCTCACTTGACAGGATTTGATTAACCTTTAGCGTTGCCTAAAGGTTATTAGAAATAACATTTGATTTTGTTACTGATTTCCTCATGTAGCAGCCAGAGAACCAAGATAATGGCATCAGTACTGTGAGCATACTGGTAAAGGTCCCAACTTGGGCAAAATGAAGGCAGGATTGAGTATGGCCAGAGGAATAATTTTGATGAATCCATGCCGTAGAAGCAGTCAAGCAGAATATGAAGCGTCCAGCCGATTGCAATGACATAAAATATTTTTGCCCATTTCAGATTCTTTTGATAATGCAAAATTGCTCCAATAAGAGCAAATAACAAGGCAAAGAAGATGCTGTGCGTAAAAAGACCGTGGACATTTACAGAATTTCCGGTCAATATAGTGAGGATCCAGCCCAGCGGAATATCTAAATCCGGCGCTAACCCAGCAATACCGCCGATTACTAAGAGATATCTTGGAAATTTTTTCAAGCCAAAGACATAATGGCGGAAAATATCTAAGAAGGCGATGGTGAGAATGATGTGGGTTACTGCCAGAGCCATGGAAGAAGCAATTTTTCTTGAGATATAAAGATTTCTAAAAGCAGGAAAAATAAAAGAGAAAAAATAGATGCTGGCCTTTCAGCCAGCATAGTCACTATTGCGGGATTGAGCAGAGCGAAATCCCTCCGCCTCGCAAATGGCGTGACATTTGAAATGGACCTGCCGGGACTTTCAAACTGCAACACCATCAAGCTCCGCTCGTGGGATTTCGTAAATATCTCATGACGACGTTCGCCTAGTGTAGCAGGCATTTGAACCCGGACTCCACCCATGCCATGGGTATGCGCTTTTCCGCTTCTTGCGAAGTACCGGATTACGCTACAGGCCCTTGAAAGAATAAAAGTGGGGTTTCTTTTAAAAAGTTAACCAAATTAATTTTCTGGAGAACAATAATTCTTTTATACTTCCCCTCACACAAGAATATTATGGTTAAAAATAATCTGAAATATGCTTTAGTTGCCGGAGCATTAACTGCGCTTTCGTGTACTTCTCCAAATACTCCGGAAACACCGGATTGTTCTACCGTAAACCTTGAAGAAAAGGCTGGTTTTGAAACAGTAGCCAATCCAGAAAGCAGTGATCCTGTTTGTTACAAAATATTATCTAGCGGGAGTCGTTTCGTTGAATACCTGGCACATTGCCAACCAGAGCC
This sequence comes from Candidatus Woesearchaeota archaeon, assembly GCA_016188105.1. Taxonomy (GTDB): domain Archaea; phylum Nanobdellota; class Nanobdellia; order Woesearchaeales; family GW2011-AR9; genus JACPIL01. Next base: position 8,757 of record JACPIL010000027.1, on the reverse strand, counting down.
TGGAAATATTGAATGTTATCGCGAATTCTCCGGACCTAATAAAGGAGAGATGCAAATAAATTATACTTCAAGTTTTTTTGGCGTTCCAGCTTATTCTGCTGTATTTAGGAATCCTTCCGGCAAGATTTGGTCTCCTGACCTGCCAGAGATACCAGCAAGCGCAGCGGAGAAATTTGAAGCCTGCACCAAGCTATTTGATATGACTGTCAAAATTCCGAAAGTATGCAAAGAATTACACGATTACAAGAAAAAGTCAGATTAATTCTTTCTTATTACCCAAAACATTAATAAAACCAAAATCTTTCCTCTTACTCATGGAAGAGGCGATCAAGAAGGAGATTCTCTATGATTTAGGGCAAGCTATTACCATTCTTCAGCAGAGGGAAAATAAAGATGTCGAAGAACTACGAGCCTTAAGCGACCACGGCATCGAGGATGTGGCAGTACATAAGAATCTTGACTTGATTTCAGTTACAGTATTGATTTATTCTTTGTACAAGATTATCACTTCCATTCCAGAGAAGGATTACCAAAGCATCATCAAGGAATTGCAAAATGCCAAAAACAGTTTAGAAAAAAAACAGCTGGGAAGGTACAATAGCAGCATCAAGAATCTATTTCAGCTAGTAAGAAAATGCAATGCCAAAGTAAAAGTACATCTTCAGGATGTGATGGAAGCAGCCAAGATCAAAAAAAGCGCAGCCTTGTTTGAGAAAGGTCTTTCTATCGGGCAAGCTGCCGGATTGATGGGGTTGTCAAACTGGGATCTGCAGGCTTATGCCGGTAAGACTACTTCCATGGATTTGCACGAGGAAAAAGTTTCTGCGCAGAAGAGGGTTTCTACTGCATTAAAAATATTTGGAGTTTCCTAAGATGACCAAGATTCTTTTCTTCGATACTGGACCCATCATCACTTTAGTCATGTCCAGGTTGATATGGATCCTTCCTGAGCTGAAGAAAAAATATGGGGGAAAGTTTTACATCACCCCGTCGGTAAAAAGAGAACTTATTACCAGGCCGATGGATATCAAGCGTTTTCAATTTGAAGCATTACAAGCTTTGAAACTTATTAAAGAAGGCGTGTTAGAAGTGTATGAAGATGTTCCTGAAAAAGAAGTAAGCAGACTGCATGCTATTGCTAACAGTTCATTCAAAATTGGAAACCAAAATATGGAGGTAGTGCAATCTGGAGAGATTGAATCAGTAGTCTGCGCGTTAAAGGCAGGAGCAGAAGCAATTATCATGGACGAGCGTACCTTACGGCTATTCATTGAAAATAACAAAGAAATGAAAGCATTGCTGGAAAGACGTTTCAATAAACCAGTTTCTTTCGATGCAGAAAAGATGAAACAATTCAGCAAGGAATTGGGGAATATACAGATTATCCGCTCCGTTGAATTAGTAGGAGTTGCATATAAAATGGGTCTTCTTGATTCGTACATTCCTGCGCAGAAAAACGGCCGGGAAATACTGGTGGAAGCAGCCTTATGGAATGCAAAATATAACGGTGCGGCGGTCACGGAGCATGAAGTGGAAGAGATCAAAGATTTTCTGTTGAGGAAGTAGCCAATTATATTATTTGATATTCTGTAAACCTTCCAGGAACATCAGGGTTATAATATCCTATTGTTGGGATTTTAAGACCGATTTTAGAAAATCTTTCTTGAAATGGTAATAAATCTTGCTCAGATAAATCTCTTGGAAGATAAATGCGGCCTGGCACTTTTCCGGTGACTGGCAATATTTCTTCCCAACTAAGCCTTCGAGCGTCAAAGGGTAACATTTTCTTATCAACATAGCTTTCAAGTGATGAAAGGTTATATTTTTGACTAACCCCGTCTTTAATTGTCTCCCAGAAGTTCGGAGTTTCTTCAGGATGGCATACTGAACATGAAAGAAATCCTAATTCTACAAACTTGTTTATCCCCTCTTCGCCTAAAGATAAAATTATTTCGTAAGTTTCTTTTGGACCCCTATTTCCCGCTTTACAACCAGGTAAACCAAAAACTCCAGTAGATAACCGTGCTGACCATACTTGCTGCGGAGGTTGGCTTTTGCTGGATCTAAGCAAATCTTTTAAGTTCATCTTTTCAAAATTTCCAGCGATATAAACGAAGTATTCTGTCGGGAGCATTTTATCTCCAAGATGAGAATTCTATTTAAATTTTATCGACTTTAGAAAAACCTTTTTAAAGCAGTACTCATTTAAGCTAATATGGGGAAAAAGTGTATCGTTTGCGATGCAGAAGCTACTTATAAGATCAAAGATACTTCAGATTATTACTGCCAGGAATGTGCGCAGGAAAACTTTGCTGATCTTTCTTTATTGGTCAAGGTTGAAGAGGAAGCGCAGCGGCTAAAAACATTTGTTGAACAGAAAGCACAAAGAAGCAACGCTTCTAGTGCCTCGAAGGCAGAGCCTTCTACGGAAAAAGACTTAGAAGATGATGCATAAGGCCATTACTATCGGGAAAATCAAGACTTCCAGGACAGAAATAGTAGACATTCTGAAAGCCTGGCTGGCCTTGTCCTTAGCTTTTACCTTCATTTACACCGGTGCAAGCGTATTAAACGGCGAAATCAACAGAATTTTCTCACTAAATTTTCTGATTTTTTTTATAATCTCCTTATTTACGGCGGGTTTCGGCTTTCTCCTGCATGAACTGGCGCATAAGTTTGTTGCCCAACATTACGGCTGTGCAGCAGAGTTCAGAGCCTGGGATCAATTGTTGTATTTGGCAGTGGGTTTGGCAGTATTTGTAGGATTTATCTTTGCTGCTCCGGGAGCGGTGATGATTTCTGGAATGATTACTAGAAAAGAGAATGGAATAATTAGCGCTGCTGGTCCGGCTACAAATTATGTGTTAGCTATGATCTTTTTTGGGTTATTGTATTTACTGCCACAATGGGCAAATGTATTTGCAACTGGCTTCAGCATCAACATTTGGCTGGGATTGTTTAATCTGATTCCTTTCGGCCCATTAGACGGAAAAAAAGTCTTTCATTGGAATAAAATCGTATGGGGAGCAATGCTAGCATTTGGGGCGTTGTTCTTGTTTGTATTTTAAGAATTTTAAATAAATTTACTTTTTATCGTCTATACAAAAACAAACATTTATATATTTCATTTAATTTCCGTTCTGAATAGATGTTTTCTAGTACCAGAAGGTGTGGAATCAAATTCTGTGCCTTCTAAAAAAAAGAAGGTGATTAGACTGAAGCAACATATTTTTCAAGAGGTTAAAAAGTTTAAAATCCAGCGGTGCTGCAAATGCTGCGGCGATAGAATTGTCGTGGAAAACGCCAATCGATATTATTGTGCCGGTTGCCGTGGATATTAATTTCTCTTCTTTTTTTATTTCTTTTTTGTCATGAAAGTGCGGAAAGTGTCTCACCTCGCTCTTCAAAGCGAGGCTTGAAAAGAGACGCTTTCTTATCCCCGCACTTTGTGACATAAATAGGCTAGAAAGCATTCATCCTCTTCTTAAAAGACGAGGCTTTCTGCCTATTTAATGTAAAGATTTATAATCTCAAGGGAAGCAAAATTATTCATGCTATACACTAAATCAATAATTAAACCAAAAACTTCTACAGAGGGGTTTAGAATCTCAGTAATGTCGAGGCATACCTTGAATGATGGAATGACTCCTGATCCGAGAATCTCTGTTGATTCTTACGATCTATGGTTGCCAGAAATAGCTCCTCCATTAAGATTAGTTGGTGATTATTATAAGCGCGGTTTACCTTGGGTAGAGTTTGAGATGAGATACAGATTATTTCTACAACAAGCAGAGATTTCCACAAAAGTGAGAGATTTAGCAAGGGATGCTTTGGCACAAGATATTACTTTATTATGTATTGAAGAAGATGCTGCGCAATGTCATAGAAGGCTGTTAGCTGAAGAATGTCAACGATATCAACCTCAGTTACAAGTAGAGCACATGTAAAGATTTTTCTTAAAACCTAAAAATAACTACGAAAACAAATTTCTAAAGAATTGAGCGATTCTTGTCCACCAGCCAGATTTTTCTTGAGCAGGAACTTCTGCTGCTTTGCCGACTAAAGGTTCAGCTGGTGCTTCAACTGTTTCTTCTGGCTGTGCTTCAGGCTCGGGAGCTGATTCTGCTGTGGTTGGTTCAGGAGCTGCTTCCTCAACTTTCTCTGCCGGCGCAACTTTACCAAACACAAACCGACCCAGATCAGGAACATTGGCAATGTAATAGACGTAACCATAATTTTGTTTTAAGAGTTGAGTGGGATATTCCTTATCGCTATAATCGTATACTCGTAAGTCGTATAAGCCAATTCCTTTCGCGTACAAATCTTGTTCTTTTACTTTAAAGGTGAAACGGAGAGGACCAAATTTTTGCTCTGAAGAGACACTGAATTTAGTAAAATAGGGACGATCAAAAGGAATAGAATCGTCAACTTCCACTACTATTTGGCCATTCTTGATTGGTTCTGCAGCATTGGTAAATACAAGCTCTAAACCTGGAACATCTTTTACTGCAAGATGTAACGGCTCTCCTTTATACATGGAGCCTATTGGTTGAATAGTATTCCCCGTAACTGAAGATGGTCCAAGAATCTTAATTGTGGTTAATACGAAAATAAGAAGAAATACGCTTAAGGCTACCCAAATATTGGGTTGTGAAAACTGCTTCTTTCCTCTGTTTTTACGCGACATCCAATACTAGTAAGAAAGTATAAGTATATAAATTTAACTTTCAGAAGATTGAAGAAAAAGTGGGAGCGGTGGGATTTGAATTCGTGGATCCATAAAATTGTTTTATGAATCTCCCACGATGCCTAGGTTTCACAGTAAGCACAGCTTATTGGAAGTTGCTGCGCAAACACTTCAGCCTAGTGCTTTCCCAGGTTAAGCTACGCTCCCATAAAAAGCCTAATTTAAGGCGCATTTATAATGTTTTTGGTAACTATTTAGTTTGTAAATCTTTAATCCTGACTAAATAATGACTACAAATTTATTTAAACAAAAACATAACCGTACTTCTTCCTACTCACGTAAAGGTCCTCTGCAGAACTGTTCCAGCAAAGAAGTTGAACAGCAGCATCACTATACCAGCAATGGCGCAGTACAAGACCGTGCTATTAATCAAATTCTTTCCCAAAGCATATCGTTCCCCTAATTTGTCTGCGCCATTTTCAATCCCATTACTCAATACAGTAAGGATGTATCCTATCTGAACAACATAAATTCCGACAATGATCTGGAAGTGGAAAGTTGGAATCCCTATCCCGAAAATAGTCAGCAAATTGCCAAAACCAGCAGCACCGCCGGCTTGCTGAGCGCTACTAAATTCACCCAATTGCGCGCTTAATTTTGTCAATATTGTTGAAATCATGGAGGTTATCCCGATGACAATACCGGCGATAGCAGGAGTGAGAAATCTAGTTTGTGCTTTCATGGAAGAAATAATATCGGCCATTAAATCTTGCAGGCGTTCTTCGACCCGATGAATCTCTTTGATATAACGAGACATCGAAAGGAGCGCTTGAGCAGCGATGCGCGGCCCTTTTTTGATGCTTTCAATTAAAACTTTCATCGATGATTCAATGACTGGAGAAGGAAATCTGACAATAGCTCCTACTTTCGGATCAAAGAGGGCTTGTTCTAATCCCATGCCTAGCTTGGTAATATTTTTTTCAGTTAGATTGAAAAAATCTCCAGAAACAGTGCCTTGCATAGTAGCAGCAACTCGAGCGAAGGCAATCTCAGCAGGAATTCCATCTCCTAAACGGTTTCCTAATTGAAATAAAGCTGAAGAAAACTCGTCCTCTAATTCACGCGTTTTTTCTCGAATTTTTATCACATTTTTTGAGCGGAGGGCAAAATATAATCCGGCAGAAACACCCAGGCCGAGAACAACTACTAACGATAGGATGGAAGAACCTACCCCATAGGGACCTATCTTTTCTGCGTCAGTGCAATTTGGGGCTATCTCGGGGGGACAAACATAATCAAGCATGCGTAAGTTACCGTTCTGATCAAAGGAAAAATCTGCTACACCCAGAGAATGCATCAGTAAAGGACTAAAACCGATAAGCATACCCAGAGCAAAGACTAAAATACAAAAATAAATAGGATTGACCCAAAGAGTGAAATTTTTACTTACTTGAAGGGCGACGTTCTTATATTTCTGAAAGCCCGGTTTTTCTCCGATATCTACTGCACCATAACCTGCTGGCCGTTTAGATAAAATTACTTTTCCTAAATAAAAAACACCGATGGGTAAACTAATATTATAAAGGACAGAAATGTAAATGGCCGAGACAAAAGGGTCGGAACCGTCACCGCCCATGAAGCTGACTACCAGCGGAAGGATAACTAATCCCAAAATAGGAAGAATGATTCCCAACATATGTAACATCGTAATTGGAGACTTTAAGGAGTGAGCATAATGCAACATGGTTTCATAGGTTCCAGTAAGAATAACATCAAGGGATTTGTCTAGAAGAGCTAAACGTCGTTCTTCTGACGATTCAAAGAGTGACGATTCGATGAGATGAAACGATTCAACAAATTCTTTATCCCATTCCTTCCAAACTTGCAGGTAGGCGTCTGCCGATTCACGAATGGTGCTATAATGTTCTGTTTCTACATCCCAGAGAATTTTTCGAAAGTCTAAGGAAAGCGGTGGTTCAAGATGATCGGCAGCGAATTCAATAGCGCGTTCTAAGTTGGAAGTATGCCTCATATAAGTAACAAGATAGAAAACGCTCTGCACCATCTGGTTGGAAGCTTTCATGCGCCAGGTATTGGCCATAAAATCAGGAACTTTTTGCAAGGCAGGAATCATTAACAATCCTGTGATAAGAAAAAAAACTAAGAAGAAGAACATGCCAAAGATGCCGAAGGTGATTAAAGAACCGATCACGATGGTAGCTAAAGGAAGCAAAAAGGAAAGGGCGATCACTCCTGAAGGGCGGACATTAAGATGGCAAACGTCCAGATTCTTTTGGATTGCTTCTGCTTTTTGCTGATCGACAGAAAGTTTAAAGAGGTTATCGGCAAAGTTACAAGCTTTTTCATAAAGAGAATAATGTCCGGGATATAACTCTTCTTTGAATTCAGTATATTCTTTGGTGGAGAATTTTGAATTTGCTGGGGCGGTGCTGCCAAATTCCTGAGCTACTCTGCTTTTGTATTTTTCCAGTAAATCCTGATATTCTCGTGATTCCATCTATCCTCGGTTTAGATAAAGAGAAGATTGTTTATTAAGATTTCTAAGGGTGTAAGGCATTTATTTCATCTAAATTTTTAAGGCTAAAATCTTTGGATAAATTCTTCCTAATTTTTCTAATCTCTTTAACAGAATCACCCGTATTGGGAACTGATCCAATCTGCTTTCCAAGAATTAGTTTTTTAAAAACATTGGTCATTTTTATAACCATTTGGTCAAAATTGCGCCGGACTTCCTTTCTTGAGGTTAGCTGAAATAACTTGTGCCTTGCGTAAACTTTCAAAAGCAATATCGATCTCGTCATCAGTCCAGCCAGTATTATGTTTGAGAATTTCTCTGATATCAAAATCAGCAGTGCCCATCTCCTTTTCTTTTCTTACCCACTCTTTCAACTCATTGATGTTATAAGCTACTTTTTTTGGTTTCAGATAATGTATCGCTACAGCAATAAGGGCTGCAAGCACGATTGCCGCAAGCAACCCAATTATATAATTACTATATTTATCCCAAAAGCCTTCCTTGGTTACTTGAGCTTGTGCAGGTGGAAAAGGCGGCGGTAATTCAAAGGAAATTCGATCAGGTTCTGGACCGACAGGGAGAGCATCGCAGCCTTTTTGTAAAACTGGTTTATAATTCGTTGTTAAGCATTGGTGTTCATCAAAACAAGCCCGGTTATGTAATCCTCCTTGGCAGTCCGACCAGAGAGAACAGATCCAAGATTCTTGGCAAGGCGCACAAGGCCTGGTTTCAGTTTTGGCAGCTTGGCAATTGTTACGATCAGTGCAAGAACGTTTTTGAGTTTGATCCGGCCCGCAGAAAGACCAGGTAGAGCAGCTCCAATCAGGAAGGCAGGAATCTGCACCTTTCTTTTTTTCTTGGGGAGTAGTTTCTTGTTGTGTGGTTTCCTGTTGAACAGTAACTTCTTCTGCACAGGCTGCAGAATCTACGCAGAATTTAGCTGCGGCATTTCCGTTAGTGCAAGTTGCATCAACAGTATATTTTCCTGAAGAAGAATCAGATAAGGTATTATAGGTGGTCTGCCAGTTATTTTGGCCGCTTTTGATATCTACTAGCATACCGCCTGAGCTGAGGAACTTGACTATAGATGTTCCCTGACAATCTGCGATCGTTGCGGTGACTGTTTCTCCGCCGGTATAGCCTATCTTGTTAGTAGAAACTTCAACTGCTGCTGCTAATGAGAGAGTTAATAAAAAAAGTACGGTAAAAATGACAATTCTTTTCATGTTGAGTCATATTTATTGATATGATTTCTGCAATTGCCCAAAGACAGATGGATTTTGTTCTACATCATAGACAATGACTGACTTGCTCTTGACATTTGCTGCAGGGTAGTTTACTGCTGCAGTATAGGTTGCACCATTTGCTAAACCTGCTTCTACTTTTTCAGATTTGATGGAAAGAACTTTATTGCTTGGGCCGTATAAGACGGTGTAAATGATTATCTCTTCATTGAAGCTTTCTGTTGCGGTTATCTTAGTACTAAAGACATCATTTGCTGTTGCTACATCAGTAAGGGTTATTTTTGTTCCGG
>JACPIL010000011.1 GCA_016188105.1 Candidatus Woesearchaeota archaeon | reverse complement strand
TCTGTAAAAATATCGTTAGTAAGACCAGCAAAGTGTATGTTATTTACACTAATCCCTGTTTCTTCTTCAACTTCTCTTTTAACACAATCTTCAAACTCTTCATGTAATTCCAAATGACCGCCAGGAAAACCCCAAGTTCCCTCACCGTGAGCATTTTTTCTTTTCAGAAGTAAAACCTTGCCTTCTTTAACCAGAATAACTCCAATACCAACCTTAGGCCTTTCTAGCAAATCTTTAACCCCCAACACTTTTCCACTCACAAACCTTTCAAAAAATCCCCTATTCCGGCCTAAATCCAGCCAGTAATCCTGCAGCATCATAACCTTTACTTTTCTGCTTTCAGCCAATAAGGAAATTGCGTCAGTTAATTCTAATTCGCCCCGTTCAGAAGGTCGTATCTGTTCCAACGCTTCAAAAATATCCGACGTAAATTTATACAATCCTGCATTGATCAGATTGCCGATAAATTCTTTGGGTTTCTCTATAACTTTCAACAACATATTGCCCTTACATAATAATACTCCGTAGCGAGAAGGATTATCTACTTTCCATGCTGCAACATGGCAATAACCATCGTCCTGCTGAATTGCTTTCAAATCCGCTGCAGAAAATAAGTTATCTCCTCCGACAACTACAAAATCCTCATCATCGACGAATTCTCTAGCTCGGGAAACTGCATCGCCGGTTCCCAGCAATGCTTCTTGTTCAATCACGGTGATAGGCAGCTTATTCTCTTCCAAAAAATCTTCCATTTTTTCTTTTTTATAGCCGGCAACAATGGCTATGTCTTTATCTTCAAAGCCAGCATCATGCAATCTTTCTAGAAGATGCAATAAAAAAGGCTTTCCATTAATTTCTATCAACGGCTTTGGCTTATCCAAGGTTAAAGGAAGCATTCTCACTCCTTTCCCTGCTGCTAATATTACTGCTTTCATTCCAGTAAACCTCGTAATTGTGAAAATTGGCTGATGGTGTGGTGAGCTTGCTGAAAGACATGCTGCGGCATCATCTCTCGGTACTTCCCATATTGCAATCGTACTGTTTTCATTCCCAACTCATTTCCAAATTGAATTTCTGCATCGATCCTATCTCCCACCACACAAATCTCCTCGCGAGAGTATTTTTGTTTTATTCTGGCCAGGCATTCCTTTTTTTCCTGATTTGAAGAACAAATAATAACCTCCTCAAAAAAATGGCGTATTCCCAGAGTATTAATTTTTTCATCTTGTAAACCTTGGTCCGTTTCCCAAGTTAATAATATTTTCCTTGCCGGAAAAGTCCTTAGAAACTCATGAACGCCAGTAAAAGGAGTTATATTTTTCACATCCTGCCATCTGGTTTCATATCTCATTTGATCGCTGCTATGAAACAAAGTATCATCTAAATCAAAAACTATCAACAATCCTCATCAACTCATTCCCTAATTTTTGTGAATCATGACGTAGCAAACTTCGCTTTAGCGAGTCTACTTTCTGTGATTGGACTACCTCATTGCTTAACAAATCAACTGCTATAACCCGAACATCATTTTTCAAATCATTACTTACTGGATCCCCTTCCTGTTCATACAACTTAATCAAATCTTCTGGAGCCTTGCTGCTATTAACCAAGATAAAATCAAAAACATCCTTGCCGATAAAACGTTTCAATTCTCTTACATAATCACTAGATTTAAATTGAGTAGTCTGCCCCCGTTTGTTCATCAGATTAACGACTAATGCTTTTTTCGCTCCGGTTTCCCTCAAAGCTTTGCTGACACCATCAACTAATAAGTTAGGGATCAATGAAGTGTATAAGTCTCCTGGACTCAGAATGACTAAATCCGCAGTCATGATCTGATCGATAGCTCTTGAATTTGCCTCTGGGAAAGGTTCTAGATAAATACTTTGAAAGCCTTTATCTATCTCAGTAGAAACATCAATTTCGTGTTCGCCATCCAGTAATTTATTGTTGCGTAAAATCATCTTCAGATGGACTTTGTTAGTGGTTACCGGAATGACTTTTCCTTTGATGACCATGATGCGGCCCATCTCTTCCACTGCTCTATCAAAACTTCCAGTAACTTTTTCCAGAGCTGAAAGAAGTAGATTTCCAAAACTATGCCCTTGTAAGCTGCCGTTCTCAAAACGATAATTCATTAAGCTGCGCATCAATCTGCTGGAATCAGATAATGCTACCAAACATTGTCGTACGTCGCCTGGAGGCAAAACCCCAAGCTCATCCCGTAGAATGCCAGTACTTCCGCCGTCATCAGCCATTGAAACGACTGCGCTTAAATCGATATTGTATTTCTTTAATCCGCTTAGAACCGTAAAATTACCTGTACCTCCGCCAATAACCACAACCTTCTTCATTAAGAACTAAACAGAAGGAAAATTGTTTTTAAAGATTGTGGAAGAAGGGATACAGTTACCATGTAATAAAAAGTAAATTTAAAAAATTTAAAAATATCTATTCCTCAATAAAGTCTTCCATCTTAGCCGGCATCTCTTCATCGCTGCGCAATAAACCTTTCTTGCGCATGTATTCCCGAGCCACTACATAGAACACTAAGCCGACTGATTTCTTTCCCTTATTGTTGCAAGGAACCACTAAATCAACATCGTTAGCTTGATTGTTAGTATCACATAAAGCAATGACTGGAATACCGATTTTAGCCGCATCCTGCACTGCATTCTTGTCTGTCCAAGGATCGCAGACAAAAATTATTTTTGGTTCCCAAAATGTTTCCAAATCTGTGTTGGTCAAAATTCCTGGAGGATACCTGCCGGTGATAACCCTCATACCAGTAAGCTGGCTTAATTTCTTTAATCCCTTCCAACCATTTTCCCTTCTGCTGACAATGAGGATATCTTTTGCTTCATACTTTGAGAGTAGATTTGCTGCCAATCCTAATCTTCGGTCAATCTCTTTCAGGTTAAGAACGCTTAATCCATCGGGCCTGGTTTTGTAAATAAAATTAGCCATGTACTTATTCTTGAATTTAGTTCCAATATGGATACCTGACTTAAGATACTCATTGGAATCCAATAACAATTCTTCTTTTTGTTCTGACATTTTCTGATCCTCCGAATTTAATTTTGTTGAGACGGTGGAAAATCACCATGAACCCGTACTTCATATTTTACTTCTCCCATGTCGTTCTGGTCCGCGAACATCTGTTCTATTCCCAGCTGCTCAGAGAGTCGCTCTGATGGAACATGGGAATAAAACTTTGCTACCTCTCTACCACCACTAAAGACCCTTAAATCCATCTGTCCTCGTACCCGATCCAGATGAAACTCAATCCGAACCCGATCGAATCTACCACCATAATTCCTGGATGGATATTCCAAAAAGGCGGTCTTATCTTGGAACATTCTCTACACCCCCAACCCCAAAAATATAAAGTCTAAGAGAATAAGCACTCAAAGACTGCGATATTTTTGGCCTCACGCAGCTATGTCCATCAACTCTGAGATGGACGTCGGCTTTAAGAGATTAATTTTGAAGATTATTTATAAATCTTTTGCCCCTCAAAATGGCACTTCCTCATCATCCCTCCTCGTTGCTCTCACCTTTAATCGAAAGTAACCACAAACTCCTCGATTAGGTGCAAACTCATGCCCTTCATAAGAATACCCTTCAGTTAAGCGATCAAAGATCAACTTCCGATAGACTGAATCATAATGAAATCTATATTTCACCGCCCCAGAGTCCGTATAAGTGAAGGCTTGGTCCTCCTTACGCATGATCCTTTCTAAAGCGGAAAAAGAACGATCCCTTCTAAAATGTGGATTCTGAGCATACAAGTTGCTATACCATCCGGGATTAAGAGTTTCCACGGCTCTGACCATATGACTGTAATGCCGCGGATCTGGAGCAGGAATTAAGACTATATTTACTTTATTAGCTGCTAAATCATCATAGAGAAATCGTGCTTGTTTGGAAAAAAAATTACTAACTCTGGTTGGTAGAAGACGTGTCGGTTGATATTCGTCCCAATTCTCTACTCTGCCCATACTCAAGCCGGCAAACTAGAGAATTATAAGTTTTAATATCCACCAAAGATTACAATAGAACCTCTATTCCCTTCTCTACAATCTTAAACTTCACTTTCCTGCCTTCAGGCAACGAACGATGCTTGCGTAAAATAAGCTCTCTGCTTTCCTCTCCACGTTTCAATTCCAACAAACACTTCGAGCCATACTTCAGCAAATCGCCGCCTACCATCTTAACTTCATCCCGATGATCGAAATCAGCATAGACCTGATTAGTAATCAGCACCGGAATCTTTTTCCTTCGTGCAATTTCCACTAGATAGGCTATCTGTCGACCAAGAGCAGAATTCACTTCATATACTTCTTCACTCTTTCCTAATTCCAAGCGATAGAGCATGGAAATAGAATCAACCACGATTAATCCGATTTGATCAGTAACCATACTTTTTACTTTTTCGAAAATATCATTTTGCTCGGTAAAAGTTACCGGATTCAAAAAGATGATTTTGCTTAAAATATTCTCATAATCAGCATCAGCACTAATTTGCTTTATCCTTTCTACCGCAATGCCTCCTTCCGTATCGATGAACAGAACTTTCTTCCCAGATTCTGCTACTTTTACCGCTGCTAACAAACATAAATTTGTTTTTCCAGCTCCAGAAGGACCAAAGATAGTGGTGATTATATCTGGATCATATCCTCCATCTAGCAACTGATCTAGGAATACCGCTCCAGTAGACATTTTGACCATATTCAATCGGAAACCAGAATGAATATAAATATTTCTAAGTCCAACCATATACAGTTAGTAGAAAAATCCCTCACCTTCTCAAGCATACAGATTTATAAAACATACGATTATACTATTTCCAATAACAGATGAAGTCAAGCACCAAGATACTGGCAGGAATTTTCTTACTTACTCTGGCAGTCCGCCTCTTTTTCGCTTTCACCCTGCCGGAATTTACTTATGAATCCTACTTTCATCTCCGCCAAGTAGATCACATCTTGGATACTGGACTTCCTTTATACCACGATGGGCTATCATATGGTGGCCGGGAATTACGCTTCCTGCCTTTTTTCCATTATTTCACTGCCTTATTCGCTTTAGTAATCCCCATCGAAATTGCTGCTAAGATTATACCCAATCTGCTTCTTGCAACGTTAGTGATTACCTCCTATCTTATCGGTAAAAAAATAACCAACCATGAAACCGGAAGTTTGCTTGCTGCATTTATAGCTGGATTTCTGCCCCTGCTATTTTTCACCAATGCCTTTACCGTGAATGCGTTATTCCTGCCGCTCATCTTCCTTACCATCTACACCTTTATCAACCTTCAGGGAAATAAGTCCCTCAAGAACAAGAAACAGCAAAAATATCTATCTGCGTACCTCATTTTACTGTTGATCCTTTCTCTAACCAGTCCCCTCACCGCTCTGCTCCTGATCGGCTTTGGAATTTACATCCTCCTTTCGATATTAGAAGGGAAAAAAATAAATCGGGCCGAGCTGGAAGTGATACTCTTCTCAGCCTTTTTCTTCCTCTGGGTACAATTCTTATTCTTTAAACAATCATTTGTAGAGCAAGGGTTGTCTTTCATTTGGCAGAATGTCCCTTCACGGATTATCGTACAATATTTTCCCAAATTTTCTGTAGGAGAAGCATTAGTATTGGTAAGCATTATCCCCTTCCTTGCCGGAGCAGTGGTAGTATACCGTTCTTTATTTCAACTTAAGAACCAAAAATCTTTTTTGCTGATTAGTTTAGTTATTGCTACTACCATCCTAAGCTGGCTGCGGTTGATCCGTTTTAAGCAATCACTCGCTTTTTTTAGCGTCATATTGGCCATCCTCTTTGCTTCTTTTTATCAGGATACAGAGAAATATTTTCAGAAAACCAAGCTTTCGCACTACAAAAAATATCTCCTTCCAGCCGCGATAGTATTATTGCTTCTGTCTACAGTATTGCCAGCCGTCACTACCGCTATAACTCAAGACCGTCCTTCTGAGGAAGAGGTAACTGCTTTTCTCTGGCTTTGGGAAAACAGTTCTGTAGATGCAACTATCCTTGCGACCCTTGATGAAGGCCATCTTATCACCTACTATGCCCAACGTAAAAATCTTATTGATGACCGCTTTATGCTCGTAAAAGATGCCGAACAACGCTTCCAAGATTTAACTTCTCTTTTCACCACTCGATTTCAAACCCAGGCCTTGGAGATTGCAGAAGAATACGATCTAGAATATTTTGTCCTCACCCCGGCCGCAAAAGAAAAATATAATCTTAAACGTGGATTTCCTTATACTAGTAAACGCTGCTTTGAGCTAGTCTACGATCATGAAACAAAAATTTACCAGCGTCAATGCCAATTAGAAGAGACACAAATAACATGAACGATAACACTAAAATAGGGGACCATTTCCTTTCCCACCTGCTCTATCATCAAAGGAAATATCTCTCACTGCTTCTGCTGATAATAATTTCTATACCCTTACTTTTGAGATCCGCTGCTCAACAGCCACTATTAGCCGGCGGAGAAACGTATTATCTATTAGCTGCAGCCCAACAGGGATCTTCATATAATCCATTAGCAGTCTTAGCATCCGTAATCCCTGACGCCGGGATATTTTTACTTTCGCCGCTTCTTTCTCTCGCAACCTTATTCCTCTTCTTTCATCTTGCTAAGAGATTAGAACTCTCAGAAACTACCACCTTCCTAATTGCTCTCTTTGCTATCCTTTCTCCGGCGTTTATTTTTTCATCTGTTACGCTATCATCAGCCTTGGGCTTTTTGTTCTTAACTTTAAGTGGTTTTTCCTTGCTCCTACAAGAGAACAACACAAAATATCTCTCCAGTTTTCCTTTCATCATTGCTACATTTTTTGATCTCTACAGCACTGCCATCTTGCTGATATTACTGGTAAGCTACTTTATTTTCACAAAAAAAATCAAGGGTATTTTTTCGGTCTTGCTTTTAGTAATAGTCGGCGCTCTTTTGGTCATCAATAAATTGTTGCTCAAGCTGCCCTTTATTTTAGGCCCATTTCACATCCAAAAAATAGTTCCCGACCTCATCTCTGATTTTGGCGGAGTAAGTGGAATGGGATTATTCGCCTTTCTGCTCGCCTTTATCAGTATTATTGTCTCCGGAAAGAAAAAAAGCTTCCTATTATCCCTACCCTTAACCATGCTCTTTATAGCCGCTTTTCTGCTGAATACTAATACTATCCTTTTTGTTTCGATCCCCATCATCTGCTATGCCGCAGCAGGACTCAAAAGTTTATATGAACAGCGTTGGATGCTTCCCTCACTCAAAAAAGCAACTCTCTTCCTGTTGATATTGGGGATTAGTTTTTCTGCAGTGGCGTATCTTGACCGTCTTTCTGATTATTCTCCGTCCGCGACCGATCAAGCGGTTCTTAGCGAAATAAAAAGTACCCAAAAAAATGGAGCAATCCTTTCTGCACCAGAGAATAGCTATTACATTCAGTATTTCACTGGAGAAAAAACAGTATTCAACCTGCATCAAGGAGAATATCGTAAGGAGCAAGAGTTAGCGCAAAAAATATTTATGACAACCTACATTGAAGATTTATTCCCGTTACTAGAAGATAATAATGTTTCTCTCATCTACCTTAACCCAGAAATGAAAGAAAATCTTCCCTCCGATCAAGGGTTAGTATTCTTGCTCCAGAACGAAAGATTTAAATTACTCAAAGCCTCCCAAAATACCGAGGTTTGGAGTTTTATCAAATAAAGAGCATGGTTACCCTTTTGGACACAGTACTATTTAGTACCTATTTTATACTCTTGTTTCTATCCATCTTCTGGTTGTTGGTACTCTTTGCCCCGCAAGAAGAGAAAAAGAAAAGAACCCATCAAGAACCTTTCTTTAGCACTATTGTTCCAGCTTACAATGAAGAGAAATCTATTCGCGGAACATTACAATCCCTGGTGGATTTAGAATATCCTCCCGAAAAGATGGAGATTATTGTCGTCAACGACGGGTCGACCGACCAAACTAAAGAGATTGTAGAGCAATTTATTCAGCAACACCCGCAGCGAAAAATTATTCTTTTGAATCAGAAAAATAAGGGTAAGGCCAGCGCCATGAATAATGGGTTAAGTATAGTAAAAGGAAGATTTTTTGCCTGTCTGGATGCTGATTCTTTTGTTTCTTCCAACGCTTTGCAGGTGATGCTGCCGCTTTTTGAAGATGATGAAAATGTAGCTGCCGTATGTCCCATGATTAAAGTCAAAAAACCACAAAGTGTGCTGGAAAAAGTGCAATGGTACGAATATATCATCAACATGTTCCATCGTTTCTTAAACGCTAAGCTAAACTGTCTCCATGTTACTCCCGGGCCGTTTAGCGTCTATAGAACTGAAATTGTCAAAAAAATAGGTAACTTTGATGAGCAAACTATTACTGAAGATTTAGAGATTGCCGTACGTTTGCAGAAGAATAATTATAACATTTTGCATACCTTTGATGCTATCGTAGAAACTGTTGCTCCCGTCACCTGGAAAGCCCTTTTCCGCCAGCGTGTGCGTTGGTATAAAGGGGCAACTGACAATACCTTTCGCTACAAAGACTTAGTCTTCAACAAAAAATATGGAGACTTTGGCATGATTCGTATGCCCACCATTATTTTATCCGGGATAATCGCCATAGTTTTAGGTACGACTTTATTGCATTCCCTAGGCAAGACCATTATTGGAAAACTCATCTATTACCGAAGCATTAATTTTGATTTTCTCACCCTCATTATGAACTATAGGCCAGACATTGATCTTCTTACCTTACCTTTTGCCAAGTTGTTTATCGCTGCTACGCTCATGGCCATAAGCTTCTTTATTATGGTTTATTCGCATAAAGTAATTAAAGAAAAAATAACCAATTACGGAAGAACCTTCTTATCACTCTTTACCTATCTCTTAATTTACGGTTTCTTTCTGACTGCAGTCTGGGTTTATATTGGCTTTATGGTCATCAGCGGGAAGAGAAATTTCTGGCATTGAACCAAAGTAGTAAGAATTATGAGTGAAGGTTTATAAAATAGACCACAATTTTTAACTTATGCATTTACAAAGATATTTGTTAAGCGACAGAGGGAGAGGAGTTTATTTTGGAGAGCACTCAAGAGAGCACCATTGGGATTTTGATTGGTATAAGTCCACAGACAAAATAGGAATCACAAATAATCCTTCTACCGAAGCGGAACATTTTATCAGTGGCTTTTTAGTTAGAGAAGACGCATTACTAATAGTTCCTTCTCCAGATTATCCAAAAATTAAAAGAAAAAGTGATTCATTTGGATTGATGGTAGGAGACAAAACTGTAAGCAAAAATATTTATGAATTGATCCAGCTCATTCAAGGACAAGAAATAACCCACGCTTATCAAGCCTCTATACAAGAAGATGGGAGTTATCCAAGAATTTTAACTTTCTCTCCAGCTGCACCGCCCGCAGAGCTGTATGTAGCTAGAAAAATAATGCCTATAGAACTAATATAACAAAAACTTAACTTCTTATTTCTTCCACCAAAAACCATATAAACCACTGCTTCTCCGAGCTTTTCATGAGCTCAGA
>JACPIL010000026.1:9294-21265 GCA_016188105.1 Candidatus Woesearchaeota archaeon | reverse complement strand
ATGGCAACTAGAGAAATATTGGAAACACAAAGGTTTTTAGAAAGAAAATTATAACTTTAGGGCGCTTATTTATCTCCTCCTCCCCATTGAATTTCATAGCCTACTTTAAAGAGATTTGAATAATGCACCACTTCATCATGGCTGATTCTAAACGTCCATTGCAATGGAATGAGGAGGTAAGGCTGTTTTCCAAGTTTTAACTCTAATGAAGCTTCTCCAAATCCTTTCATGGACTCTAGTTCTAATTCAGGTAGGCTCATAACTTTGTTTTCGGCGAGATATTCTGTCGTATCTCCGGAGATGAGACTAACATCAAGTCCGGCGCCGAGTAAACCAGACCATTGCAACCATTCGATGTCATTGGTAGCATAAGTGAGAAGAAACATTCTTCTTTCTAAAGAGAAGGATAGATCAATCAGAGCCCGATCAGTAGTTTTGGTGATTAACTCTTCTTCAAACAAATAATTGTTTTTAGGCGGTCCTTCTCGATAGTCGTCAGGATCTATGGTTACTATTCTTCTGCTTTCGGTATCTGGTAAGGACTGGTAATAAAATCCTACTCCGATACGATGATCGCCTACCTCTTCTGACTCTACGCCATGTAGAAGTTCAGCACCATTTTTGCCCTCTTCTTTGCTGGTGGCGCTTGCGTCATTCTTATTTACGTAAGATAGTCGTGTATATTGCTTAATCCCAGGACAAGCAGTGCTGGCTATGGCTAGCATCAGCGTTACAGAATTCATACTGCGTCTGGTGTTTAATCCAAGCAATTTTATGCAATACTCCAACACCCACCATATTTTGAGGTATGATCTCAGCTTTTTATAAATATTTGCCCAAAAAAGCTGTTACCAAACATTTTGGCAGGGTAACCTTTATCTAGCTAAAAATAATCCTTGGTATATGCAAAAAGTACTCCTACTTATCCTCGATGGATTTGGATTTAGAAAGGGAAAAGAGGCAAATGCAATTGCTTCAGCAAAAACTCCCTTTCTTGACCAATTATGGAAGCGATATCCACATACTCTCCTTCAAGCATCTGGGAAGGCGGTTGGTTTACCAAAAGGTTTTATTGGGAATTCTGAAGTTGGACATCTTACTCTGGGTGCAGGAAGAGTTCTGGATACAGATTTGATACGTGTAGATAAGGCAATCAAAAATAAATCCTTTTTTAAAAATAAAGCTTTGCTGGAAGCAATCCATCATTCCAAGAAAAATAAAACAAAATTGCACTTGATGGGGCTGCTAAGCGATGCTGGAGTACATTCTCATATCAATCATCTCTTTGCCTTGTTAGAAATGGCAAAAAAATATGATCTGAAGGAAGTTTATCTTCATCTCTTTCTAGATGGCCGTGATACTGCACCAAAATCTGCAGAAAAGTATCTTCGGCAACTGCAGCGAAAAATAAAGGAAATTGGTGTAGGAAAGATTGCCACCATGATGGGGCGCTTTTATGCCATGGACCGGGACAACCGCTGGGGCCGCGAGCATAAAGCGTATGAGTGCATGGTTGACTGTGTTGGAAGAAAAGGTATAACTGATCCGCTAAAAGCCTTAAAGCATGCCTATGCAAAATCAGAGACCGACGAATTTGTCAAGCCTACAATCTTAACCAACAGATGTGTTGTTGAAGAACACGATTCAGTCATTTTTTTCAACTTCCGCTCTGATCGTGCTAGGGAATTGACCAGAGCCTTTGTCTGGGGAAAATTTAAGGAATTTCAACGGAAAAAAATTATTGATTTGAAATTTGTTTCTTTGACTCAAT
Organism: Candidatus Woesearchaeota archaeon; assembly: GCA_016188105.1. Lineage (GTDB taxonomy): Archaea > Nanobdellota > Nanobdellia > Woesearchaeales > GW2011-AR9 > JACPIL01. The sequence goes on along the minus strand of JACPIL010000026.1, from coordinate 19,494 downwards.
ATGATTCTTTAGTAAAAATTCCGGTTGCCTTTCCTCCTGTTATTCCTAAGAAAACGCTGGGAGAAGTCATCTCCCAGAAAGGAATTTCACAATTGCGGATTGCAGAAACAGAAAAATGGGCGCATGTCACCTATTTCTTCAACGGCTTATGCGAATGTGTCTTTCCGCACGAAAAGAGGATCCATGTTCAAAGTCTAAAAAACATAAAAACTTATGATGAAGCTCCTGAGATGAAGGTAAAAGAGATTACTGATACTTTACTAAAAAATATTGATCAGCATGATTTCTTCGTCGTTAATTTTGCTAGCGCTGACATGGTCGGCCATACTGGAAATATCAAAGCAACGATAAAGGCAGTTGAAGCGATTGATAAGGAAATTAGAAGAATTGTACAGAAATTTCCCGGCATAGTCTTTATTACAGCTGATCATGGCAATTGCGAAGAGATGGAAGGAAAATATGTTACTTCTCATACCATAAATAAAGTTCCATTGGTTGTTGTTGGTGTAAATAGAAAAACAAAAGCAAAAAAAGGATTACGTCCTGGTGGATTAGCTGATGTTGCACCGACAATTTTAGAATTGATGGAGATTACAAAACCGAAAGAGATGACTGGTAGAAGTTTGCTGATTAATTAACTTATAGCAAAATTCTAATTCTCCGAAGGACAAAAATTTAATGCAACGTTCCGAAGGAAAATTTTTGAGTTGTCGGCACTGTATAGAAAAATGGGGGTCGGCAACTATTTTTTATTTAATTTCTTCTTAAGAACATCTAAAAGTTCTGGGAATTCTTTCTTACCAACATCAGAACTAAAGTGTCCTTGGTTAGGATATTCTTGATATTCTGTATTCAATTTCTTAGCCACATATCTTGCTTCCTTAATGGGAATATATGGATCATTTAAAGAGTGAAATTGAACTATCCATTTTACATTCTGTTTTATTTTATCCCATTGCCAAGACTCATCAAAATAGTGGCTTGCTTTTTCATGTTTATCTCCAAGGTCAGTATGGCAAACACTTACAAGAATAATACCTTGAAGTTTATGTGTGTCCGCAAATCTTAAGGCAGCAACCGCACCATATGAATTTCCAATAAGAATAGAATCCTCATCTTCTTCTAATTGTTCTTCAATAAAAGGGAGCCAATATTCTTTTCTTGCCAGATCTGCATCAGGCATATTTTTGGCAATAAATTTCACTCCTATCGTCTTTAACTGTTCTGTAATCCAAGGGTACCAAATTTCAGAATGGACATCTGCATTTTGGTTTCCGGGAACTAACATTATGTGCATATCTATAGTATGAATGGAATAGTTATAAATTTTTTGTGAGCCGACCCCCTAATAATAAATAGTGCCGACAATTGAATATATTTAATTATAACTCAATTGCATCTTTTTTATTTTTTGGCTTAATTTTGAAAGAACTGCAGTAAGTTCTGCATTCCACCGGCTAAATTCTTTTTCCAATCTTTCTCGCAATACCTCTGTTACTTCCCTTCTGGTGAAAGTAGAGAAAGCATTAATTACATTATTCTTGAAAATAGTAAGGTTATTGTTTAAAACCTGGATTTTAGCGATATCACTTGCTGAGGCCATATTTCTTGCTTCTAGCCCGCCGATGATGCGTTTTAATTCTAATGAGATAAGATTAACTTGTGCTAAGACCAGACGTCTTTGCTTTTCCCTGTTTATCCAATTCAGTGTTTCTAGGAGAATTTCTACTTCGCTGATTCTATCATACAAACCAGCAGGTAGAGGCATATCAACTATTTTTTTTAAATTTGTGCCCATTAAGAGAATATAAACAGCAGAATATTAAAATCTTCCTAATTTCTCATCACCGTCTGCAATTTCCCTTTAGGCTTTTCATCTTGAAAATATTTCTCTAAGTCAATGAACTGTTGAATTTCCTTACTTATCTTTTCCAGCTCTTTCAAACCTAATTCTGTGAAGACAATCATCTTATTATCGTAAGAAATAAATTTTTTGTTTTCTAACGTTTCCAGATTTTTGTATAACGCCCGTTCTTGTTTAGAAATTATTTTAGAATGGAGTAAATGTTCTATGAAAGCAATCTTAGAAGTTCGTATTTGCACTGGCTTTTGCACCAAGGGCTGATTTAAAGAGTTGTAAAACTGTCCTAAGGCAAACAGAATCAGGCGCTGTGGTTTAGTAAGCTTCATTTTTTGATTTGTGTCTTTGGCACTATAAAAAACATTCGTGCATAATTTTTATAAAGCAGAATCAAAGAAAAATAGCATGCCTTACAAAAAGATCACCCTCTCCGGTCTAGAACTTGTAGCAAAAATAGTTGTTCAGAATGAACGCGATTTTTCTTACATTAAACTTGAAGAAGGCTTTGATTTTTCTAAAGATAAAGAAATCCTAAGAACGCTGAAAGCATATCTAAGAAGACATAATGGGTTTAATCATGATTCTCTTGATATTAGAAACTCAGAGTTTCGGCATGTTAATTTTGATCTTGGTGGAGCAATTCTAAATCATGTGCAGGCAGATAAAACTGATTTTTATGGTTCTATTTTTACCCAGTGTTATTTTAGTCATTCCCAATTCAGAAATGCTATTTTTGATGATATACAGATTAAAGTGAATACTTCTACAAACTACCACGTAATTTTTTCCAGATGCGATTTTAATTCTGCAACTTTCCGCAGAGCATATTTACAGAAAGGGCAATTCATGGGATCGAGTTTTCAACATGCAACCGTTGACTATGTTCAACTAGCGCAGGCCAACTTTGGAGGAGCAGATTTTTGTAATGTGCAGGGATTAGAAACTACTATCGGTTTAGGTCAAATTCAAATTGGGGGAATGCAGGGTGGAAGAATCAAGGTCAATGAAAGAGAACGAAGAATTATTGAACGGGCTAAATGTAAAGAGATGTTTGAAGTGATGAATTTTGGTAGTAATTAAGTTTAAGTTTAGAAAAACTTAAAAACAACCACGGAATCCATATATTATTATTAAAAAAGGTGATGTTAATGAAATTAGTTCTTACCAAAAGACCAAAGAATGTTACTATTGTTGAAGGATTTCCCGGATTTGGATTGATTGGCACCATTGCTATTGAATTTTTGATGGATCATTTAGATACTGAGAAAATAGGCATCATTGAGATGGACGAAATTCCGGCTATGATTGCTATTCATCAGAATAAGGTCATTGAACCGGTTTCACTGCATTATAATAAGAAATATAATTTGGTTTTAGTGCACGCCATTAATATTGGAAAAAATCTAGGCTGGAAATTATCTGAAGTAATTGAAGAGCTAGCCAAAGAGCTTTCTGCCAAGGAAATAATCTCTTTAGAGGGTGTAGGGAGCCCAAATCCTGGTAGCAGGGTATTCTATTACGCAACACAAAACGGCGCCTACAGCAAGAAATTATCTAATGTAGCTAGCCCATTAAGTGAAGGTATTATCGTGGGTGTTACTGGTGCATTATTGGCTCGTTCAATAAAATTTCCAGTAGTAGCTTTCTTTGCGGAAGCGCAGAGCGGTTTACCAGACAGTAGGGCAGCAGCAGAAATAATCAAAGCACTAGATGCCTATACTGGATTAGAAGTAGATCCAAAACCATTGTTAGCTCAAGCTAAAGAGTTTGAACAGAAACTGAAAGGAATACTGCAGAAGAGCGGCAAAGCAGAAGAGCTGCAGGATGAGAAGCGAGAGAATTATTTTGGATAGATTTATCCTCTTTTTTTCTTAATTTTAATAGATTCTCGAACAGATTATCTTATCAAAAACTAAATCTTTTATTCCCCTATGGCTTAATTTATTTTCTAAACTTTCAGAAGTTTAAAATGAAATAATCAATTTTAATGATTAAACTTTATCTTAATAACATTTAATCTCTGCTTAAAATATTTATCCAAAGATATCGCCAACTTTCTCTTTCAACTCTTTGTCCATGTCAGAAATACTCATGGTTCCATAAAAATCCATGGTTGTTTTATATGATATGTGGCCTAAAACCTTTTGGATTACCTCTAAACTAAGCCCTCTGTCCTTCAAAATTCGCGCGCAGCTGTGCCGAAAGATGTGCGGGTTGATATTCTTTAATTCTGGATTTGGGTTGCTTAAATGCGCTTTATGGCCGGCTTGCGCGACAATTCTGTTGATCTGCGTCGGCGTTATATGTTCTTGCGTATTTAAGCTGGAAACTGCTGGAAAAAGATATCCTTTCTTAGCATTATCTAACACATATTGTACATAAATCTTCATGTCTTCTAACAATTGATCAGAAAAAATAGTTGCTAAACGATCGATGTCTCTCTTTCCGCGAATCTGGATCTTGCGCGTTTCAAAATTGATATCTTCTATCTTGATTTTAGCTAATTCAAACCGCCGCATACCGCAATACGCCAGCATTTTGATGATCACTTTGTCACGCAATTTGTCAGCATGCCGAACCAATAGTTTGATTTGCTCTTCGGTCAAGTGAAACTGGCTGCGAGAATGCGCTTTTTTTATCTTTACTACCCTCTCCTCTTTTACATCCACCATTTTGAGATAGAAATGTAACAGAATATTTAAATGTTACTTTTTTAGCTATTTTTATTACATTTTAAGTAACATTATACGAAAAGTGTGACGTAATTCGTCGAAGGGCTAGTTTCTATCAAAAAGGCCTGGTTTCGGCGAAGAAATTTTTTTTGACATAAGTTATTTAAGATTTTAATGTTCTACACGCAACAAAAAACTAAAATATTAATCGTGTTGCTTAAATGTTTCTGATATTCAACATTTAATAGATGATTAGGACCAAAATTTGTCTCCATAATTATGTTTAAGTTTAAACTATACCTTTGGGACTAACAAGTTTTAATCAAAACGAAAATGTATTTTACTTATAGATTGGATACACTTTTTCATAGCGAGGATGTTCAAAAGAAGTTACTGTAAGAGCAGAATGTTGTTTTTCTATCAGAAAACTACGTTCTTTTCTTACCTTGTCTAGATATACAGAAAGTTGGCAATCAGTTTTTTCTTGAAGAACATTATCAACATGAGCTATTTCTTCCGGTGTTAGATATTCGTTATCTACGGGTAGGTCTAAGTCAGTAGTAATATAAGCGCCATGCTGTGAAAGATTATTGCATTCTCTTGCCGTTATTTCAATTGCTCTTTCTTCAAGAGATTGGCAGGCTGAAACAGCTAAGACCAGACCAAGAATTACTTTTTTCATGCAATTATGAATTTCCGTAAGTTTAAATACATTTCTAACTTTCTTTTCTATTATGAAACAAGTCCCATCTTCATTGCGCACCTGGTTTACAATACATTTCGTTGTTGATTATCTCTTCGCCATCCCGTTGTTTATCGCACCAGCATGGTTCTTATCTTTATTCGGCTTTACTGTTATTGATCCAGTTACAGCACGTCTTGTTGCAGCTGCGTTATTTGCGGTTGGCGGCATTTCTTTGCTAAGCCGTAATGAATCTGTCGATGCATACAAAGCATTGCTAAAACTGAAAATAATCTGGTCTGTCAGCGCAATTGCTGGGCTGTTAGTATCATTGTGGCAGGGCGCGCCGAAGCAATTGTGGTTGGTTGTACTGATTTTTGCGCTATTCTGTGGGATTTGGAGCTATTATTTCTTGAAATTGAGATAATGTTTTTCAACAAGAACATTTTTAATTCACTTATCAAATAGTACTATATGTCTCAATTACAAGAACATCTTCACAATATCCTGCACCGGAATTATCGCATCAATAAAGATTGCTTCATTCTCTTAATTTATGATACTGAAAGTTCTTTAGCCAAACTTTTAAGCGAGACTTACCAGCAGGAGATCAAAAGCCATCAACATAAAGCCATCAATTTCCCTACGGTTGCTGAGTCTGTGGTTGAAGAAGCGATCGCTTCCTTGCCAGCACATTCTTTAGTCATCCTCGTTCAAAGCCTTTCTTTCCGCATGACTAAGCATCGCTTGCGAGCAGACTTATTCCGAGCCGGGCACATGGTCATTGAACACGCCAGATTAGCGTTAAACACTGATGATCAAATTCAAAATTATATCGATTCTTTACAATACGATACCCCTTATTACGTCCAGGCCACCACAGTCATGGAAAAGCTGCTGCAAGAGAATACCCAATTACGGATTGAATCAGGTCATGACCTGGTCCTGGAAATCGATTCCCCTTTTGAAAAACCTCTCAAAAATACCGGTGACTTTTCTGATAATCCTATTGTCGCAGCCGGATTTCCTATCGGAGAAATATTTACCGAAGCAAAAGAATTGGAAAAGATGAATGGCTCTGTATTAGTATTCGGATTTCCTACTCTTGAACACAAGACCCATTTCTGTGAACCATTTGAAGTTAAGATCAAAGATGGTTGTGTGATCGCACATAATGGCCCAGCTTTGTTTGAAGACATTTTGCAGCGTATTAAAACGGAAGAAGTCAATGGAGCAGTGCAAGTACGGGAAATTGGCTTTGGCTTGAATAGAGGTATTGGCTTTGAAAAAACCTTGCATGAGCCTACTGCCTTTGAGCGCTTTGCAGGGATGCATTTTTCTTTAGGATTAAAACATGCCATGTATGCCAAGAAATTAGGCAGAAAAGTATATCAAAAGTACCATATAGATATTTTTTGTAAAGTGAAGAATGTGTTTATTGGTGATACGCAGGTCATGAAAGAAGGGAAGTATATGATTTGAAGATTAAAACTTAAAGAAAATCCTGAAAAGCAGCTATCCCGCGCCATGAAGGGCAGGATTTACGCAAGAAAATAAACAGCGATTTATTTTCTGCGCAGAAATGAGATATTCTTCGCATTTCTTGCGCCGCTTTTCCGAGACGGATTTTCTACACAAGAAATCAAACAACGATTTGATTTCTGTGCAGAAATGAAGTAATTTCTTCATTTCTTGCAATGAAAAGTAGCGAAATCTATCGCAGCATTCATCCCACGCTATGAATAGCAGGGATTTCTGCTCTTTTCATTTAATCAAGTCAATTTTCTTAGCAAGGATAAAATCATTCTCTGATAAGCCATCAATAGCGTGCGTCCACAAAGTTATTTTTACTTTTCCCCATGATAAGTAAATATCTGGGTGATGCCCTTCTTTTTCTGCAAGTTGCCCTACTTTATTGACAAAATCTAGGGCAGTTTTGAAATCTTTAAACTTGAATTCTTTTTCTATATGATTATCGATGACCTTCCAAACTTTAATTTCTTGCAGATATAATTCTAGTGTTTTTCCTGATAATGGTTTTACACCACCTTCGCAAGGTTTACAGGTCTTTTGTTCTAATTTCATGTTATCGGCAATCTTTCAATAATCGCGGTTCATTTATTTTCAGCTGTTCCCAAGCATCGATGAATTCAATATCTAAATCGGTATTTCTCCCATCTAATCTTTGAAGTGTTGTCCTAACCAGACTACGATACATGGCAGAGATATAGGGATTCTTCTGAAAATAATAATTTGTTCCTTCAGCTGAGCAAGTCGGACCATCAGTAACCTTGCATCCTGGGGGAAGATGGTTAAGATCAAGGTCTTCTAAAAGTTCATCACCGCACAGCGGATATTCACCATTATGGATGTCTTTACAAAACATGGCAAACTCTCCTTTCCAAATAATCATTTTTGCCGAATCTTCCTGACCATTACTGTTAACATCAATAATTCTATAGGTGGTATCAATCCCATAACGCGGCGGTTTGGAAAAATCATGTTCGATTCTATGACTGAAGTCGAAGCTAAGGTCTCCATTTTGGTATATTGTCTCCCATTGATAATGGGCCTTATCTTCAAATGAAAGATAATAAACTATAGATCTACTGCCCGATTGATCACCATAATCCTGCATTTTTTCAGTTAGAAGAGAAACGTTTTCAAGATGCTCTTCTAATTCCTTGATTTTTGCTTCACTTTGAAAATGCAGTTGATCAATGGTTTCTGAAATTGAATCTAGTTGTAAAGGTTGTTGCTCAGCACAGCTAGCTAAGAGTAATACTAATCCCGTTCTTTTTAGAGGCATAATTTTCTCAGAAGAAATAAGCTTTAAAAATTATTCCATGAAACTCTGCAAACTTAGATTTATGATGTTTTCTTTGGCTTGCAGTTCTTTAAACCCCGGCTCTAATCCTACCAATAATTGATTTTCAAAGAATGATCTTCGGAAAGGAATGCCTTTCTGGATCAAAGAAGAGATGCATTCAGGAACGATAGAAACGGAAAGATTTGCTTTTTGGGCCAGTTCGGGGTAGGTGACTAACGATTCTTCAGTGTATAAAACCAGAAAAACCTTGCGCTCAGTATGATTTAAGGGTGCAATAACTGGCTTCATTCTGGGCAGGCCAAAATCAAGTTGGGTTTGATCAAGGCGCTGTGAAAGTTTATCTACTTTGGTTTCTAATTCTTGCAGAAAGTCAAAGAGGGCTTGAATCTCGCCAGTGTTATCATTGATAGCAGCCAGATGTTCTTCCAGCATTTTCCGAACGGTAGCGAATTCTTTGTTCATTATTTAACACCACGAGCATTACTGCTCCTGCCCCTTTGAATGAAATGGAAAAGCAAAACTCTGCAAATTTCCTCTACCAACCCCTAGGAAAATATAACTCTTGAAATTTAAATAGCTTTCTATTTTTGGTCATACTGTTACTAGGAAATAGTCCTGCTCATTTTGGAAAAGCATTTAAAGGGATTATTTTTTTGTTAACATGAAGAACTATCGTCAGTAAACTAGAAATTTTCAAAAATAATCTTTTTTCTCGACGGGAAAATTATAAATACTGTAACAAGATGCTAGTAGTATGATTAATCGATCTACACTGCAAAGGTCAACTTTTAATATTGTTGCTGAAATTGAACGACAGCTTATTGAAATAGATGAATTTTTGAAAAGAATAAGTCCTGCAACAAGAGAAGCAATTCTTGATGTTGCAGGAAAAAAGTTAGGAAGGATTTATAATGCATTGGGAGTACTTTTAGAAGATTTAAGAAGAGAAAATGTTTCTTCAGGCGAGTTAGCCAAAATAGATTTATACCAAAGAAATATAATGGCCTTTAAATTGTCTCTTCGCACAAAAACAACTTTGGAGTTGTTGGTTATAATGAAAGGTTTTAAAGAACGTTTCGAAGAAATATTTGTGAATAAATAGGTGAGCATGACTTCCATCCACGAATTTAGTATCTTTCTAAGGAATGAAGGAGAGCTTACATTACGAAAGACGGAAATAAGTCTTGCTGGAATTATTTTCAGTGAAGTAGCGAAATGGGATGGAATTAAGTTATCATTAAGTCATTTTCTTAACAATCTTTATTTTGAGATGCTTGATTTCATGACCTGGCTGGAGCAGGAATTTAAGTATCTGCAGTCTAAGAATGTAAAAGCATTGATCAGCGATCTTAAAAAAGACATGGAAATGGTTCTGCATCTTAGGGAAGAGGTAATAACAACCGGATCTTTCACCAGACCTGATTTATTTGCGCTGGTACGGCAGCAATTGATTCAGAAAATTCAGGATTTACGTAAAGCCTTGCAAGATTACGTACATGAATTAAAAGTTTTAGAAAAGGAATTATCAAGCACTTCTTCAGTGCTCCAGTATAGTAGAGGCCAGATATTGCAAGTCATGGCCGTTTTGGAAAAGGTAAAGCAACGAATAGAGGCAACAGCAGTCAGCAATTTTCTTTCTATAAGGGGTGAGCTTTCTGCTTCGCTGCAGGATCTTTCCGGACAACTGCGAGAAGAACAGCGGCACTTGCGAAAGCTACGCGAAGTTACTGCGCTCAAACGGGCTTTGATCTCTTTGCAATTAGCTAAAGATAATCTGGAGCAATTTGCAAGAGCAGTAAGTAAGACCGACCCTGGAGAATGGAAACAAAGCGCAGTTAGTTTTGACTATTTTAAGCAGCATTTGCTGAAGCAGCTTGAAGGAACAGCTCAAATACTGGCCGGATCTACAGAAGAGTTGAAGGAAGCCCAGCAGCAATTGGCGGCATGACTACAACTAAAGATTTTTAAAGAAGAATGTTTTTGTCACTGCTATGTCACAAAATATTACCAGATTGCCGCGTTTGATCCAGACTGCAGCAGATTTCTATCTAGAATGCTATGAAAATAATATCGGCATAGTAGAAATTACCGCCCAGACACCTGATTTGACTGGAATTCCAGTTCATGATATTGATCCTTGGACTTATTCTGTCGG
>JACPIL010000026.1:0-9279 GCA_016188105.1 Candidatus Woesearchaeota archaeon | reverse complement strand
TAAGATATGTAGGAAAAAGAGAAGGCGAGAGGCTTCTTTCTTATACATTTAAGCCAGGAAAATGGGTTTATTACGAACGAGATGAACAAGGCAACGGAACAGTAAAATTTGGGCCTAGAATCCATGATAATAAGTTGGAATCAGAACTTATTGAACATCCTAAGGCCATGGCAAAAAAACTGGCAGAACTTGCATATGAAGAAGGATTATTGGATGTACAAATAATGTTGTTTACCCATTTCTTTCCTTCAGGTAGAAATAAAATTTACCGGACCTCTCCATCAGAGATGCTTTCCTTGCCCCCAGCAGATGATCTTTATAATATGCTTCTCAAGCAACAGCAGTCCAGCCCATGTCGATAAGATCTAAACGAGACCTTGAAGTTGTTCTAAGTACATTGCAAAGTTTTGAAAAGCCTGCTCTTCATCTGGAGCAATATCCGACTCCCAGCAATATTGCAGCAGAATGGGTCTGGAATATGGCTATGAAAGGTGAAGTTGCTGGAAAAACTATTGTTGATGCCGGCTGCGGTCCTGGAATTTTAGGAATCGGCTTGCTGCTGATGGGGGCTCGAAGGGTTATTTTTATTGATAAGGATGAGAATGTTTTAGAGATCTGCAGAAGAAATTATGAAAAAATGAAAAATGAGTACGAAATTGGTAAAGCTGATTTTATAGCTCATGATTTTAGTTTATTTGATGGGGAAGCGGATATAATTGTGCAAAACCCTCCCTTTGGCACCAAAGAAGAACATGCCGACAAGAAGTTTTTGGAGAAAGCCTTTACTATTGCGCAAGTTGTTTATAGCATGCATAAATGGTCTACCCAGAGCTTTGTTGAAGCGATCTGTAAGGATTTTAAATTCAAGATTACTGCTGTCTGGAGGTATGAATTTCCTATTAAAGCAGTATTTAGCTTTCATGAAAAGCCATTGCGGGTTATTGATGTGGGCTTATGGCGGATGGAACGGGAAAAATAGAGTATATACATAAGAAATAAGAGTATAATGTGATGGGAATGAAGAATGAACCAACCTGTTGAAACAAAATTAGAAAAAACAATTTTGGAAACCTGGGCTACACTTGATTTCCGTGCAGAAAAATGGGGAGTAGAACGTATTGCATTTGATGCTGTCCAGAATCATTTTCCAGAAGATTGTGGAGGCACAAATTATTACATTGTCTTTATTCAGGATGGAACCTCGGTTGATTTTCGTAATTATGATCCTACAAAGCCAGTAGAAAGAATTCAGTTTTCTGACAATGGTATCGGTTATGATTCTATCTATACTGTTCTAAGACATAGTAACAAGAAGGATAGAGAAACACAAAGCGGTAAATTTGGCGAAGGTTTAAAGATGATCTCAGCCGCTGCTTTGCGGCATAATGTAGATATAGTATTCAGGTCACAAAATTGGTCTGCAAGACCGAGAAGAAGAAAGACTCGTATTGATGGAGAAAATAAGGAATTAGAGCTACTTCAACAGTGATTAAAGGCCTTCATCCACAACATCGTGCATTTCAGCCCAAAAAAGCATTTGAAGGAGAGCTTTTTGTACGAAAAATAAAATATAAAATTGAGAAACCGCTTTATCTTTCTTATCAAATTAATGGAGAGATCGCTGATTCTCTGCTTACGCCTGATCGTGATCAAGTGATAAAATATCCTTTAGATGTCGCTCTTTCTCATATCATAATTAATTTTAATCAACTTGATCTGATAAAATCTCTGGTTGACGTAAGAACACCGGATTGCTGGGAGAAATCTATTCTTTTTGTTGAAAAGACAGAGGTTAGCCATCCCGAACTCTGGAAACAGGCTTTTTACGAGCTGTACGGTCCGAAAGCGGTTTTGGAAGAGCCAGGTCATCAAAAACACACCAATTTAATTGCCCAGAATCTAGGGTATAATGTAGTTGCCGGAATTCCTTATGGATTAAAAAATTTGCTAGCCTCTGCTGGAATTAAAAAAGCATCTGAAGTGTTGAATTACCGCCCATCATATGATTTCCTTCCTGTTGAAGCGCTAACAGAAGAGCAACGTGAAATATATCAAAAGCACACTGTGGTCAATGAGCTTCTATTTGGCGATCAGTTCGCGGTGGATTTGCATTTATTTTCCCGCGCTTATGATGCAAATGGAGAGGTTAAATGGTTTTTAGGTATTTCTGATTACAGTAAAGAAAAGCCAGACATCAAGCTTACCACCTCACTGTTAGAAAATCCGCGGCAACACATACCTAAAGAAACACTAGGGCATCTAGAATCCATGATTGCTTCAGGCTCAATTCAAAACCCAGAAAGATTCCTAAAAGAAGTTGCTTTCCTGGCTGCATATGCACATGAAGCAATACATGTCAAAGAAAGAGCAGTTGATGGAGAAATTCTATTTGAAGAGGGGTTGACTTTTGCATTGGGCATTGCCCTGGCTGTTTATTTCAGAAACCAGCCAAAAACTTATTAAACTTGATTTCTTTTTATGAGCTTGATAGATGAAACTTACTATAGATACGCAAGTTGACACTCATGACGATATTCGTAAAATATTGCAGATACTAACTTCTATTCTAGAGAAAAAAGACTCTCAGGTTTCTGCAGCAAATACTGATACCACTAACTTAATGAGCATGTTTGGTGATCAAAAAGGAACAGTGGAGACGAAAGGAAATGCTCCAGATTTTGGTTCTTTTCTAAACTTAACTTCCCAGAAAAAAGAAAATAAAGATGATGATGCGGGTATTGAGTATTATTAATCAATTCTGAATATCTAGTTCTCCCAGTGAAAGCATCCCATGAGCAAGAAGGATCGCATAAGCATGCGGATCTCCTGTTTCTTCCCACTGGCGTAATATTTCAGCAAGATGAGCCGGAGAATCTGAGAATGGCGAATAGATGTCACTTAGTATTTTAGTCAGATCAGAAAATCGCCGGGCTAACTCAAAAAAGAGTGGTTGTTTTCCTGGAAGAGATGAGCCAACCTGAGTATAAGCAGAAGAGCCGATCCTGGCATGATATTCTAATCCGCTTTCTCCCTGACGTTTGGTAATGCTGTCAGGAAAAAAGCTTACTAAGGTTAAACATCGATCACCTAGATTCATAAGCTTGCGGATTTTTTCTCCTTTATTGGATTCTTGTAAGGAATCACCATAAGCCAAGGTTACCGGTTTATCATAACTGACTACAGATGATGGTTTGGTAAAATCCTGAGCGACACTAACCAGGTATATTTTTGTTTCAGGCAATACTTCCACTTGGCGCCTGGTGAGCGCTTCATCAACTATTCGGTGTAAGTACGGGGCCAGATTTGATGCTCTTTCGAGGAGGTCAGTCATTCTTTTCTCTTATAGTTTTTTCGCCTAAAAACAAGGTTAAGCCGCCTTTCAAAGCAATGTTTGCCAATACTCCGGTAATGATTCCATTTCTGGCGGTTTCATAACTGATTGATTTTCCAGCTATCTGCGCTAAGGATAAAGTAATGGCATCAGCATCAGCTAGGCCGGATAAGAAACTAACCAGATATACTCCTTGTGATGATAAGTGTGTTTCAGCAAGCTTGAGAAATGCTAATACTATCGCAAAGATAGCGGCAAACTTAATAGCCGGTTTCAATGTAAAGGGAGATTTAAGTTCGATTTTTTCGTTAACATTCTTTACTTTTTTCCACATAAGATAAGAAAAGGTTCCGGTAACCAGCATTAAAATTATCATCGGAAAGAGAAGTTGGATGAAAAGCATCCTATTCAAGGCAAACACTTCTAACAATACTCGGCCAAACATGACTCCGTTGGCAAGAATAACGCCTAAAGCCAAGGTTTTGTAAAGAGCTGATTGCTGGTTGCTTTTTTCAGTAAAACTTAAAGTAACAGCAGTACTGCTGGCTAAACCACCCAGAAGTCCAGCAAATTGAATTCCTCTTTCACCAAACCATTTCATGAGAATGTATCCCACAAAACTAATGCCGGAGATGAAAACAACCATCAGCCAGGTTAGATAAGGATTAAATAATTGATGAGGTCCGTAGCCTTGATTGGGCAGGAAAGGAAGGATAACAAAAGCGATAACCGCGAAAAGTAAGGTGCTGCGCATCTCTTCTTTCTTTAAATGCTGGGCAAACTGGTGCAGCATAGTGCGAGAATAGAGTATGATAGTGATAATCACCGTCAGCAGCACTGCTAACTGAATTTCACCAAAGTAGGAAAGCACTCCAATAAAGAAGGTTAGAAAACCAGCAACTTCAGAGGTTGCGCCATGAAATTTTTTATTTCCACTGGAAAGGACAAAGTAAGAGAGGATGATAAGTGCGCCCATTAAAAGAATGCCGACTACAAGTATCAATGGGTTTACAATTTCTCCTAAGAAAGCTGATAGGGCTCCAAATAAGGCGATGAGGGGGAATGTTCTGATCCCAGCATAATCATGAGCATGTTTTCTATATCTGGCATACTCCCGCTCTAAGCCGATCAATGCGCCTAAAGCTAAAGCCAGAAGAAAATTTCCAACAACAACTAATTCCACCATGATTTTCCCTTTTTTGAGTAGAAGGGTTTTTGATTTTATATATTTAGTGGTGGAATTCTATTTATCTAAAAGAGGGGGTAAACCGCAGACTTTTTCACATACACCAAGAAATTTTCCATACGGTCTTCCGGTTCCGGCACCTACAGCAATTCCTAAGGCCAGGGCAGTGTACATTTCTTCTTCAGAAGCTCCTACTGCGTATTTTAATATTAAGGCATAGGGGAGCATGGCTGCTACTCCGGTAACGGTATCTACGATTGTTTTTTTAAGCTCTGAACTTCCGAGGCTGGCTCCAAATGCTCTAGCCCACTGCTTTCGCGACATGACATAGGCTGCTCCAGTTAGAAAACCAATAACTGCTCCGATGCCCCGGGATTTAGCCAGTTCTTCAGGCTCCATTCGGGAAGCCAATTCAATGGCAGTCATAAGAGGAGTATAAAAGATAACATTTGCTGATCCATATACGGCAAAATATTTGAAAAAATCAGTAAGACTCATCGAAGAGTTAGTCTGATTTTGTGTAGAACCGGATAAGCGTTCTTCCAAGTCTGGTTCCTGATCCATAGGCTTATTCATGGGACTATACTTTTATGAGGCTAATTTAAGAATATTTCCTATTATAGTTATATACTAGCGATCAAGAGCAATCTCTTCTTATCTTTTGCATAATGGTTGATGTATTGAATGTATTTCTGCAGATTTTTCTTGCGTTCTACGATAGCCAGAGAGTTTTCTGTAGGAGTAATAGGATAGACAGTACCTTTTCCATCTGTAAATGTAACAACTCCGCCCAGCTCAGCGTTCCAATTATCTGTCAAATCAATAATTACGTCAATTCCTGGTTTTTGTAGATATTTATCGTTGAGAATCATATAGTCCTTCCAGGTTAGGAGATAAGCACTAAAAGTTATCTCATCAATCTTCTTTTTAGTGATGAAGGAAATAAAGTCACAGAATTCTTTGGAAGTTATTTTATAACTGGAAATTGCATAAGAATGGTGAAGGATTACAGCATCCCTCTTAAAATTTAATGATAAAATTTTTTTCTTTAATTCTGTATAAAATCCCTGATCAAAAAAGTCATTGAGCAATATGGCTGGAAAGTCTGAGTGGAAAAATGATTTCCGAACTTTCTGTTTAGTTTCCTCTTTAAGGTATCCATGATTAAGATCATTTACCCTTCTATCCATAAAACCACCCACTTAAGGTTATACGTTGTGTATCGATTACGACTTCTTCAACGGTATGAAAGGAGAGCGGCGATACTTCAAAAAATACCAGAGTACCGGCTTTAGGGATGATTCTTTTGGAAATTTTTGTCGGGGTTTTATTCTTTGTTTCGTAGAAGGCTAAAGCACCGCCGTCTTTTTCATCTAGGTCATTGAGATAAAGCATGAAAGCAATCTTTCTTCCAGGCAGCTGATCATCGTGCGGGAGCAGAAAATCAGTATCCTGATAAATAGAAGCAAAGAGGTCGATTTTTCCATTTAGCTTCAGGTTGGTGACATCATGCATCAAGGCAATTAATTCTGGTGAAGAAAATAAAGCAATGAATTCTTTCAAAACTGGATCATCACTATATAACAAATCAGAGGTCTGCAGAAATTGAAATAGATCAGCTTGTTTTGGCGAGAATTCTTGTTCGTTCAAGGCTTGAAGCAGAGCAATTATTTTCTCTGGTTTGATAAAATTAGCAAGTTCTAAATATGGAAACGGTTTGTTGCTGGAAAAAGCAGCTTGATATCTCTTGATCTTTTCTGCTGAGAAATTTTGAGGATTAAGCCAATTATTGATTTTCATGTTTAAGATTTGACGGCTGTAGATAGTCAAACAAGATATAATCTATCAAGTACGCAGCAACGAAAGTGGCCGAACCCATGGTTGCCCAACGACTATCAGAATACATTGAAGAAGCAGCAATCCCGGATAAAGCTACTCCATCACCAACTAAAAGACGCGTAGTTACTCGACAAGCAGTTCTGGTAAGATATTTAAAACTATACCAAGACCGCTTATCTTCATCTTCTATAGTTTGAAAAAACTTGTCGGCTTGTTTGGATTCCTCAAGAATATCCAGTAAAGTTACTCTTCTTGCCATTTCCTTGAGCAGATTGACCATAAGTCCTTCTTCTTCAGAATATATAAAAAAGTATCGTCTGGAACCAGTTTAGAAAATTTCTTCAACGTTCTGCAGTCGCAAGCTTTCCGCTACTGCGTTTTCTAAATCTTTGACCATTTCAGAAGCTTTTTGATATCTATCTGCGGGATTGTCTTCGCAGGATTTCTTTATAACATTTAAAACTTTTTCTGGAATTTTTTCATGGGGTGGAATTGGTTCTTTACGTTTAGCGAGTTGAAACTTATACATCTCTTCTTCTAGTTTTTCCTCATCGGATTCTAATTCTTTTCTTCTTTCCTTAGGAAACTCATACAAGAGGCTATTAGTTATTATTTCGTGGATTATCAGTCCTAAGGAATAAATATCAACTAGATGAGTTATTGGCTTAGAACCTCGACTTAGCAACTTTTCTGGAGCCATATACTCGCGGGTGCCAGCGCCAGACCCTGGTTCTAAATCTGGAATGCCGTAACATGATCCTAAATCAGTCAACTTTGCGGTTAGGGTTGCTGGTGGAGTTGTACTAGATTTACTTAACAAGACGTTGCCTGACTTCATGTCATTATGAATAATACCGAGAGTGTGAAGATATTCTAAAGCTTGACCGATTTGAACTGCAAGAGGTAAGGCTTCAGTTAAGGATAGACCTTTTCTACTTTTGCGATAATTCCATAAATTTCCTCCTTTCAGGTAAGGCATTACCAAGTAATTTCCATCAGGAAAGGAATTAAGGATTGGCACAAAGAGACCATTATCTCCTCTTTCAAAAAGCCGGGTAGAGGCAGCGACTTCACGACAGAATTCATCATCATAGTTGCATTCTTTAACAAACACGCGCTGATTGGTCTCCTTATCAAGGCCATGATATAATTTAGAATTACTAGTGGAAAAAAATTTAGCTTGGATAGTGTACTGTTCTGGCAGTCCAGGAAGCTTGATCAATTTACCCATGATTATTTATTTTAGGCCCTTTTTTATAAAACTAACTCTCTAAAAACAACAAATACTTTTATATACGAAATTAACCTTTTTAAGGTTTATGGACTTTCAAAAACTTGCAGATCTGTATGAGGAATTAGATCAAACCTCTTCCGGTAATAAAATGAGGGAAATTCTCGCTGATTTCTTTAAGAAAGTGCCAGAAGAGGATATTGCGGTCATCTCTTACTTAACTCTAGGCCAAATTGCTTCAGAATATGAAGGAGTGGTTTTAGGTTTGGCAGAGAAGTCTGCTCTCAAAGCAATCGCTAAAGCTGCTGGTTTAGATGAAATCAAGGTCAAAAAAACTATGCAAGAAGCTGGTGACGCCGGACTGACAGCAGAGAAATTACTACAGAAAAAACCACTAACACTGGTTCCAGTAGGAAAATTAACAGTCAAAGAATTGTTCGAAAAACTACACAAAATAACAAAAACTATCGGGGTAGGGTCACAGGAAGAGAAGGTAAATATCCTGGTCAATCTACTGCAAAAATCATCTCCAAAAGGAGCTAAGTATATCATCAGAATTGCTCTCGGAACTTTACGCATGGGTGCAGGAGATATGACCGTTCTAGATGCACTGGCTATAGCTTATACCGGGGATAAGAAGAATAAAGAACTGTTAGAAAAGGCCTACAACATCTGTCCTGATGTGGGCATAATTGCAGAAACTCTAGCTAAAAAAGGTTTGAAAGGCATTGAAAAAATTGATGTGCATGTTGGCAGGCCGATCAAGATGATGCTGGCGCAGAGAGTAGAGGCATTAGATGAAGTTCATGAGAAAATTCCTGGTAAGCTGGGAGTAGAAGCAAAATATGATGGCGAACGCATCCAGGCACATAAAACAAAAGAAGGGAAAATCACTTTATTCTCGCGCAGGATGGACACAATTACAGAACAATATCCAGATGTAGTTCAGTATCTGCAGGAACAGATTTCTGCAAAAGAATTTGTGGTGGAAGGAGAAGTAATCGCTATAGATAAAGAGGGGAAGTCATTGCATTTTCAAGTTTTGATGCAGCGCAAAAGAAAAACAGATATAGAGGAATATGTCAAAAAAGTGCCGGTGCAATTGAAATTGTTTGATCTCCTGCATTATAATGGAAAATCTTTCTTGCATGAATCGTATGAAAAAAGAACTGAGCAACTTGCAAAAATAGTGAACAAAGGAAAACATCTTACTCTAGCTGATAAAATCGTAACTGATGATGTACAAGAAGTGGAAAAGTTTTTTCAAAAAATGCTCAAGGAAAAACAAGAAGGAGTAATGATCAAGGGAATGGATTCTGAATATCAGGCTGGCACTAGAGGCTGGAATTGGATCAAATGGAAGAAGGAATATCATACTGAAATGACTGATACCTTTGATTTAGTGATCGTAGGAGCTTTTTACGGTAGAGGAAAACGTTCCGGAACGTTTGGAGCATTACTTTGCGCTTGTTATAATGACAAGGAAGATACTTTTGAAACGGTAACGAAGTTAGGAACCGGCCTAACCGATGAAATGTTAGCTGAACTGCCTAAGAAGCTAAAGAAATATCAAGTCGATCATAAACCTGCTCGGGTAGTGGTTAGCGACATAAAACCAGAAGTCTGGTTTGAACAAGCAATAGTAGTTGAAGTCTTGGCTGCAGAAATTACTAAAAGCCCAAGCCATGCTTT
>JACPIL010000025.1 GCA_016188105.1 Candidatus Woesearchaeota archaeon | reverse complement strand
TTCCAGGTTAGAATACGCATAATTAAAAATGCAAGAAATGGCTATTTAAAATTTAGGGAAAGGAAGTATATGCAATTACTTCTTTACAATAATCATGCAATGATCATGCTCAAATGGTTCTAACACTTTGTAATCGATAACCGTGAATTCTTTCTCCAACAAGTTTCTGATCTCGATGAAGATGTCTTTTGGTTTTCTCTTGACATCAATACTTCTGGCTTTTACTGCCAATAAACCATAGCCGCCTTTCTTCAAAAATAGTTTGCAGTTCTTGATGAAGATGTCGGCTTGATTTTTCTGGGCAATATCTTGGTAGACAATATCTGCAGCAGGAACTCTCTCGGCATATTCTTCGGGGTGATTGGCATTTGCTAAAACCGGGATGATATTTTTTCTTTTTTCAGACAAGAATACCAAATCTCGGATGACTCGCGGCGCAGGATCAACTCCAAAAATCCGTCCTTCGTTATTGATCATGTCTGAGATAAAGGAAGCAGTATATCCATGGGAGACACCGAGATAAAGGATGACATCTCCCTTTCGAATTCCAGCATTGGTGCAACCTTTCATGATCATGGCAGCTAACTTGCTTCTGGTCGGATCAAATTCTCTATACTCTCCATCTTTCTCTTTGTAAAGACGTTCTTCGAAATGTTTCTTTCCCGGAAGAATACTTTTGGTGTACAATCTTCTGCCGTCGGAGTAAATTTCAAAGATTTTATGTGCTTTGATGCTGCTCATTGTAATTTCCCTTCCAGTTCTATCCTATAATCAAGTGCTTTGAACTCGCCTTTGAAAAAGTCTAATCTTGCACAAAGAGATAATTTGTCGGCTAACATACGAGCGGCCTTGCCTCTTTTATCTCGTGGAGCTTTCTGGATCAATGGGTGGTTGATGATGACTCCGTATTTTGGTGATCTTGATCCGGTCTTCAAATGTCTAAACAAGGCTTTTTCTGCTCCCAATAACTGTACTGTAGACGCAGGCAATAAAGCCAAATGTTTCAATCCTTTTCCTAATTCGATCAATCTGGCGGCAATAGTTGCGCCAGCTAATTCCAATAGGTTAGGGCAATATTTGGTCATGATCTTTTCCAGATAAAGTTCGTGCTGTTTTCGTAATGCATAGATTGAGATGATTCTTCCTGCCAAGAGTTTCATCTCTTCTAAGTCGAACTCTGATAAGTCTGCGCCAAAGCTTTCCTGAGTGCGTTCTTGTTCTAAGACAAGTTCTACATATTTCTCATGGTCCTCTATCTCTTCAGAAAGTTCAGGGAAGTATAAGCTGTACCATTCTCTTAGTCGCTTAGACATAGTATTGGCAATTTTGTCTAACTCGTTGATGTTAGCGATAGCCTGCATGATCAGATTATCTTCATTGACGGCATTCTTGAGGCCTGCTTTGGTCAATTCCAGGTTTTTGGTGTAGAAGTCCTGGTAGTACTTTGCATCCTTGAATAATAATAGTGCTTGGAGAAGTTTTTCTTTTGGCAGCGGGCTGGCGTTGTGTTTTTGTTGCAGTTTTGCTTCAGCTGTTTCTTTGTGCTTGTATTCTTCGATTGATTTGAAAGTAATGGAATCTACGATAGTATTTTTTTCGTCGAGGACAAAGGTTCCAAGGATGTTGGTGAATATATAGTTCATTTTTTCTTTTTAAGCAGAAAGCTTTAAAAATATTCCCTAAACTGAACTGATTATGTTAAAACTCGGAAGATGGGGAGTTACCTTTTGTTCTACCTACGGCGCTATCCCGGAAGAGGTCCAATACGAGTTATTACGTGAAGCTACAAAAATGTACTTACGTGACGAACAGCAAAAAGATATTAAAACTGATTCTGTAGAAGGCAGGATTAGCACAGAAGGAAAATATCAGACTATAGGGGCTTATGGCGGACAGCGGTTTGATGCTGAAGTCGATGTCGATGATATTACCGCAAAGTTAAGCTTCTTAGTTTGTGAATTGAGCGGAAAAAGAATTTCTAAGAGTTCTCGAAGCCTTAATTGATTCTTGATCATTACCGATATCAACGAAAAATGCAATTCATTTTTCGAGGTTTCCAACCATCCAGTCAAAATTGGAAACATTTATAAATAACCTCTATCGAACAAGGGAATCCAAGTAAATTATTGTAAATCACACTGGTCGATAAGTCGATTAAATGGTCTACAATATCCAGCCTGAAAAGGTAACCATCACTAATCCTTGTGATTCTTAAGATGGAAGCCATGAATAGGCAATTACACTACAATGGGACAACCAAAAGCACCACGACATGGAAGTATTCAATTTTGGCCTAGACGAAGAGCTAAACACTCTGTTGCCAGGCTTAGATCGTGGGCTCAGGAGAATAAGACCAAGCCTTTAGGATTTGTCGGTTACAAAGCAGGCATGACTCATCTAATGGTATTGGACAACCATCCTCGTTCTCTAAGCAAAGGTGAGGAAGTGATGGTTCCTTCAACAATTATTGATTGCCCGCCTATGACGGTGGCAGGGATCTGTTTTTACAAGCAAAAAGCGTTGGGGTGGCAAAAGATAGCTTGTGTGTGGGCAGGAAATTTGTCCAAACATTTATCAAAAAGAATCCAGTTGCCCAAAAAGGCGACACAAAAATTCGACGATGTCGCTGATTTCGATGATCTCAGATTGTTAGTTCATTCTAATCCTTCTTTAACTTCTATCGGTTCAAAAAATCCTAAATTACTGGAACTTGCCCTGGGCGGAAAAAAAGAAGAAAAAATTGCCTATGCTAAGGAAAAATTAGGAAAAGAACTGACCGTAGAAGATGTTTTCGATGAAGGAGTTTCACTTGATATTCACGGTATTACCAAAGGAAAAGGGTTCCAGGGGACAGTAAAACGGTTCGGTGTTCCCATCCGGCAACATAAAGCAGAGAAGACCAAGCGCGGTATTGGGACTCTTGGTCCATGGCATCCTAACAGAGTACGTTATAGCGTTCCTCAGTCAGGAAAGATGGGATTCCACTTACGAACAGAATATAATAAGCAGTTGTTAAAAGTCGGCAAGAACGGTGCTGAGTTAAATCCTCAGAGCGGTATACACAAATATGGTCTATTGAAAAATGCTTATCTTTTAGTGAGAGGTTCAGTAGTGGGACCAAAAAAGAGAGCAGTTATGCTTACAAAATCAATCAGGCCGAATACCACGATGACCAAAGAAGCGCCAAAAATAAACTACGTGTCCATTAAATCATGAAACTGGCAATTGTAAACAACCAAAATAAGAAAACCGGCGATCTGGCTTTACCTAGCCAGTTTGCTGAAGAATACAGGCCGGATTTAATCAAGAGAGCAGTGCATTCCTTGCAAAGCAGGGCTCGGCAGCAGCATGGCGCAGATCAGGAAGCAGGATTACGTCATTCTTCTAAGTTAAGCAAACGAAGACGAAAATATCGGGGCTGTTACGGTTTTGGTATCAGTAGAATCAACCGAAAGATTGTTTCTCGTCGAGGAACCAGGTTCGGCTGGATTGGAGCATTTTCTCCTCAAGCAGTCGGCGGTCATCGATCTCATCCTCCAAAAGCAGAAAAAATTTGGGAGCGGAAAATTAACAAAAAAGAAAATCGAAAAGCAATCCGCTCTGCCATGGCCGCAACAGTACAAAAAACATTAGTTTTAGAACGAGGACATAAAGTGCCAGAAGCTTATCCGTTTGTAATTGCTGGGAATGTTGAGAATGTCGCCAAGACCAATGAAGTTGAAAAATTATTGCTCGATTTAGGATTTGCCGCTGAATTAGAAAGATCTGCAGAGAAAAAAGTACGGGCAGGTTTCGGAAAAGTCCGAGGTAGAAAGTATCAGCGCAGAAAAGGAGTTTTAATTGTTACCAGCGGAAATTGCCCACTATTAAATGCAGCAAAGAATGTTCCAGGAGTGGATGTAGTGGAAGTGCGAGCCTTAAATGCAGAATTATTGGCTCCAGGGACCGATGCTGGCAGAGCAACTTTATGGACAGAAAAAGCAGTACAAAAATTAGCTGAAGAAAACCTATTCATGTAAGATGGCAAAAAAGACAACTCAAAAGGAAGCAGGACAAATGAAGATTGAAGCAGTTGCCGATTCATTTGACCCATTCGCGGTGATTAAAGCTCCTTTGTCAACAGAGAAAAATATTCGCCAAATTGAATCAGATAATAAAATAGTATTTTCAGTTTATCCCTCTGCTAGCAAAGCAGATGTGAAAAAAGCAATAGAACAATTGTATAATGTAAAAGTTGTGAAAGTAAACATGGACAACTCATTTACCGGAGTTAAAAAAGCATACGTCAAATTAAGCCCAGCAAATCTGGCATCAGACTTAAGTGCTGATTTAGGGTTGATCTAATGATAATGAAAAATTTAATGGAGGGAAGTTCGTCACGCGGTGACTAAGCTTACGCAGTAAGCGCATGTCGCCATAATGATCAAACTTTTAGAAGTTTGTGGGTAAACGACTAATACAACAACGCCGAGGACGCGGCACACCAGTGTATCGCTCACCTGGTCATCGCTTCGAAGGAGAAGCAAAACATCACGCTATGCAGACAACCGGTATAGTGCGAGACCTGATTCATTGCGCAGGCCATAGCGCTCCGTTGATGGAAGTCTTTTATCTCAATGGAGAGCGAGGATTAACTTTAGCTCCAGAAGGTATCCGAGTTGGCGATGAGATTTCTATCGGCA
Organism: Candidatus Woesearchaeota archaeon; assembly: GCA_016188105.1. Taxonomy (GTDB): domain Archaea; phylum Nanobdellota; class Nanobdellia; order Woesearchaeales; family GW2011-AR9; genus JACPIL01. The sequence goes on along the minus strand of JACPIL010000025.1, from coordinate 15,514 downwards.
ATGGGGAAGCCAAGTTGGGAAATGTTCTTCCTTTGCGAGATATTCCTGAGGGAACGTTAATTCACAATATTGAATTACAGCCAAGCGACGGCGGGAAATTAGTCCGATCATCCGGATCATTTGCACGAGTAGTATCAAAGACGGAAGAAGCAGTTCGGGTAGAATTGCCGTCAAAGAAAGAAAAATTATTTTTACCACAATGCAGAGCTTCCATCGGTATCCTGGCTGGCGCCGGTAGATTAGAAAAACCATTCCTGAAAGCAGGAACTCATTATCATAGGATGCGGGCAAGAAATAAATTATATCCACATGTTTGCGGAGTATCTATGAACGCAGTAGATCACCCCTTCGGTGGAAAGTGTTCGCACGTCAAGGGACGACCTACTCAGTCGCCTAGAAGCGCTCCACCTGGACGAAAGGTAGGTAAAATCGCGCCGCGAAGAACAGGTAGAACCAAGAAATAGACGATAATAAAAAAATGACAACTAAAAATCATAAATCAATGGAGGGAAGTCTGATCTTAGTGACTAAGCTTTTTGAAAAAAAGCGCATGTCGCTCTAATGATCAAACTTTTAGAAGTTTGTGGCTAAAGAATTCACCTGGAAAGGAAAAACGGAAGAAGAACTAAAAAACATGGATCTGAAGGAGTTCATGGCTTTGACTACTTCACGGCCAAGACGATCTTTACAACGCGGATTTACTGAAGCGCAGAAAGCATTGATGAAAAGAATCAGCGCAGGGGAGAATAATGTTAAGACTCACTGCCGCGATATTGTTATCATCCCTCAGATGATTGGAAAAACTATCCGCGTCTACAACGGAAAGGAATTCCTTCCAATAATTATCAACGCAGCCATGATAGGGCACTACTTGGGAGAATTTTCCCCTACTCGAAAAGGAGTTACTCACAGTGCAGCAGGTATTGGGGCAACTAGATCAAGTAAAGCAATTTCAGCAAGGTAAAAACATAATGGCAAAAGATTCAATGAAACAGAATGCAGGGCATGTGGCGGTAGCTCGAGCATTAAACTTGCCGGTCTCTACTAAGCACTGTATTGAAATATGTCGTAACCTTCGATTCAAGGATGTTTCCTATGCCAAGAAATACTTGGAAGAAGTTTCCGTCTTAAGAAGAGCTGTGCCTTACAAGAGATTCATCCAAGATCTGGGCCATAAGGCAGGAATGTCAGCAGGGCGATATCCGCAAAAAGCAGCTAAGGAAATTTTACGTTTACTAAGATCAGTAGAAGCAAATGCTCAAGCTAAAGGATTAGATACCGCTAATTTAAAGATCACAAAATTTTTGGCTAACAAAGCTTCTATCCCATTTACTGGTGCTCGACATAGAACTGGAACTAAACGCACTCACGTTGAAGTAGAAGTGCGGGAACGGTTTGCAAAGAAAGCCGGTAAAGAAGAAGTTAAATCTCAACCGGTGAAAGCAACCAAGAAAGAAGAAGCACCGGCAATGCCCGAACCTGTGCCTGCTGCAAAAGAAACTCCGAAACCAGTTTCCGAAATGAAGCAAGCGAAAGCAGTGAAAGAAGAACCTTCTTCAGCAGAGTTATTACACAGAGCACAGCAAAAGGCAGCAGAATTGAAGTTGCGAGAAAAAGAACAGAAGGAAACTCAAGATGTTACTAATCTATATGAAGAGCTGCAAAAGAAGGGTTCCTTACGATCAGCTAAAGGTGGAAGACCATGATTGAAAGAACATTCATCGCACAAAAAACCAGGGAATACTTTATCCGCAAGTTTGTAGAAGAGAAATTAGGTAATGTTGGAATCTCCAGCATCTCTCTAAAGAAAATTCCTTTGGGAGAAAAAATTATTATCAACACCAGCAGGCCAAGCCTTATTGTTGGTTCCAAAGGCGCAAACATCCGTTCTCTTACTAAAACCTTGAAGGAGAAGTTTAACTTAGAAAATCCTCAAATCGAAATTAACGAAGTCAAAAATATTTTCCTTGATGCGAATGTAGTTGCCGAAAGGATTGTATCATCTTTAGAACGTTTTGGTTCCGCTCGTTTCAAAGGTATTGGGCACAAGATGATGGAGAACGTCATGAACGCCGGAGCTTTAGGAGTAGAGATTACTGTTTCAGGAAAAGTGCCAAGCGCTAGAGCACGAAGCTGGAGATTTTATACTGGATACTTGAAGAAATGCGGTGATGTCGCGCTCTCAGTACGAACTGCAAAAAAGGCAGCATTGCTGAAGAGCGGTATCCTTGGTATAAAAGTTGCGATCATGCCTCCCGACATCGTACTTCCGGATAAGACCATCATCCTCGAAGAATTAGAGCAAGTAGTGGAAGAAGTAAAGAAAGAACCAGTTAAGAAAGAAGCTCCTAAAAAGAGAGCAAGCAGAAAGAAATCAAATCACCCAGTTCGTGACGTTCCTAGCGGAACGAAAGAAGCTTCTCAAGCAACTGAAGTTGCAGAAGCAAAAGAAACTGCTGCAGAAGATAAACAAGAAACTACCGAGGTTAATGAAGCATCATGAGTTTAAGACATACTGTTGTTGGAACTGGACTAATGCTGACTGGTTTGGCTGGCATGGCTATTACCGGAACAAAGAGTTGCGACCACTTTACTGAGTATGGAATTGGTTATCAACGCCAAATAAGTGCTGTTAACGAAGATGATAGACAACGATTTGAAAGTCAAGCTAATAATCATATTACGCAATCTGGCAAATGGGCAGTATATTTTGTTGCGCCGGCGATCTGGGGTATAGCTGGGTTGTTATACAGAAGACGAGGAGCAGAACAATGAAAGCAACTCAAGAGCTGCGCGCTTTATCCGCAACGGAACTTCAAAATCGATTGAAAGAATTTAAAAAGGAACTCCTGAAATTGAGAGTAGAAGTAGGAGCAGGAAGCGGTTCAACCAGTGCGGGAAAAGTAAAACGAACCAAAAAAAATATCGCTCGAGTATTAACTATACTTAACGAGAAAGAGGGACATCAATAAGCATGGTTGGAGTGTGTAATCAATGTGGGCTTCCAGAGGACTTGTGCGTCTGTGAAGCCATCGCTCGAGAGCAGCAAAAAATAACTGTTGCCATTGAAAAGCGAAAATTTGGCAAGAAATATACCGTGATCAGCGGCATCCAAAAGGAAGCAAATGTAAACGAGATATTCAAGACTTTGAAGTCAAAATTTGCCTGTGGCGGAACAGCCAAAACCGGGCAAATAGAACTTCAGGGCGATCATAAATCAAGAATGAAGGCAGTCTTGGTGGATCTGGGTTTCCCAGAAGAAACCATCGAGATTGTTCCCTAAGCATCAAGATGAAGAAAATCTTGGTGTGGCAGTGAAAATGGCTCACAAAAATGTATTTCCTCATGAACTAATCGGTGAAGAGATCGAAATTATCGATTCCAGGAATAAAAGTAATCTTGGCATCCATGGGAAAATAATTGATGAGACCAAGGAGACGATTGCCATTCGTCGAGATGATGGAAAGGAGATTGTCTTGATGAAGAAGATCATCACCTTCAAGCTGATGAAAACCGGGAAAGTAATTCTCGGGCAGTCAGCAGCAAGAAGACCGGAAGACCGGCTTAAGGGATAAGTAAAAATGGATAATCAAAAAATGACAAACACACGGAAAGAAGTTTTGGGAATTCCCGCGCCAGAGCGGGCTTACGATAGTAAGTACTATGATAAAAACTGTCCTTTCACTGGGGGTTTAGCAGTGAAGAAAGAACTACTTACGGGAAGAGTCGTTAAGAAAGATACCAATAAATCAGCAACCATCGAATGGTTCAGCTCTCATTATGTCCCTAAGTATGAACGTTTTGAATTGCGAAAGTCACGTTTAAGAGTTCACAATCCTCCCTGCTTGGATGCACAGATTGGCCAGTCAGTTTTAGTAGCAAAAAGCAGGCCGATAAGTAAAACCAAACATCATGTTATTATCCAGGTTTTAGAAGGCGGAAAAGTTGAGCACCACTTTGGTGCAGAAGAGCCAGGAAAGAAAATCGTCAAGTCAAGTCACTCCGTTCATGACGTTACTAAAGGAACGAAGAAAGAAACTGCTGATGAAAATGGTGAAGAAGAATGAAGGCACTTAAGGCTAATGTAGTACGAGGGCTGCCGGTTGAAGCACGAGTTCCTGCCTGTGATAACTCCGGAGCAAAATTATTGAAAATCTTCTCCGTGGTAGGATCAAAGACGGTAAAAGGACGAGTTGCTTCTGCAGGGGTAGGAGATCTAGTAATGGCTTCGGTCAAGAAAGGAAAGTTAGAAATGAGGAAAACAGTCGTGTACGCAGTTATTGTCAGGCAGCGTAAAGAATACCGTCGAAGAGATGGAACCAGAATCAAATTTGAAGATAATGCAGCAGTAGTATTGAAAGATGAAAAAGGAAACCCTAAGGGAACTATTTTCAAAGGGCCGATCGCCAAGGAAGTAGCGGAACGATGGCCGGCAGTGGCAAAAGTAGCCAGCATGGTAGTATAATATGACCGAGAAAAAGAAAAAATTTTCAACCAGTTGGAAGAGAAGTTCACAACCGCGCAAACAGCGCAAGTATAGATATAATGCTCCACTGCATGTTCGACAAAAGCTAGTTCACGTTCACTTGTCGCGAGAGTTGCGACAAAAGTATGGCACCAGGGCAGTACAAGTGCGAAAAGGAGACAAGGTAAAAGTAATGCGCGGCAAATTCAAAAAACAGGAAGGAAAAGTAGAACGCGTCAATTTGAAACGAGAAAGAATATTTGTTACCGGTCTCGAATATGCCAAGAAAAATGGCAGTAAAGTCCCGGTCGCTTTCAATCCTTCCAATCTGATGATTACGGTAGTAGAAATCAATGATAAAAGAAGAAAATTAGGCAAAGAAAGATCAGAATCTAAAACTAAAGCAAAAACCGAGGAACATAAACCATGAAGAATCACTTAAAGCGTATCGCTTCACCAAAAACCTGGTTCGTGGACAGAAAAGTAAACACCTTTATCGTACGTCCTAATCCCGGCGCACATTCCTTAGATAACGGATTGCCTTTGGGCGTGTTGTTGAGAGATGATTTAGAACTTGCTTCCACCATGGGAGAAATCAAAAAGATGCTTAATAACAAAGAAGTATTGGTTGATGGTATTAGAAGGAAAGACCACAGTTTCATGGTTGGATTATTTGATGTCCTTTCCTTGCCGGAATTAAAAAAATATTATCGTATGGTCTTGGATAAAAAAGGGCGCTTAACACTAAAAGAAGTTTCCGCTCAAGAAAGTACACTCAAGCTGGCTAAAGTTGTGGGAAAGACTATGATGAAAGGAAGCAAAGTTCAATTCAATCTTCACGACGGAAGAAATATCCTTAGTGATGGAAAAGCAAATGTAGGCGATACTTTTGTACTAACGCTTCCTAAAGCAAGTGTTAAAAAAATTCTTCCATTGAAGAACGGAGCAAAAATATTTTTGACCAAAGGTAAGCACGCAGGCGACCTCGGGGTGCTCAAAGCAGTCAAAGGTAATGAAGCAACCTACTCTGCGGCTGGTGCAGATGTTGAAACGGCAAAAGCATATCTGTTTGTCGTTGGCGAAAAGGACACGGAAATTAAATTAGACTAATACTAATATACTATGGCAAAAGCAGAAAACTCGATGAAGAAAATCAAGATTACCAAGATCACACTAAATGTGGGTGCAGGTAAAAATGAAGAAATGCTCAAGAAAGGGGTAAAGCTTTTGCAGAAAATTTCCTCTTGCAAACCTGTAGAAACAAAAACAAATAAACGTATTCCTGGTTGGGGATTGCGTCCAGGACTATCGATCGGCTGCAAGGTTACGGTACGCCAGGATTGCGAGAAATTATTGAAGCGCCTTTTGGCTGCCAAAGAAAACACCTTAAAGAATAGCAGCTTTGATGATCAAGGGAATTTTTCCTTTGGAGTTCCAGAGTATATTGATATCCAGGGATTGGACTATGATCCAGAATTAAAAATAATGGGGCTAGAAGTAGCAGTAACTCTAGAACGTCCAGGATTCAGAGTAAAGAAACGAAGAATTAAGCCGACATCTATCGGCAGTAATCACCGCATTAACAAACAAGAAGCAATTGCTTTCGTACAGCAATTAGGGGTAGAGGTACAATAATATCATGACAACCAGCGATTATAAGAAAGCTTTCACCCAACTGGATAATAAACCAGTGAAGAAAGCAAAGTACATCAAATTTAACAGTCCTAAGAAACGCTCCTGCGGTATTTCACTGAGAAGATGCCGCAATTGCGGAAGAGCTAAAGGCCATATTAACAAATACGGTCTGCATGTCTGCCGGCAATGTTTCCGAGACATGGCTTTAGATTTAGGATTTAAGAAATTCGGTTAAGATAACGAGGTACACAAAAAATGTTTAACGACCCATTGGCGGCTGCTTTGACCAAAGTGCTGAATGCCGAACGCGTTGGAAAGCGTGAAGTAGTGATCAAACCTGCTTCCTCTATCATTAAGCGAGTGTTAACAATCATGAATGAACAAGGGTATATCGGTTCATTTGAAGAAGTTGAAGATGGTAAGGGTAACATCTTAAAAGTTAATTTGTTAGGAAACATTAACCGATGCGGAGTTATCAAGCCACGATTCTCAACTGCAAAAGATCAGTATGAAAAATGGGAGAAGCGATACCTTCCAGCGAAGGATTTTGGTGTAATTATGGTTTCCACCCCGCAAGGATTGGTAACTCATTCTGCAGCAAAAGAAAAACAAACTGGGGGAAAGCTCATCGCGTATTGCTACTAAACTATGAAAGACGATCTTCGAAAGGAAGTTGAACTTGGTCCGGGAGTTACGGCTAATGTGCATGCAAGTAAGTTAACCGTAAAAGGTCCCAAAGGCGAAGTCTCCAGGATCTTCCTTCACCCTAAGGTTACATTATCTCTGGAAGGGGATAAGATCGTTCTTTTAGCACCAAAAGCAACCAAGCGTGAAAAAACAATCTTGGGTGCTTTTTATTCACATATTAAAAATATGGTTCATGGCGTTAAGGAACCGTACATTTACAGATTAAAAATCTGTTCAGGACATTTTCCTATGAACGTTGCCGTTTCCGGCAATGAATTAGTGATTAAGAATTTCCTGGGGGAAGCAGTGCCAAGACGCGTAGAAATTATACAAGGGGCGGAAGTAAAAGTAAACGGCGAAGAAATTGTGGTTAAAAGTTGCGATGTAGAAGTGGCTGGCCAAACTGCAGCTAAAATCGAAACTGCTTGCAGGATCACCAACAGAGATAGAAGGATTTTCCAAGATGGATGTTATATCTTTGATAAAGCAGGAAGTGCATAATCATGAATATCCAAGAATTACTAAAACTGAGAAAGGAACAAAAGCGTAAAGGGTTTGTAGTGAAAGAATCAAATTTCGCCGCTAAGATAAAAACCCGATGGAGATACCCCTATGGGAGACACTCCAAGGTAAGACAGATGCATTGCGGAAGGCCGGCTATGCCCAATCCAGGTTACGGTGCTCCGTCAGAAGTAAGAGGATTGCATCTATCTGGTCTGGAAATGGTGGTAGTCCATAATCAAGATCAATTACTGGCAGTAAATCCACAAGTTCAGGGAGTGATCATCGGGAGCGGGGTAGGAAAGAAGAAGAGGTTATCCCTCTTAGAATTAGCACAACAGAAAGATATCACTATACTTAATGTAAAAGATGCTGCAGCTTCAGCAAAGACGATCAAAGCTGATTTTGAAAAACGTAAAGAACTACGGAAAAAGAAATTAGTTGAAGCGAGTAAGAAAGAAGAAGAAAAGAAGAAGAAAGCTGAAGAGAAAGCAAAAAAAGAAGCAACTAAGGAAAAAGGCCATAAGCACGATCATGATCACGACCATGATCATGTGAAAGAACAGGAAGAAGAACAAAAGGAAATGGCAGAAAAAACGATCATCAAACCTCAATAAACATACTAAACCAAGAACATGAGACATAAAAAAAAACTTGCTGGAAAAATTTTAGGCGTTTCGCCTAAGAAAGTCCGATTCGCAGATGATGCTCTTGAAGATATTCAGAAAGCAATCACTCGTTCAGACATGCGCGGGCTTATTGCCGTAGGAAAGATCACCACTGTTAATGCTAATCAACATTCCAGAGCAGGTGCACGAAAAGTTGCAGCTCAAAAGAAGAAAGGAAGACGCCGAGGTAAGGGAAGTAGGAAAGGAACTAAACATTCGGTCGTTACTAGAAAACAAAAATGGGCTTCCCGAGTTCGAGCGCAGAGAAATTTATTGAAAGAATTGAGAGATAAGCAGTTGCTTTCCACTAAAAATTATCAACTGCTTTACACCAAATCTAAAGGCGGATATTTCAGGAACCGGCGCCACATCAAGCTTTACATTAAGGAGCACAATTTAATTGAGGCAAAAGCTGAAGGAAAAGAATAGAAACTATGGCATCAAAAAAACCAAGAACGGTCTTATACAGAAGAAAACGAGAACAAAAGACTAGTTACTCTAAACGATTAAAATTATTGTTGTCAGGAAAGAAGCGCCTGGTAGTTCGCTTTACCAACAGTAAAGTGTTAGCGCAAATAGTGGAATTTACTCCTCAAGGAGACAAAGTATTAGTCGGTGTCGATTCCGCGGGCTTGAAAAAATACGGATGGAAGTATTCGTGCAAGAATTTTCCTGCAGCATACCTGACTGGTTTGCTGTTAGCAAAAAAAGCGAAAGAAAAGAAGTTCAAGGAAGTAGTAGTGCTTGATACTGGCTTTAATTCTCCTTTGCACAAAGGGAAAGCCTACGCATTCCTGAAGGGAGTAGTGGATGCAGGGATAACTGTGCCGCATAGCAAAGAAGATCTTTTCCCTGACGAGAAGACTATTCAAGGAGCTCACGTTCAAGAATATGCATTGAAACTTAAGGCAGACAAAGATGCCTACAACCGACAGTTTGCACAATATTTAAAAAGTGCTGCAGGGCCGGAAAGCCTTACTGCTGCTTTCATGCAGGTTAAACAAAAAATCATAGGTTAAAAAAAATGGCTGAACAAGTAAACGTACCAGAACCAGTAGAGTTGCCGGAACTAGAAGCAATTAAAGAAGTAATTGAAACAGTTCCAGCTCCCCACACCGAATGGAAACCAAAAACTGCATTAGGTAAAATGGTTAAGGACGGCCAGATTACAGATATTGATCAAATTTTTGATAAAGGCTATAATATTTTAGAACCAGGCATTGTCAATGTTTTACTACCTAATTTAGAAGAAGATCTATTGCTTATCGGCCAGGCTAAAGGTAAGTTTGGCGGCGGGCAACGGCGTATTTTCAAACAGACTCAGAAGAAAACTCGGGAAGGAAACAAGATTCATTTCAAAGTTTGTGCAGTTGTAGGTAATAGAAACGGTTATGTTGGCATCGGCATGGGAAAGAGTAAAGAAACTGTCCCTGCTCGAGATAAAGCAAAACGTACTGCGCGCCTGAACGTGATCAGAATCAGGCGAGGTTGCGGCAGTTGGGAATCAGGCGCGGTTGAACCGAATACCATTCCATTTGCAGTAGAAGGACGATGCGGTTCAGTACGGATCAAATTAATGCCTGCGCCGAAAGGAAAAGGATTATGCGTAGAAAAAGAGTGCGCGAAAGTATTAGCCTTAGCGGGAATTAAAGACATCTGGAGCAAGACTTCAGGACAAACTGGCACCAAAGTGAATTTAGTTTTTGCACTGGTGGATGCACTGAAAAAATTGTCAGAAGTGAAAATTCGTCCAGAACATATTGCAAAATTAGCTATCGTCGAAGGAAAATTAAAAGAAACGGCATAAACATACCATGGCTCCTCAAGAAAAAACTGGAAAAGGAAAATTGGCAGTGGTCTTAGTAAGAGGAATGGTTAAAGTAGTTCAACCTGTCAAGGAAACCTTGGCTATGTTAAATCTACATCGCAAAAATCATTGCGTAGTTATTGAAAATACTTCTACTTATCAAGGAATGCTTTTCAAGGTTAAAGATTATGTTACTTGGGGCGAAATTGATGATGGCACTTTTCAAGAATTAGTACAGAAGCGCGGCCAACTCTTAGAAGGCAGAGGTAAAGCTTTGGAAGTTAATGGTAAAAAGTATAAACGTTATTTTGCTCTTAATTCGCCTCGAAAAGGGTTTGATAGGAAGGGAATAAAAGATCCTTTTAGTAAAGGCGGCACTCTTGGTTATAGAGGAGAAAAGATGAAAGATCTACTGAAGAGGATGTTGTGAATTTATATCATTGAAGTGATCTCATGGTAACAAATAAACGTAAAAAAGTTGTCAAGTACCGCGGTGGAAGTACGCATGGCGGCGGAGCTCGAAAGAAAAGGCGAGGAGCAGGTTCTCGAGGCGGACGCGGTTTTGCTGGTTCTGGTAAGCGAGCAGGACACATGAGGATGAAGCATGTGAAAGCTGGTCACATCATGGGACAGCACGGTTTTACTTCCAAGAGCAGAACGAATGGAAAGGCGGTCAATGTTCATTATTTCACTTCCAAACGCGTTCAAAAATTAGTGGATGAAGGAAAAGCACTTAAAGAAGGAGCATTTTATTCTATTGATCTTGGAGCTTTAGGATATACCAAGCTGCTGGGAACCGGTAACACCTCATTAAAATTGAAAATTACGGTTGCAAAGTGCAGTTCCCGCGCAGTTGAGAAAATTAAAGCTGCAGGCGGAGAAGTAGTCTCTTCAGTAGTCGAGGATGATTCCTCAGCGGAAGAAACTGCATAATGACAAAATGTCTTTCCTGGATAAAGTTATTTCAAACCTTCCCGAGGTGAAAGGTCCGAAGCAGCGCTTGTCGTTCAAAGAGAAGCTAAAATGGACTTCGTTGATCCTGGTTCTTTTTTTCGTGATGGGGTTTATTCCATTATATGGGTTGGGAGAAAACGCGCTGCAGCAATTTGAATTTTTATCTATTATTTTAGGCGCTTCCTTTGGAAGTATCATCTCTTTAGGTATTGGCCCTTTAGTAACTTCCTCAATTGTATTGCAATTACTTTCTGGAACAGGGATGTTAAAGATTGATTTAACCACGCCGGAGGGCAAGAAAAAATTTCAAGGCTTGCAAAAATTGTTAGGGGTAGTCTTTGTCATTTTTGAAGCGGCTGTATATGTTCTGATGGGCGGTCTAGCACCTTCAAATTCATTAGTCGGAACATCGTTATTTGCACAATTAGAAGCGATGTTGATCTTCCAGCTGATCCTGGGCGGCATTGTGATCATGTTTATGGATGAAGTAGTCAGTAAATGGGGATTTGGTTCAGGAATCAGTTTATTTATTGCCGCAGGAGTGGCACAGCAATTGTTTATCCGCGCTTTTAACTTCCTTCCCTCGCCGACTAATCCAGACATTTCAGCAGGAGCCATTCCCGCTTTGATCCAATCTTTGATCGGGGGAGACGTAACCACTGCTGCGCTGATGCTGGCAGGAATTGCTTCTACCGTGTTAGTATTTGGGGTTGCGGTGTATGCCCAATCAATGAAAGTTGAAATCCCTTTATCCTTTGGCCGAGTTCGTGGACAAGGAATTAGATGGCCGTTAAATTTCTTTTACACTTCAAACATCCCAGTAATTTTAGTAGCCGCATTATTGGCAAACGTGCAGTTATTTGCCAGACTGTTTGAGAACTGGGGATTTCCCTTGTTAGGAACTTTTGCCGGCAATTCTCCAGCTAGCGGTGTGGTGTATTGGTTGAGTGCTCCCGATTTAGTGAGTAGCATCATTCGTGGAACTTTCACTCTGTCACAGATCGGACAGGCTCTGGTGTATATGGTCGTTCTGGTGGCAGGTGCGATCGTGTTCAGTATTTTCTGGGTGCAGACGGCAAACATGGATGCAAAAAGCCAGGCACGGCAAATTCTTGCTTCCGGATTACAGATTCCAGGATTTAGAAGAGATGAGCGAGTTTTAGAAATGGTCTTAAATAGGTACATTTGGCCGCTGACTATTATAGGCGGTGCAGCTATCGGTTTATTGGCAGCCATGGCAGATTTAACCGGAGCGTTGGCAAATGGAACCAGTATCGTGTTAGCGGTAAGTATTGTGTATAAGTTGTATGAAGAAATTGCCAAGCAGCATATGATGGATATGCATCCTGCTATGCGTAAATTTATGGAGTAACCTTTTAGGAAAAGGTTAATCAAAACAGAGCATCTCGCGATGCAGAAATTCATGGAAATAAATATGGATGCAACTTTAGACGATAAAGTTACGGCAATCTTGTGTGCTTCTATTTCTGGCGCGGCGTGTGCTGCTGGTGGGTTGATGTTGGGTTGGGCGAAAGCTAAAGGCATTTCCATAGAGTATGAAGCTTTATTGTATTATGGGCCTTCCATGCTTTCAGCAGGAATGTTTGCAGCTCGCGGCGGTGTGGAAGCATATTCACAGGCGATCCAAGAACCGCGATTAACAAATCCGCTGTCTTTTGCAGGAAGAATGGCGCTGGGAAATGCAGTGATGGGGGTAATTTTAGGCGGCTATAATCAGATTTGTTTTGCTGCGGTTGGGTATATTGCCGGGAAGATCTCGGAAGTTTTATAAATTCAAATTTCTTTCTTCACCAAAAGGTGATGCTGATGGAACAGAATTATGATGGTGGATTAACGGTTGGGAAAATAATTAAGCCGATTAAGATGGAAGGAATTAAAACGATAATCGATTCTAGAGAATTAATTGGATCAACAGAAACGGTTCTTTATTCAACAGAAAGAATAATCTCTCCACTGGAAGCAAAAGCTATTCATGGATCAATCGATTCTACAGAAACAATAATAGGATCAACAGAAACAGTGCTGTCTCCTTTGGAAGCGAAAACCGTGATGGGTGGAATTTCTCAAGGAGAGAAGTTTTCAATAGATCGAGAAAAATGGTGGATTGGAAATCATGATTCTGCTCCAAGGATGTATGGGGCGACCTTTAGTCCGATTGCCATTGGTGGTCATGTGTATAATTCTGAAGAGAGAACACTTGGCAAAGGCCTTACAGGTAATATTTATCAAGGCGAAAAACATATTATTACTTCAGAAAGCAAAGGTCTTCTTAGAAATCCAGAGCAATAGAATTTTTCTATTTTTATTATCTTCTTCTTTTCCTTCACAATATTTATAAAATAGAGGATGACTTTTCTTGCTATGTCATTTTTAGATCCAGTTTTGAATCCTGTATTAGGGCCTTTGCTAACTAAAAGCCCGCTTTTACTCATCATTTTAGTCTCTTTAGTTATCTCGGTCATCATCACGGTAGCCTATAAATTCTTGACCGATCAGAATGAGATGAAGCGTCTCAAGGAACAGCAGAAAGAGTTTCAGAAGCGGATGAAAGAGCTGCGTCAGCATCCGGAAGAGATGATGAAAGTGCAGAAGGAAGCGATGAAATCCAACATGGATTACATGAAGCATTCCTTGAAGGCAACATTGATCACTATGCTGCCGATCATCTTGATCTTTTCTTGGATGTCTGGTCATTTGTCTTTTGAACCAATTTATCCTGGAGAGACCTATAGTGTGACTGCGACTTTTGCCAAAGGGGTTACTGGTGATGCCGAATTAGTTGCTGATGATGGGACGGAATTGTTATCTGATGTCAAACAACCAATAAGTAACGGGGAAATTAGTTGGCGCATGAAGAGTTCGGAAGGAGAGCACACGCTTGCGGTAAAGACTGGCGAGACTGAACAGCAGAAGAAAGTGCTTATCACCAAGGAATTGAAATATGAAGATCAAGTTTCTATGTTCAAAAATTCTGATATCGAGAAGATTACCATAAATTACAATAAATTGAAACCGTTAGGGGGCTTATCTTTATTCGGCTGGCAGCCTGGCTGGCTGGCGATCTATTTTATTTCCTCTATTGTCTTTAGTTTAGGTTTGAGGAAAGTTTTGAAGGTTTATTAAAGGTAAATTCCTATGGCAGCTGTTTTTGATCCAAATACGTTGTTTACGGTTTGTAACGATGTCGCTCGGAGAGCGTATGTTGCTAAGACTGGAGCTTCAGCAATGTTAGATGAGCTTACAGGAAAATTATCAGCGGCATATCCTGAGCAGGTTTATACTGGCCCACGGCATTGGATTACCAACAAAACTGGCGATGCATTAGGGAAAATGGCTTTGCTGCACGCTTCTTTTGATGAATATTTGTTGATCTGGAGTACCGCGGTAGGTACAGCGGGATATTCTGGAAGATATAGGGCAGTGGTAAGAGATATCATGCTGCGGGGAGAAATGCGGTGTTCTATTACGGGCGATGGCGTAGAAGAATTGACTCCTACTTTGTATAGTTTAGGCGGGATGGCTGTTTTAAATCCTGGGCAAGTCAAGGAATACAGCACCACCGATGGCACTATCATGTTGGAATATGGGGTGGGGAATATTCCTTCCATGCTTCCTCAAGGGCTAGTGGAGATATTCACCAGCACTTTAGATAAGGTTGCATTACGAGAGACGTTGGAATGGTACGGCAAGTTTACCATGAGCAAATTGCTTAAGGGAAGAATGCCGCGAGTTGAGGAATTGTAGGAATTTCTGAAAAGTCGCCTTGGCCATTAGCCTCGTCTTTTTCTCCTTTGCATATTGAAAAGAAAAAGCAACTTAATTATTAGGCTTCGCCCTCGCTTAGCTCAGCTAATCTTAAGGCCTAGGCGGCAACTTTTCTGAGAGCTTGAATTGTAGAAACCTTTATAAAACACTGCTCATCTGAACTATTATCCCACAGGGAATAATCTTGGAGGCAACTCGGATTGAAAGTGATTTCATTCTAATTTGCTTCTATAGAAGGGTTTGGAATTAACAACCCCTTCTAAGAATGATTTTGAATAGTTTTTCAAAATCATCTAAATAAATAGCGAGGTCTAAACTATGCCACGAGGAATGTTCAAATCAGGACGATTACGAAAAATATTTGTGAAAACACCCGGAGGAAGAGTTACGGTTCACTACCGGGAAAGGAAGCCTTCCAAAGCACTTTGCGCTTCCTGTAAGAAACAATTAGCGGGAGTGCCAAGAGAAAGACCGGCAAAAATGAGAAATATGCCTAAAACGGCAAAAAGGCCGGAACGACCTTATGGCGGAATGTTATGTTCTGCTTGTACTCGGCTGTTATTGAAACAACGCACACGAGGTGCATCACAATGAGTATCTTTGAAGTAGGAAGATTATGTGTCAAGATTGCAGGCAGAGATGCAGGAAGAACTTGTGTTGTGGTTGAAGAAATGAGTAATGGTTATGTGGTTGTTGATGGCGATGTCAGGCGCAAGAAAGTAAATGTCAGGCATCTGGAACCATTGGATAAAACTGTTAGTGTCAAATCTAAAGCCAGTTCTGCAGATGTGAAGAAAGCATTTGAGAAAGAAGGCTTGTCAGTCTGGGAAACCAAAGCGAAGAAAGTTGCTGAACGTCAAAAGAAGATGAAAGCTAAGAAAGAAGCTCCAGCCGTGGAGAAGAAAGCTAAGCCTAAAAAAGTCAAAAAAACTGAAGAAGCTTTAGAAGCGCCACTTGAGGCGTAATTTTTTATTTTTCTTTATCAATTACCCTTCCACGCTAACTTAAACA
>JACPIL010000024.1 GCA_016188105.1 Candidatus Woesearchaeota archaeon | reverse complement strand
TCTAGAGCTTTGTTTAAAGTAAAAAAAAGATCATCAGTACGGAAGATGCCAGAATAATGTAATTCCCGATTATTGATGATTAGATTGTTTTCCATCTTTAACGCCCATAGCTATATTTAAAGGAATTGAGATAAGTTTTAATTTTCTGATGCAGGTTTTCAATATCTTTTTTCATCCAGGTTTCCGCTTTGCCATAGTGGTTGCGGAAAAAATATTTTTCAAACAGGATGCTCATAAACCAGTAGATCGGTTTTCCACTCCATTTACCTTTTCGGTCGCTGACCACAAAACCATCAAAAATGATGCGGATAGTGCCCTGATTGGTGCGAATAGTTTTCCCTTCATGCTCTACTGAAACTTCTTTAACATCAATCATATTAAGACGGATGCTTACTGCTAACTTATAGTAATCGGTAATATTTTTCCAGGGTTCAAAGATGATGCGGACTTGCTTTCCAGCCGAAGTAACAATAGTCTGGTTCATCTTCTCATACCAATCCCAGCCCTTTTCGTAAAAAAATTGAGCGATAAGCTGATAGAGCTCGTCAGCATTAAAAAGTCCTTCATAACTAAGCTTAAGACGATCCACCACTAAGTAGCGTTCAGGCATAGCAGGAGAAGAGAATAGAGGCTTATAAATTATTCTGTGGAAGAAAATATAAAAAATTGTTTACTTGTATGGCGCTAACATCCTATCTAGATCCTCTTTTGCTGTATCAGGAACTTTGTTTTCTGGAAGGGCTAATTTCTGCGCTGCAGTGAGAAGTTGATCAAAATACACTGTTTTTCCAGTCCGCTCTAGATCTTCTCTACTGTAATCTTCTCCATGACCGGTAGCCACGCTGTCAGCAGTATTATTACAACCGGAATCGAAAACAAATCCTGGCATGAGACGTAATGAACAAAAACCAGATTTTACCATATATTCAATAGGTCTCCCATTTAGTTGACCACGGTATACACCATCATGTAATTCGTTTTCTTTATCGCTAAAAGTAGGAGCAGCTTCGGGAATTGAAGTTGATGGTTGCACTTGAGCTGTTTTAGAACGTTCTCTAATATCCTTACTTGCTAGATAAAAGGTTCCGCCTAAAAAACCAGCTACCGCTAGAACTTTAGCAGCTGTTCTTAATTTAGACTTTGAATTGTTGTTATCTACCATGAATAGAGTGATCAATAACATCTTTATATTTATTATGAACTTCAAGAATGGAAATCTTTCCTTATCTATTCCCTAGACCACCAAAAACTTTAATAAGCTCAATTCAATCCCAACTCAAAGTAGGGAGCGTGTAAAAAGAAATGGTGTTTAAAAAATCTTTTCAAGAAATTATCAGTAAATCCATTTAGTAAAAAAGATCACATTAAGCTGGGCTTATATGGTCCTCCAAATGGCGGCAAGTCAACCTTAGCCAACAAGATTTGTCAGGATTGGCTGGGAGAAGAGATGTCTTCTGTATCGCATATCGCTCATGAGACACGGGAAATTAAGATCAAAGAGCAGGTCAATATTAAGAACAAAAGGGGAAAGGAATTAACGTTTTCTTTGGTGGATACGCCTGGAATTTCAACAAAAATCGATTATGAAGATTTTATCAAGAAAGGATTGAAGAAAACTGAAGCAAAAAAGAGAGCAAAAGAAGCAACCAAAGGGGTTATCGATTCTATTAAATGGCTTGATGACATGGATTCGGTGGTAGTTGTTCTGGATGCTACTAAAGATCCTTATTCTCAGGTTAATATTACGATCATTGGAAATTTGCAGGCTAGAAATATCCCGGTATTAATAGCAGCCAACAAAGTAGATCTAAAGAAAGCAAATATTGAAGCCGTAAAAGCAGCTTTTCCTCAATATAAAATTGTGGGTATTTCCGCAAAATATGGAAAGAATGTGGAAGAGTTTTACGAACAGCTCTTTGCCTTAGCTAAATAGAGCAAATCGTAAACATTAAAAAGCCTAAGAGTTTCCTAGTACTAGGATATATAGGTTAAAAGAGGCTAAATAGACAAAGATGGTTACCTTTAAGTTTGTACCGTACCATGAGGTTGATGGTCTTTCTTCAGCTAAACGTGTTAATAAACTTTTGAAAATTGTAAAGGAAGATAAGATCGTGATCATGGAGGGCCGTTTAAGACGACAGGAAGAAGCGGACTTGATTGAAATAACCATGGAAGAGATTTCTCCTAAGTTTAAAGGTATTGAGTTGAGTGTTATCTATCCAGACAAGGATAAGCAGGATGCCATGCAACGCCTCAAAGGAGTATTTGCGGATGCACTTCTAGGCGACAGGCAGGGTTTAACTATCATTGGACCAGCTTCTATTGTCAAGAAGATTGAAAGCAATCCTGATCAAATAGAATTATTTACCAAGGAAAGGTCAAAAAAAGCGAGTAGGAGACGTTAAGGTATATAATCCCATATAGAAATCTATAAATAGTCCTAAATTCAGGTTTCTGCCTATGCCACACCAATGTGTTCGTTGCAATGCTTTCTATGAAGATGGGTCGGCAGAGATTTTACGTGGCTGTAAATGCGGCGCAAGATTATTCTTTTTCATCAAAAAGAAAGATGTAGAGTATGGTAAGGAATTACTCACCAACTTAAGCGATGAAGATAAGAAAAATATTGAGAAAGATGTCGCTGAAGTGTTGAATATTAAAGAAGAGCCTGATACTCCAGTTGTTCTTGATCTGGAATCTATCCGGGTGGTAAAACCTGGTAAGTTTGAGATTGATTTAGTACATTTATTCAAGAAAGATCCTTTGATCATCAAATTAGAAGAGGGAAAGTATATGATTGATCTTCCGCAAGCGTTTAAGAAAGCAAGGGAAGATAGTGAAGATGAGAAGAAATGAATCTTAAAAATTGTCTATATGTGTCAGCTTTATCTTGTATTGTTTCTCTAAGCAGCTGTAAAAGTACACTACCTGGCCTACAAAATCCTGAAGTACGTGCAGAATTAGAAGGAGTATATGAAGGACAAATTGATGGAATTACAGTACAATATACTGTAGAAAAAGATCTATGCCGATTACAATATATTGAAGAAAAAACTTTTCCTGGTGGAAAGGCAATAAGAACCGTGACTATTGAGGATGGGGAATGTGACAACAAAGCTGATTCTGCTCCGGATAAGTATGGATTTGTACGGGGACGTGAATATTTTTTACAAAATGGGACAGCAGAAAAATTAGATTCATTATTAGAAAAAGGACAAAAAGTAGTTACTTTGGAAAATAAAGTTAAGGAATAATTTACAATTTACCTTTCTGCGCCTTGTCTGAAATGATCGCACTATGTCCAGAAGGATCTTCGATGATGATCTTTAACGGTTCTCGGCCCACCAGGGCCTTGTTTAATTTTTTGATCAAGTTCTTTGCTTTGGTTTTGGCAGCAGGATCATCTTCTTCAGCATCTGCTGCAGATTGGATCATACTTTTTACTCGTTCTAATAGGCCTTCCACATTAGTGATATATCCTTCGGAAGCTGGACCGGATTCGATGGTTATGACCCGTGGAATTTTTACTATTGCTTCTGCGGATTTGATTATTTTGATAGCAAGATCGGCATCAGAAGTGACCTCTAAAGTATATCGGCATGGCTCCTTCTTTTCAGCAGGCTCGACATCTGCTTTGCGGTAGCCGCAGCCGGTGCATTCCATAGATAGTACAAAAACCCGCCCGAAGAATGGTATCTCTACTTCTTCTTCACGAAGTGTTAATTTTTTTTCTCCACAGAAGGCACATTCCTGTCCAGTTAGTTCTGCCATGAATTTGTAGAAAGGGAGTTGATTTAAAAAGATTATGTGAATTAACAGTTAGAAGAAAATAGTATCCTTAGAATCACCAAAACCTTAATAAATAATGTATAAAACATTTAGCTTATGCACCGGTAGTATAACGGCTAGTATCCCGGCCTTCCAAACCTTAGGGTTGATGAAAGCCGGTTGTCCGGGAAACGCTATGGGACTGGGCGTTCGGAAATTCGAATCCCGGCCGGTGCATACAGTCCCCTTTTATTTCTTGGATTAATCTCTTTAATGAATCTAGTATGCTCCTTCCTAAAAAGACGAATATGATAAATATCAACCCTGTTTGGCCTTTTTTCCTTGTTCAATCTCACAGAATAGTCAAAACTTAATGCTTCCAGAAAAGAAACAATATTGTCTTTTAATCCTGGAGAGACTGTTGCAAAGCTAATATTCTTCGGAGAAAGATGGCCATCACTATCTAAGCATCCCCTTAGAAAACCTATCATAAAAGACTTCGGGTAAGTATTTTCATGCAATCGCACCGAATAAGTTTTACGGGCACAAGCTTCCCAAACCAAATAAGTTCTTAGTAACTGAGAGATACTCCTTGAATAATAACATAGATTCAATCGATTCTCTTTGGTAAAAATCATTGGTCTTTTCCCAAATAATTTCATTAAGACTTCATCAATCAAGTTTTCTGTAAAAATCTCGTCTTTTAGGTTAAAATGTAAGTAGACCCTATACTTGTAATCTTTGGTTTTACTTACTGAACCATCGCCAGCGAATAACCCTATGAATTCGCCCAATAGTTCGGGATCTTCTAACATAAAAGAAATTGGTTTTACTGTTCTTCCTTTAATTTTCCTAAAATGATAGTAAATG
Source organism: Candidatus Woesearchaeota archaeon (assembly GCA_016188105.1). Taxonomy (GTDB): domain Archaea; phylum Nanobdellota; class Nanobdellia; order Woesearchaeales; family GW2011-AR9; genus JACPIL01. Next base: position 13,559 of record JACPIL010000024.1, on the reverse strand, counting down.
GTAGTCTTACTCTTTCCTAATACTTTAGAGATTTCATTCAAAGAGTATCCTTCATTTATTAAATTTTGAATGGAATTCAAACATTCACTATCTAATCTATTTTTCATTTTAATCACCTCCTTGATTCTCATAATTAGAAACAAGGACTCTCTAAAAGATGCAATTGAGCTAAGCTTCTTAAATTTCTTCTTGGTTAAAACCAAAAGAATTTTATTATAAGCTTTGCGTTGCTTCTTTTAGGTTAAGAATCCCGGCCGGTGCATTTTTCATTCATCTTCTTTGTTACCATAACCTATTTAAAGTGTTGACTATAAACTCCTAAAACATGACTGAGGATCTTCAGTGGTATAAACAAGAGGCCGCAAGATACCCTGCTCTTAACCAGCAACAAGAATCCAGCCTGATAAAAAAGATTGAGAAAAAAGGGAACCGGCTGTTGTGGGCGATCTTTTCTCAAAATCCAGATTTCTTCATAACCTATTTCGCAAAACAATCCAGAGAAGCTACTCTGGATGAAGAAAAAGCCGGATTGGAAGAATTTTTTAGTGATGTAACTACTACGAGAGCTGGAAAAATAAAAGTAAGGTCTAATGCAAAAACAGAAGCAAATTTCTATGAAGCGTTGGAAATTCTTTGGACCGCATATGATTATAGTAATGTGTATGCAAAAATAAGTGGATCCTATCTTAAGCATCTCCAGCAAAAAGAAAAACAAGCCAGTCAAGATTCTGAGCAAGAAGAGATACAAAAACAGAAAAAGGCAGTAAAAGAAGCAGTTGGAGAATGGAATAAAACTGTAGATAAGATAGTGCAGCATCATTTGTATTTAGTGCTATCATTGGCAGAATCTTCGGCAAGATCTTTGGGAAAAGATGCAGCTGCTCTTGATTATGTTCAGCAGGGAAAGGCAATCCTTCAGAAAGCAGTGCATAGTTATGATTATTCTCAAGGAAAAAGATTTTCCATCTATGCAACTCAGCGCATACGGCAAGGAACTAAAAAAATAGGAAAAAGATCCAGCACTCCTGCAGAAAATGCTGATGCGCCTGCTTCTTTAGATATGTTAGTTGCTGATCCTGTGACCTACAATCCTGAAACACCTGAAAACGAAATTGTGCCGGAACCAGGACCTACAGCATTGGAAGCGAAAGTTGAGGAAAGGAATCCAGATGAAGTAACTCCAGAACCTAAAGCACGAACACTGAGAGGAACTTTCCAATTAAAACGCGGGCGCGGACGTGCAAAAAAATCTAGCCGCAATCCTTGGAAAGAAGAATTTGAAATTACAGAGAAACTTTCTGGTGCATTCAGCCAGTATTTACGGGAATTAAGCAAATATCCGCTTCTCTCCGCTGCTGAGGAACAACAGAAATTTCAAGAATTGGGAAAATACCGTAATGCGCTTTATGCAGCGATTAATGGTAAAGATTCACAATTTATTGATGATAAATTTGGAGAGTTTAGGAAGCAAGAAAAAGAGGAACCCAATGATACCAACCGTTGGAAAGACCAGCTTGCTTCAGGCACTTATAAGGGGCTTGAAGAACATCAGGAAGCCGTAACCGAACTTTATTCTCACTGGAATGCGGTCAAGAACGAAATTATGAGAGCAAACCTACGCTTAGTAGTGCATCGAGCAAAAATGCTCCCATTTGGAAAAGTTTCCTTGGAAGATCGTGTTGCTGATGGTAATTTTGGCCTCTTACGAGCCATAGATAGTTTTGATCCAGAAATGGAGAATAAATTTTCGACCTACGCAGTTTGGTGGATTAATCAAGCAATTTCTAGAAGATTTGCTGATACTGCTACCATGATCCGCCGACCGGTGCATTTATACACCTACCTCAGCCAAATCCGTAGAGCAGAAGAACGCTGTAGAATGAGATATGAGAGAGAGAATATAACCCCTGAAGAAATTGCGGAAGATTTAAGGCAGGAAGCAAAGCATAAGGCGAGTCTTGAAGGTAAAGAGGTAGATGAAGAGAAATTGCTTACCCCGGAAAGAATAGCAAAAATTCTCACACGTTCGTATGCTGTTGTACAGGTTGCATCGTTAGATGTAAAAGTTGGTGAAATGGAGGATAGAGAAATGCTAGAACTTATTCCAGATGAAAAATCTTCTAATCCAGAAGAAGAAGCAAATACGCCAGAACTTGCAGCCCTGACGGAAAGGGTTCTCTCTGATCTTAACCAACGTGATCAAATGATCATTCGCCTACGCATGGGTTTCGGATACGGCAATGTAAAACGTGGAACTAGCTATACTCTCCAACAAGTTGCCAATCAGTTGGGAGTAACTCGTGAACGCATTCGACAGATAGAAGCAAAAGCATTGGCGAGACTTAGGCACCCCAATAGAGCCAAGTTATTGGAAGGATTTTTAGAAAGAGAATGAATTGATCAGAGATCCATCCTAAACTCATTACCATGCTTCTTGAACCCTAATTTCTCGTACAGATGATGAGCGCGCTCGTTAGAAAACCTGCTAGTGCAGATCAGTTTATAGCAGCCTTGTTTCTTAGCTTCCTGGATAAGAGCATCGGTAATCTTCTTTCCATACCCTTTACTTCTAAATGCTTCCTCTATAAACACATCTTCTATAAAACCAAATGGTTTAGCGTGGAGATCGTTTTTCAGAAGATAGAGAAAAGCCCGACCAACTTTTTGGCCTTCCTCAGTAATAATTATCTTTATTCCCCCAGCATTAATTTCAGAAGTTTGGATAAGCATGTGCTAAGAATAGGAAACAGATTTAAAAGATTTAGGAAGCTTAATTCATCGTTTTTTTCATTGCCGGCCATACTTGAGTGCGATACATCTCAAAAACTCGTTGTTGAAAATCTTTATCTTCAACTAGTTTTAATTCTACTCGGTAGGTCTCTTCCATGTGGTTACCTTTAGCCTTATCATAGCGCGCTCTGAATCTTTCAATAGGATCGTTCCTGATTCTGGTAAAGAGCCTTTCTACTGGGTCATCTAGTGATGCTGGCGAGGCATCTGGTTGCCCCTCGAGGTAATCTATTCCCTCTCTTTGAAAAAGATAATTGAGAGCAATATCTTCTTCATCAGAAGGATGAAGGCCTTCTAGGATCTCTCTAAAACGTTGTAAACGAGCTAGATCTCTTTGCGTTAAAACCGCTTCTTCCTCAAGAAGTGCTTCAAGCTCAGCATCTGGATTATTTGTATCATCAACCATGTTAGGTAGAATTTTAATTTTCCTTTAAATAATCTTTGTAGGCATTCTTTCCAGCTTGTAAGTCGAAGTACTTCTTAATTACTGCATGAAGATTCCAAACCCGATAATAGAGCTGATCAAAATACATGGTTTCAACTGGATTCATATGCGGTAATTTCATCAACCATTTTCCTAACAATTCTGCAAATTTGCTGCCGCCATACTTTTTCTGCCAGTCATAGGTTATTTTCCCTTCAATCCAGATATACAACCTTGCTCTCATCAAGGGCTTTTTTCTTCCTTCAACTGGCACGTCTTTTACTTCCCACATATGGATGGTAAAGATTATTGTATATTCAATAAATTCAGTTACTTTTTTGGTCATCTGCCAGGCTAGTTCCTGTTCCGCACCTTCTGAAGAAGGGACTTTATGTTTAAAGCTGGATTCATGCCACATAAAACCATAATTTTTAGCCCAGTCAGTTACCGCATTATAGAACCCATCAAAATCAAATATGCCATTATAACGAAGAGTGATGCGGGGAATATCGTAGTCTGGCATTCTTCGAAATAGTGTTGGAAGGTATATAAAGATTTCTAAGAGATAAATAATAGTGATGTGATGTCACCTACAATGCCACCTACAATTTCTCAAAATCACAATTTCTCAAAATACGCAGTAAATTCTTCATCTTTTACTTTAAATGAATCAGTGTGTTTATACTTTCTGCCTGGCGAAGATAGAACAAGGTCGAAAACATGTGCACCTACTTTAAGTTGAATTTCTGATTTTAGAGGTAGTAAAAGTTTATGCATACCATGGCCTACTTTCAGGTATAATACGATCTTATCTGTTTTCTGCATGCCTGCATTTTTCCGCAACTCCTGTATATTACGCGCAGCTTCCCGGGCATAGCCTTCTGCTTCTAGTTCTTCAGTGCGTTCAGTATTTACTAATACATTTACGTCTTTGAATTCTGAGAGTTGATAATTGTGCGGCGCTTCACGTTCTATAAAGAGCATCTCTTTGGAAATTTCTACCTGCTGGTTGTCAAGAGTAAAGATATATTTTCCATTTTTCTGGAGATGGTTGACAATAGTTTTGGGACTATCCATGGCTAGTTTAGCGATGATTTGTGGGGAGAGTTTACCATAAGCAGGACCTATTTTGGCATAATCAGGTTTTACTTTATATTGCATCTCTGCACTATGCGCTGCAGCGACTACTTCTTTAGCATTAAGTTGCGAACAGAGAACATCTTGTAATTTTGAAACTACTCCTTTGATAGCAGGATTTTCACTAATTACTTGGACTTCTTTCACTGGCCAGCGGACTCCCAGCTTGGCTTTTTCCCGAGCATGCAAACCAGCTTGAATAATTTCTTGAGCTAAGGAAACCTGCTCTTCTAATTTTTTATTGATTTTTTTGCTATCTGCTTTGGGCCAGGAGTGATGCATGATGCTTTCTTCCTTTGACTTGAATTGTTCTTTAAGGTTAAGATACATCGCTTCACTGATGAAGGGCGCAATAATGCTGAACATCTTTATTGATTCCAATAAAACCTTACCGATAGTGTACACACACGCTTCTTTTTCCTCATCAGTTCCAGAGGTGCTTTTTTCACGAATCATTTGAATGTAAGTTCTTGATAATTCCAAGAATAATCCTTCAAGAGGAGCAATTACTTCATCTAAACGGTATTCATCAAGTAGACCTGTAATTGTTTTCATCACTGAGTGAAGGCGTGAAAAAATATATTTCTCTTCTAAAGCGAAATTACTTTCTACTGCTGCAGCTTTCAGAGAAAACGGATTGATTCCTGTTTCTTTGGAAAGGGTGATGAGAAATTTATGGGTGTTCCATAATACTAAGAGACTGCGGACCTTGGCCTTACATTCTTCCCAGCTGAAATTAATGTCTTCTCCGGCATTGGTCTGACTCATATAGTATCGTAAAGTGTCGGCACCGTGTTTATCTATTAAATCATAAGGAGAGATGATATTGCCTAACGATTTAGACATCTTTACTCCATTAACATCAGTAACAAATCCGTTCATATACACATTTTTGAAAGCAGGTTTGTTGAAGGCTAAAAATGAAGCAATCATCAGTAGATTAAACCAGCCGCGGATTTGGTCTTTTCCTTCAAGAATAAAATCTGGAGGGAATAGTTTGGTAAATAATTTTTGTTCTTGCGGATAATTCAAACAATTCCAAGATACTGTTCCCGCATCGATCCAGACGTCTAATACATCAGGAATTCGGCGATATACCTTTCCACTTTTTTTGATAGTGATAGAATCAATATCAGGAATATGCATGTTTAAAACCTTCTGGCCGGAAAGTTTTTCTAATTCCTTGATGCTTCCTATAACTAAGTAATCTCCATCGTCAGATTGCCAGATAGGCACGGCAGTTCCCCAGTAACGTTGCTTGGTAATAGAATTGTCACGCAGATGTTCCAACCAGGATTGGAAAGCATTTTTTGCAGTAAGAGGATTCCATTTTATCTTATCATTAGCGTCAACCATCCGCTCTTTCAAATCTTCCACTTTGAAGAACCATTGCTTGGTAGTTCGGAAAATAACTGGCTCATGACTTCGTTCGCCGTGGGGATAGTCATGGCTGTACGATTCTTTTGCTACTAAAACGCCGGCCTCATGCAAAGCTTGAATGAATTGTTTATCATCAGTTTTAGCCTTGTAATGAGTAAATGGTCCGAAGTTTTCAAAATTTCCGGATTCATTGACGCAATTGAAAGGTGTTATTCCATTTTGGTAACCTACTTCGTAATCCTCAGGACCACAGCCAGGAGCACAATGAACTAAACCCGTCCCAGCCTTATCATCAACATATTCTTTGCTGAGCAAAATCGAGAATAATTTTGGATTTTGTTGCAATTCTTTTGGAAGATACTGCTGAGTTTGCAAAGGATGAACATATTTTTTCCCTTCTAAAGAAGCACCTTTGTACTTGCGTAAGATAGTATGTTTTTCAATTTTAGCTTTGGTTAGTACGCTTGAAACCAGACTTTCAGCAATAACCCAAACTTCACCATTTACCGAAACTTCGATGTAAGTAAGCTCTGGATTCACCATGATAGCTAAATTTAGTGGAATTGTCCAGGGAGTGGTAGTCCAGATAAGATAAAACTTTTTTGGATCTTCTTTGCTTTGAAACTTAAGATAAATGGAGGTGTCAGTTATTTTTTTGTACTCTAATTCATGTTTTGCTACTGCAGTCTGAGTTGCCGCATCCCAATGCATAGTGCGCAAACCTTGGTATAATCGCTTTTTTTGGTGAGCTTGTTTAATAAGCCACCATTCTGCTTCCATAAATTCTTTTTTAATCGGCTGATAAGGGTCGGAGAAGTCAAGGGTAGCACCTAAGCGCTGGAAATCCTGATCCATTTTGTGCATCATTTCGATGCAGAATTTTTCACATTCCTGGGTAAACTTCTTTACACCAAATTTTTCTATGTCTTCTTTGTTGTGAAGATTAAGTTTGGCCATAGCTTTCTGTTCTGTGGGTAAGCCATGCATATCATATCCCATGCGGTCCCAAACATTCAAACCTTGAGCGCGTTTGTACCGTAAAACCATATCTTTTAGCGCCATGTTCCAGGCGTGCCCGAGATGAATCTGGCCAGAAGTGTATGGTGGTCCCTGCAAGAAATAAAACTTCTTCCCCTTCTTATTGCGTTTGCGCAGAGAATCAAGAATCCTGTTTTTCTTCCAGAATTCTAGTATTTGCGGTTCAAGTTGCTGGGGGTTATAATCTGGAAATTGCATCCCTACACGGAGTGAGAAGATATTTAAAAACGTTTGCTCAAAAGAACAAATTATTTCAGAATAAGGACATTCCCGCGCCCTTTCTTGATTTTCTCAACTTTTCCTTTATGTTCCAGTTCGGTCACAATGAGGCTGACCTTAGCTTCAGAAAGGTACATCATCTCTTTGCGCAGCTCTTTTTGGTTGATCCGGCCGTCATGTTTTTTGATAATTTCCAAGGCTTGGTCAAGATATCCTGGTTCTTGCGCTAATTCTTCTTTATGTTGCTCCAGAGTTTTTTTGCTTTCGGCCTTGATCTTTTTTCTGAAAGTCCAGAGAGAACCATATTTTTTACGAGTGTATATAATTCGAGCTAATAAGGCTAGGAAGACGATCGCGGCAATAATCCAGGACCAAAGCGGGAGGGGATTTTCTTCAGTTTCCAGAGGAAGTTCCTGCTGAGTTTCCTGCCATAATTCATCTTCTTCTACAAAATCTGGAAGCAGAAATAAGTCCAGAAGATACTCACCAGCAGGAGAAAGGATCTCCACATTTTCCGTTACAACATATTGATCATTTTTTGCGGTAAGAGTATATTTCCCCGGCGAAAGATCAAAAGAGTATGAACCTGTTTTAGCCAGATACTTTTGCTGTGGCTGGGTATTAACTTCCACCAAAACATCTTGAGCCAAATCTAGATTTTCATCATAAATGCTGCCTTTGAGAGTAGCTGCTGAGACTAATGGAATAATAAGTAAGAGCAATAGAAATAAAGGTAATTTGTGTTTCATGCTCCTGTATACTCTAGAATAATATAAAAATATATCGGGAAAGAGCTTAAAAATGCTGTTTTAATCATCATAAACCTTCCTAAAGCTTCCTAAAGCATTCTGTAAAGTATTTCCAAAAGTATGTTTAAAAAGAAGCTAGGCCGGGTAGTTCTCAGAAAAATCAAACGGAGGTCACAAAAATGACATCATTCAAACAAAAATTAAGCGCCTTCCTGGTGTTAAGCTTGTTTTTATTGAGCGTTATCCCAGCAGGGTTAGCTGAAGAAGGAAGTAGTAATGTGGTAGATGTTGAAGTTGATGCAGAAGCCGAGGTTAATTCAAACTCAGGTGAGGGCTCAGCTGATGCAGAAGTTAAGACAGAGTCAGAGACTGAAGTAGGAACAGAAGATCAAGATTCTGGAGTAGAAGAAGAAACAGAAGTTAAATCTGAAGTAAAAGATAGTGAAACAGAAGAAAAAGTAGAAGTTAAAACCAAAGTAAGAAATGGTTTGCTAAAACAAGAGGTAAAACACGAGGTAAAATTACTGAAAAACGCCCGTGAAAGATTAGAGGATGCGAAAGAACGCTTCCATGAAGCAAAGGAAAAGCAACGCGAACACCGCGAGAAAGTATTAGAATTACATAAAAAAGCACGGCGATGTAATGCCGAAAATGAAGATTGCGCTGCCTTAAAGCTAGAATTACGTCTAGGCGTAAAGAATCACTTACTAAAATCAGTACAGGTAGTGGAAAGATCTTTGGAGAAGTTGACCAAGACAGTTGAAAAGATGGAAGATTTATCTGAAGAAGAGAAGCAAAATGCGCTAGATTTAATTGCAGACTTTGAAGCTGAATTAGATGCTCAGAAAGCAAAGATTGACAGCTTTACCAACGAAACTTCGCAAGAAGAAATAAGAGCGGCAATTAAAGACTTGAAAGAGTTAAACCAGAAAGTGCACAAGCTGCAGAGAAGATTGGTTGGCTTATTAGTAAATGCTAAGCTTCATGTTTTAGTAGGAAAACATGAAGATCTTCATACCAGTATGCAAGCACGCATTGATGCAGCAGCAGAAGCTGGTGCTGATGTATCTGAGTTAGAAGCAATCTTAGCTGAATTTGATGCTAAAGTAGCTGAATTAGAACAGGATTATGAAGCTGCTAAGCAAAAATGGATGGAAGCTAAAGATGCAGAAGACTTCGACCTCTTCAATCGTGAATTGAGAGCAGCTCAGCACGCAGTCAGAAAAGATTTGCAGGAAACTAAGAAAATACTGCGAAACTTCCTGGCTGAGTATAAAGAAGTGCAGCAAGACTTGAGCGAGACAGAAGATGCTTCAGAAGAATCTGAGAATGAAGGAGAAGGAAGTGAAGATTCTGAGGAATCTGAAAGCAATACTGCTGTTGAAGCTGACGCAAACGCAGAAGCAACTGCATAAGGTGAAGCATCATGAAGATACTGCGAATTTCAGTATTGCTGCTCATCTTAGGAGTTGCGATTGTTAGCGGCTGCAAAGCTGCTCAGGAAATCTCTCAACAACCAGGAACGCTTCTTACAGAAGGAGCGACTCCAACTGAACAGGCTGTGGATAATGGCTTGAGCGAGTTAGAAGAAATTGATTCCCTGCAAGAAGAAACCGATCTTGGCTTAGATGAGATTGAGCAGATGGAGCTGGAATAGAAGATTTCCTTCAATAGATTTTTATTTCTTTTTTTCTTGTTTTTTCTTGAGCTTATAGCTGGGCAAGTTCTCCCTCAACGCAGAATCAGAGACCACGCCTTCTTCATGGAAAGCAGCCAATAATTCCCGGGCTTCATCGACATTGACTTTTCCGGCATCAACTTTGTCTTCTAATCCTACATGCTTGACGATGTCTTTGACATGTTCGTCACTCAAATGCGCACCCGCTGAACCATAGAGACGTTCACCTACATTTTTGGTGATTTGAGCCTTAACACTATCAAAAACCTGATGAGTAAACCTCTTTCCATATCTGCTAACGGTTTGTTTTAATTGCTGCTGGGTTGTTCCAGTATAGGCTTGCATAAGAATCTCTTTTTCCAGATCATCCAGATCTTTAGAGACTTTAAAATGAGCTTTCGCTTTATTGATATACATATCAGACATAGTTTTGACGAATAATTCTTGGATTTTAGAATCATCGAGCTTATCAAAATCTACTTCTCCACCATCCAAGAGGTGCTTGTTTACAGCAGCAGTATAGGCCTCAGTATGAGCTTGCCCAATAGTATCAGTTAACTTTTTAGCATGATGATACAATTTCTTATGTTTAGAAATATAATCTGGGACTTCCTCTTTTTTACTCATAAGCACTTAATAGAAAGGATTGATTAAAAAGCTTTTCGATAAAGAAAAAGATAGTTAGATTATGTTAAAAAGAGAAAAAATTAATTAGTAGGCTGAGCCGGCCTTATAGCATATCTTTTATTGCTGAGGAATCTATCACTAATAACTCCATCTTTAATATATTGGGTAAGTAATGCAGCTAGATCATCAATAGTTAACTTAGCCTTGTCTACTCTTCCTTCTATTTTGGTATATCGGATAGCTTCGTCAGTGTCCTCAGGTTTTAATTTTGATTTTGCGGCTCCACTTTGGTTTCTTCCCTCAAAGTGGTTATATGCCGAATTTTGTTGAAGTGAGCCGATTAATTGTACTGGATCTACATTTTGTTGAGCATTTTCAATGAAATCCTCAACCATATCATAGCCAAAACCGAAGGTTCTGTAAGCTAATTCCATTTGTTGTTCTGGATCAGTAATTGTAGAACCCCAAACAGCTAGAGAGTGGTCCGTCATTGACTTGTAGAATGCTTCTGCAGCTTTAACTTGGGCCTCTTTTTGTTTGAGTTTTGTTTTATCAACTAAACCGTCATCGCCAGTGATAGCTTTGCCTAAAGCAACATAGCCCTCAAACATTTTTTGGACTAGAGTATCGTTTACCTTCTGTCCCTTGTTCCAGGTCGAAACATAATCTGCTATTCCCATTTTTAGAGTAAAATAATGGATTTCTATATAAACTTTTCGATTATTTTGACACTAAGTAGTAGTTACAGTCCCGGAATAAACAGTATTGACTAAAATGTCTCACTTCCAAAAGAAATAAATATAAGTATTTAAAGTATAAGCTTAAATACCGAATAAATTTGTCACAGGAGGAAACGACTATGTCCAAAAAAATGTCCAAATCTATGCAACCTAAAGAAATTAAACCAGCTCAGGGAGGATTACCTATACCTCCGGGCATGCCCAATTTGCCCCCGGAGATGGAAAAGAAGCTCAAGGTCATCAAAGAAAAGTTAGACAAATTTAAAGAGAAAGTTCTTGAAAAATTTGGCGATTATATTGTCGGAATTGCTCTTCTGCCTCCTGAAAAACCAAAGGAAGGAGAAGCAAAAGAAGGAGAGCAAAAACAGGAAAAGAAAGAAGGTGATGAAAATAAAATTCATGTTCTGGTGGTAGTTGACGATACCACCTCTCAAAAGATGACCAAGGATGAGTTATTCAACAAATTCTCTTCAGCGATCAAACAGATCGGAGAAGAGGTAGATAAAGAAATTACTCCCCAATGTGCGCTTCTGACAGATTTATGGCAGAATTGTTATGATGCTAAATATGATTTTAACCGTTTGATTTCCATGAGCGCGCCTTTGCATGATACAGGAATGCTGGCAGCGATCAAGATTGCGGAAATTCACAAGAGCATGGTTATCAAGAAATTTGAGAAATATATTCTAAGCTATGTGTTAGCCGGTTCCTTAACTCAGGGAAAAGCGACACCAACTTCTGATATTGATGTCTGGATCGTGATTGATGATACTGACGTCAAGAAAATGAGCCGGGCAGAATTGAAGGATAAATTACGTGCTATCATCATCGGTATGGGAGCTGAAGCTGGTGAAATGACTGGCATTAAGAATAAGCTGAACATTCAGGTGTATATCTTAACCGATTTCTGGGAATCACTGAAAGAAGCAAATCCGATTATTTTCACCTTGCTGCGAGACGGCGTTCCATTTTACGACCGCGGCATTTTCATGCCCTGGAAACAGCTGCTAAGAATGGGAAGAATAAAGCCCAGCAGAGAAGCGATTGATTTATTCATGAGTACCGGAGAACAAAGTATTACCAGAGTAAAAGGTCGCTTAAAAGAAATGGGGATGGAGGACACATATTATTCTATCCTAACTCCCTCACAGGCAGCGATCATGTTGTATGGTCTTCCACCGCCAACGCCAAGAGAAACTCCTGACGTGTTAGAGGAAATTTTTGTCAAGAAAGAAAAAATGCTGGAAGCAGAGTATGTGAAGATCTTGAGAAACAATGTCGATATCCGTAAGAAAATAGAACATGGAGATAAAAAAGAATTGACTGGAACAGAATTAGACAAGCTTATCACTGATGCAGAAAAATTTCTGAAAAGGATTAAGGAATTGTTTACTGAGATCGAAAGCCGGCATGATGAAAAAAGCATTGTGATGTTGTATGACGAGGTAATGACCATCATCAGGGATGTGCTTAAGTTAGAAGGAATCGAAAAAGCACAAGATTCACAACTGATCAAATTGTTTGAAGATGAATTAATCACCACCGGAAAGGTCCCAGCTCGATATTTGCGTGACTTAAATGAAATAATCGAAGCGAAACAAAAGCATGATCAGAAGAAGCTTACCAAGACTGATATTGAAAAAGCGCGCAAAGGAAGTTCTGGTTTGTTCAAGTTCTTGATTGAGTACATGCAGCGCAAGCGCGGACAGGAATTAGAGAGGGCAAGAGTAAGAGTAAAACACGGAGAGAAGTTCGGCGAAGTTATCTTGTTGGAAAGCGTGGCTTTTGTTATCCATGACATAGATGCTAAAGAACAGCAGATTGAAAAAGCAGAAAAGCAGCCTTGAAGAATTCGAGAAAGAATTAGCTAAAGCGAAATTTCCTAAGAGAGTATTTGTCAAGGAGCCTTTGTTCGAGAATCTGAAAGAAATCTTTGGCAGAGATGTGGAAGTGTTGCTGCAGTATTGATTTTGTCTTGTTTAATTTCTTTTTATTTTCTTATTGCATAAAAGATCTCATTTTCAAATTCGAGAGTAGTATATTCATATCCCAAGCGCTTGCACAGCCATTCCATCCAGCTTCGCCTGGGAGCAGTCATTTTTTTCCCGCTCATGGTTTTAGTAGCAAAACTGATTATGACATACTTGGCAGGAATTCGTTTGAGCAGCTCTTCAGTTTTCTTGTGTCCTTTGCCTTTATCAATAACATCGGTCATCTTCAAAAGTAAGCAAAGGTCAGCGCGGGGAAAGGCAATGTCCATTATATCAGCAACGACCGCCTTTCCGTTGAAGGAAGAATTTTCTCGATGTAAAATTTGAAAATAAGAGTTGATAGACTCTATTTCTTCCGCATTAATATCGTATGCAAAATAACTACATTCTTTTAGTTTCATATAATGGAAGGAAAAAGGATTAATGCCGCAACCCAGATCAAGAATGGTTGTTGGTCTTCCCGTAAGAGAAAATAGTTTAGAGTAAAGTTTATCAAAAAAAGAGATTCTTTCATGTGTAGAAGAGTGAGTCGCTAAAATGGCGTCCAGTATTTCTGCTCTTTTTGGGAGCTGGCTGTCCAATAATTCCCGGACTAATCTTTTTCGTTCTTTAGAATCGTCTCTAAACAACCCATATACTCTACGTAATTGAGACCGAACTTGTTTGATGACTGAGATGTATGCTTTCGATTTTGGATTAAAGTTGAGGTACAGGGACTTCATCAATTTAGGTTCTTGCCGTAGGTATTTGCTAAGATGTTCTTCTACAAACTGATTATCAATACTT
>JACPIL010000023.1 GCA_016188105.1 Candidatus Woesearchaeota archaeon | reverse complement strand
TCGTGGGCGATAAAATATCCATTTTCATCCTTAGCATGCTCCATCAGCAAACATACTTGTGAGTTTATGGTCTCAACCCAAGACCAACAACCTAGAAGCCCTTGTACATTAGAAGGAAGGTCTCCCCCCATTATCTGCTTTACATCAGGAAAAGCTGCTTCCATTACTGACACTACTGCAGAATCTATTTGTGAATTCCATAGATGCGAATAAATTCCAGCAAATGCTACTACTCCAGTACCATCAGTATGTTCATAACGTTTGATCATAATCTGAAATTATTGGTCTTTTTTATAAAATATCTCCTCTTAAATTAAGACTGTAAAAAATAACCTCATAAAGAGTAGTAATCTAAATCCTAAACTACGGCATTTTCCAAAAAATTAATAAATAAACAGAATGCCAGACTCTTTATGGGCTCGTGGTCTAGCGGCTATGATGCTGCCCTTACAAGGCGGATGTCGCCGGTTCGAAACAAGTGTCACGCCACTTGAGAGGCGGAGCGACTGCGCTCATTGCATTCGCTTAGTCACTTAGACTAATCGTGACAATTGATGAAAGTCCGGCCGGGCCCATTTTATTCAATTAAGAACTTCCTTTCTCTTCTTCAGGCTCATCTTTACTTTTGTCGTCAGCTTCAGAAGCATTATCTTCAACTTTCTCATCCTTCTTTTTTGCAGTAAATTTCTCCTTCACATCTCCGCCTAACTTCTGAGCTCCCTTGGAGATCTTAACTGCCACTCCACCTAAAGTTCCAACTGCAGCAATGATAGAGGTAATAGCCACGGCATTTTCTTTCAACCATAATAACGGCGTCTGCTTTGGTTTTTGAGCATCTCCCAGACGATAAGCGATATCCTCAATTGTCGGACCGGCCAAATCTACATTCACTTTAGCTTCTAAGAGATTGTTGGTCAAGAGCTGCTGCTGCGCATCTTGTAGCTGCTTCTTTGTCGCTTTAATATTTTCAAATACTTCCGCAACTAAATAATTCTCGGCCTTCTTCTCATAATACAGATCTTCTTGTTCCTGGAGTTTCTGTTTTAATTCTTTCAATTTTAATTCTAATTCTTCCTTATTCACTCTGACTTGTTCAGCGACAGCAAAGGTGACGGGAAAAATCTTCTCATCAATCTTCACTGACGCAGTCAACTGACCTTCTTTCAGCACATTCATTTTTACTGTAAGCGAATCCTGTTCGCCAGGTTTAAGACGAGAAATAGTAGTTGAACTGAGATGCTGAATTCCTTCTCCGATTACTTTTGCACTGATATCCTTAATTGGTTCTGGACCTTCATTAGAAACCAGAAAAGTAATTTGGTTTTCTTTCAATTGAAGAGCAGTTGGGAAGTAAGAAACAATATTTATTTTGGAGTCATAAGAGCTTACAGTTATCGGTATCTGTTTGCTAACCTCCATCCCATCAAAGGATGAAGCGGCATCACGAACCTTTAACTGGGCCACAACATCACCTACATTCTCAAAAGTATAACTAGGATTCTGTTCCACGCTGTCAACAACCCCATCGTTATTGAAATCCCAAGAATACATAAAAATAGTATTTTTATCCGGAAATTCAGAAACGCTGGCTGTAAACTTTACTGTAAGCGGAGCAATTCCTGATGAAGGAACAGCGATAACCGAAACGCTGAAAGGTTCGTCTACAGTAATGGTCGTAGAAACGATCGTGCTTCCGCTTGCTGTCGTTACATTTGCAGAAGCAATATGCGTTCCAGCCCCATAAACAAAAGTCGGCGCAAGTTCAGTACTATCCTCAATACCGTCGCCATTAAAATCCCAGGAAACAGAAAGTATTTCCTCTGAAGAAACGAGATTAAATGTAACTTCTAAAGGAGCCTTTCCTGACGAAGGAACAGCATTAAGCGACAAAGATTCTTCTGCAACAGCAGAAAACGCAAACATCAACGCCATCAGAAATAACAATACCTTAAATACACTCATTTTTTTCACCATTCCTGCCTCGGAGTTTTTCCCTTTTTAAAGATTATTATATACAAAAAGTAGTATCAGAGTGATAAACAAACAAGTACGTATTAAGTTTCCGTGAAAAGTGCTGGCTTGGCCAAGAGGTCTGCCGTACCATGCTTTTCGTAAGACAAGGTTCGGATGCGAAAATAATCGAGAAGATTTCGGGATGCTACGAAAAAAGACGCAAATTTTCGCTACGGCAGACGGCCTGCCAAGCACTTTCCTTCAACAGACTTAATACGTAAACAAACAATAAACATTTTTAAACTATCAAAAACTTCCTGCTCTATGCAGGAAAAAATCTTTGATTTATTGTTAAACCAGGACGAGCTTAATTGGAAGAATATCATTTATGATTTGGTTAAAACTGAACAAATGGACCCTTGGGATATTGATCTTTCCCTCTTAACCCAAAAATTTATCCAGATCATCAAAGAGATGCAGGAGCATGATTTCAAAATCCCCGGAAAGATATTGCTGGCAGCCGCAGTGTTATTGAAAATAAAAGCAACCCATTTAATCGATAATGATATCTCTAATTTAGATAAGCTCATCAATCAGCATGACGGAATTCCAGAAGAAGAACTTTTTGAAGAGATGCAACAGCGCTTACGCAATCCTAATGCCGCGCATCCACAACTTATCCCGCGAAATCCCCAGCCCAGAAATCGGAAAGTATCGGTAGAAGATTTAGTAGAAGCATTGCAGCGGGCCATGGCTACCAAGAAGCGAATTTTGGCCCAGCAGCGCCCGGTAAAGTTTCCTATGCCCAAGCGAAAAATTGACATCCTTGAAGTCATCCGCGACATTTATCATAAAATCAATTATTACACCAACAAAGATCCCAATCAGAAATTGACCTACACCCGGCTTCTTCCTCCACGAGCAGGCAAGCAGGAAAAAGTCTACACTTTCATGCCCTTGCTGCATCTTGAAAACGAACACAAGATTGAGATGCAGCAGCAGAATCACTTTGATGAGATTGTGATTAATGTGGTTAAGAAAGAGAAGAAATAATTCCTATTTCTCCACAAGTTTTTTAAACCGCAGACAAGGTCGAGGACTAAAAAACAAGAAAGTTTTTTAAAGAATAAAGCTCAAAACCTCTAAAGATAGTCACTACCCGCCAGAAGTCCTATTTACCTATGAAACCAGCTAAAACTCTTACTACCAAGAATATCAAAGTTCCTGAAAAAATAGTAGATCAAGTCCTAGGCCAGGAAGAAGCAGTCAAGATCATCAAGAAAGCTGCTCAACAACGTAGGCATGTCCTACTGATCGGAGATCCTGGAACTGGAAAATCCATGTTAGGAATGGCCTTAGCAGAACTGCTCCCAAAATCAGACCTGAAAGACATTCTTTCCTACCCAAATCCTAATGATGAAAATAACCCTTTCATCAAAACTCTGGCTGCAGGAAAAGGCCGCGACGAGGTACAGAAATATCTCTTCGATGCCAATAAAAGTTTCAAAAATAATAACTTTCTGCTTTTCATTGTTGCCATTGTAACTTTTATTCTTCCTTGGTGGGTTCGTTACCATTATCAATCTGATTTGATGTTCACCGCCTTTTTCTTAGGTGGCATGTTATTTTTGGCAGGATTCGCTATTTCATTGAACATGGGGCCTAAAATGTTCCAAGCGCCAAAAAATATCGCCCCAAAAGTAATCGTCGATAATTTCGAGAAAAAACAAGCGCCATTCTTTGATGCAACAGGCGCGCACGCTGGAGCATTGCTTGGCGATGTGCTTCATGACCCCTTCCAATCCGGTGGTTTAGGTACACCAGCAAATCAACGGGTGGTTGCTGGGATGATCCACAAAGGACACAAAGGAGTTTTATTCGTCGATGAAATTGCCACTCTCCATCCAAGAACCCAACAAGAACTTCTTTCTGCTCTTCAGGAGAAAAAATTTCCTATCACCGGACAGTCTGAACGATCTGCAGGAGCCATGGTAAGAACCGAACCAGTGCCTTGTGATTTTATTTTAGTCGCTGCCGGAAATATGGAAACTATAAAAAATATGCATCTGGCCTTGCGCTACAGGATCCGCGGTTATGGTTACGAAGTATACATGAACGAGACCATGCCCGATAGTAAAGAAAATAGAACCAAAATCGCTCGATTCGTTGCTCAGGAAGTCAAGAAAGAAGAAGGGAAGATCCCTCACTTTGATTTATCAGCCATGAAAGCAATTATCGAAGAAGCACGTCGAAGAGCAAACCGGAAAGCGCATCTCACTTTATATTTGCGAGGCCTGGGCGGATTAGTACGAGCTGCAGGCGATTTAGCTAAAGAAGAAAATGCTGAATTAGTAACTAAAGAGCACGTCAAGAAAGCCAAAGTGTTAGCCAGACCATTAGAACAACAAATTGCCGACAAATACATCGAACGCAAGAAAGAATACGAAGTGATCATGACTTCCGGTTCTAGAATCGGAAGAGTCAATGGTTTAGCCGTTATCGGAGGAAGCGCCGCTTACTCGGGAATTTTATTGCCCATCGAGGCAGAAGTAACTCACGGTGGAAAGAAATCAGAGATCATCGCTACCGGAAAATTAGGTGAAATTGCCAAAGAAGCAGTCAAAAACGTTTCTGCCATCATCCAGAAGTATTTCGGAGAAGACATCAAAGAGACCAAAGATATTTTCGTCCAATTCTTACAGACGCATGAAGGAGTAGAGGGAGATTCTGCTTCTATTGCCGTGGCGACTGCTATCATTTCCGCTCTGAAAGAAATTCCTATCAAGCAAGAAGTAGCCATGACTGGTTCCTTATCAGTACGGGGAGAAGTTCTTCCGGTGGGAGGAGTTTCCTCAAAAGTAGAAGCAGCGGTAGAAGCAGGAATTAAGACTGTCATTGTTCCAAAATCAAATATGCAAGATATCGTCATTGACGAAGATAAAATAAGTAAAGTTAAAATCATCCCTGTAGAGACCATTGAAGAAGTGATGGAACATGCTCTGGATTGGAATGGCAAAAGTAAGCTGAAAGAAAAGATTTTCAATGGGAAGAAGAAATGAGAACCTACAATCAAATCTTTTCAGTAGAGGGAGAGGAAAACATTTACTTCCAATCTATTTACGCTCATATAGAAGAAAGAGACAACGGTTTATTCTGTTCTCTGGAAGGAGAATATCTCAAAAACGACCAGCCTTTTAATCCACCGCTGAGAGATAAGATGAGTGATGTAGGAGTAACCACGCAAGATATAGCCCAGATAGTTACGGAAAGATATCATAGTTTAACAGAAGAAGAACCACAATAATATTAGTAACAGACCAAAATATTTAAAAACCACCCCTTAATTAAGCTTAAACATGGCACGAGCAACACGAAGATCCAAACGGAAACCATCAGGTGGCAGATACCACTATGATAGAACCAAACGCTTACGCGAATTAGCAGGTTTTGCTGCTAACACTAAATTAGAAAAAGAACGAAAAGTTCGTGTAACCCGCATCCGCGGTGGAGCTGTTAAGAATTCTATGCTCACTGCCAGCCATGTTAATGTTTGCGATAAGAAAGGGAAAGCTACTAAACTTGAAATCCTTAACGTAGTAGGAAACCCTGCCAACCCTCACCTGGTAAGACGAAATATTATTACCAAAGGAGCTGTTGTCGAGACTAAGATGGGAAAAGTCAAGATCACTTCTAGGCCAGGCCAAGAAGCTGCTTTGAACGGCGTTTTAGTAGCGTAATTGTGTAAAATGGTCGATTATTTTTCTTTTCCACGTGTAGATATGGAATACATAGACATCGGCGCTATTGTTGAATTAAGCGACAATTGTGGGGAGATGTTTGAAAGCGCAGAAGGCAGGGAAAGTTTTTTTAGAAGAGTAAAGCTCGACCCAACAAGCATTTCTTACGGAGCAGCCTTGTCCCATGCCAAAGGAGTTAATATAGGAATATGGGGCAGAGATGATTTGCTCTACAAAGATTGCGCAAAAATAATGGCGGCTGAATTTCGAAGAATAGAGGTTGAGTACGATATAAAACTCGGAATTACCGAAGAAGAATTAAGAAACTCTCAAGAGTTTAGAAAAGCATATGAGATGTCAAGAGCTCCAAAACAAGCAGCAACGCATAATTTAGTGAGATCCTTAGGTACTAATTCTGAAAGGCTCCCCTACGCAGAAGCAATGATAACTAAAAAAGATGTTCATGATTTGGGATATCTGCACAACAGAATAATTGATGAATTACGAAATCAACAACGATTCAAGAAAAAAGATCTCTTTGAAGAAGAGGAAGATCGTGATTATAAAGCTCTAGTCAAATTAAAATAATTTTCCTTACCACTGGACAACCACCAATAAGCTCTAATTCTCAAGAATTTTCTACAAAAAAGCATTTCTAACCCTACCACTGGACCACTGGACAACCTCGGCTAGACTATATAAACAGGCACGCTCCCAAGTATTCTACAAAAAGAGGTGGTTAGCCATGATTGACCTAACAACAAGAAATATACAACGATTATTTGAAAGGCAGGTGAGGGAACTTACCCAGAAAACAATTATGAGCAAAGAAGAAACATTTGATTATCAATTAAGCGGAGGCTGGTTGCAATGAATAACATCGGAGAAAGAATAAAGTACCTTATGCAGAAGTACGAAGAACCTATGCAAAGAGAGACAAAACAAACTTTTATTGATGAATTTGACTATTACGCTATTTCTTAGACCATCACCTCACCACCCTTGCGGCCAGTAAGGCCGCATTTTACTTTTTCTTCTGGAAAGGATTATAAATTATAATTAGACTGTAAGAAGAATGCAGATCCTCACCAAAGCAGAACTGCGAGCAAATTTTACCGAGATAGCAGAACAAATTAGAAGTGGCGCTGTATTTATTTATCCAACTGATACCATCTACGGTATCGGCTGCAATGCGCTTGATAAGAAAGCAGTAGACGAAATCAGAAAACTCAAAGAGCGCCCTGCCAATCCTTTCTCAATCATTGTTCCTTCCAAAGAATGGATTACGGAAAACTGTATCGTAACCAAAGAAGGAAAAGAATGGATTGCAAAATTACCGGGACCTTACACTCTAATTTTCAAGCTAAAAAACAAGAACACTCTTGCCAAAAGCGTCAATCAAGACCAAGAAACTATTGGTGTGCGAATTCCGGATCATTGGTTCAGCAAGGTGGTAGAAGAACTAGGCTTCCCCATCGTAACTACTTCTGCCAATCGCTCAGGGAAACCATTCATGACTTCCTTAGAAGATTTAGACCCAAAAATAAAAGAAGGAGTTGATTTAATCGTCTACGAAGGAGAAAAGAAAGGACGGCCTTCTAAGATAGTTAATTTAGTGGAAGGAAACGTGAAAGAGAGATAAAACTAAGAAGGTAAGAAAAAGAATGACCTACAAATTAATTTGCTTAGACATGGACGGTGTGATTTTCAAAGACATCAATTTTTGGATTGAACTACATAAAAAATTTGGAACTTTAGATCAAGGTGTCAAGCTTACCGAAAAATATCTTCATTCCAATTATGAAAAATTAGTAGAAGAAGTAGTAGTTAAATTATGGAAAGGGAAAAAAGCCAAACTCTACTATGATTTGGTCGATTCCTTAGAATATCTTCCTGGCGTTCAGAAATTATTCAAGCACGTTAAAAAACAAGGCTGGATCACCGCAATAATTTCTGCTTCCAGCATTGATGTAGCCAGAAGAGTTCAAAAAGATTACGGAGTAGATCACCTCTTTGCGAATGAATTAGTAATAAAATATGGAAAAGTTTCTGGTGAATTCATCTGGCCTATTGGCGTTGGAAAACATAAGAAAGCAGAAATAATCAATCACTTATGTAAGGACTTAAAGCTCAAACCAAAAGAAGTGATCTACATTGGTGATAGTGATACTGATATCGAAGCCTTTAAAGAAGTAGGATTATCTATTGCTTTCAATTCTTCTTCAGAACAATTAAAGAAAGTAGCTACTCATGTTGTTGAAAGTAATAATCTAGCTGATGTTTTGCCATATCTTAAGAATAAAGGATAAATATCTAACCTTATTCAATTCTATTTCTTTGCTTTGCCCCAGTCTAAGAAATTCTCTTTCTTTCTGTTGATAAAATACAACACTGCAAAGAAAGTGATTACTAAAATCGCAAATCCGATTTTACTTTTGGTATCGAAATATCGTATCGTTCCACCAAATGTTGCGGCAATACTGCCCATGAATAGCCCCATAGTCACGCTGTCCTGCAATTTTGGCAAGAACAATGCTAACAACAAAATTCCTAAGTTGAACAAGGAAATAAACACATATTTTCTTCCTTCGTAGGATAATTTTGCCTGCTCAAATTCCTCTTGCGCTTTTTGAAAATCTTCATTACATTTGCGCTGGTTTTCGTCAATTGCTGCACGCTCCGGAGCAGTCAATTTATCTGGATCAGCAGGATAAGGATGCTTTCCATAGCAATCAGTATAAGGCCCATGATAGTAGGAATTTGTTCCTGTATATTCTGGAAAGAAAACATTTGCCCCTAAAAATACCATCGGAACATATAACAAGACAATCATCAGCATATAGAGAAGCTTAGTCCAATTCATCCTATAAAAGAAGATGAAGAGATATTTAAGTGTTTGCTTCTAAATTATATTCTAAATTCTAATCAAACATCCATCTTCTTCCCATCCACATAAAAAGTAGGGTTCTTAAAAACATGATCGCCATGATAGATAGTTTTTATTTCTCCGCCGAACCAATAATTGCTGCCGATCGCGATATGTGCCGTTCCCAGTACTTTCTCATCCATGATCATCGAACCGATCAGCACTGCGCCAGGATTTATGCCTATTCCTAATTCACCGACTAAGCGAACTCTCTCGGGATATTTTGCTCTATCTTCAAATTTCTGAAACGTCTGTTCTAACAGATGTGCATCCTTTCCGTCTATTCGAACTACTCTGCCTTTTTCAACATACATAGTTACTGGACTGTCCACCAGGATAGCTCCATCTTCAGTCTTCATGCTTCCATCAATTACCACCTTCCCGTTCACGCCTTCCAGTCCCTTAGGCGGAATATACACTTCTCCGGCCGGCATATTACCGCCCTTCCCCGTTTCATGATATTCGCCAATATTAGCAATTGCTTCCATGCCCGAGACATCAAAAGTAATATCAGTTCCTGCTTCTGTTTTCACTCTGATCTCATTCGCTTTATCCCATAATTTCTTGATAGCAAGTCCTTTTTTCTTCATCCGGGAATAATTCACATTCATCGCTTCCAGAAACAGATCAAAATGGTGCGGCTTGACATCCGCTAAACCGGTTGCCGAAAGAAACCTATGTCCGCGCTCTGCACAAAAATTACGAAAACTCTTTTCTTCACCAAATCGTCCTAATTTATTTGATACTGCAACAATCACTAGATTATTCTTCTCTAATCTAGTAAGGGCTTCAATGACATGGTCATCAGCAAACATGAATCCCTTTTTGGGATCCTGGAAGAGAATAGTCGCATTAAGGCCTTTTTTTTTTGCGGCATGATAATAACCATATCCTAGCATACCCGACATCTTTTTATCATCTGCTCCATAGTCGCTAATGATGAGGATATCCTCTTTCTTTACTTTCAAAGAATTCTTCATGATCTTATAGAAACGGGAGCTATGCTTTTCTACTACATCCGTCACCGGCTTATCTAAACCAAACATCAAAGAAACCAACATTCTAAGGTATTAAAAGATTGTGTAGGTGGAGAAGTTACTAAAGTTGTCATTTGGACTAAGGATGGACAAAGATTTGTGTTCGTTGCTTCCGCAAGGCTGAAATTATGCGTTTATTAAACACAAAATTTAATTTACTAAAAACGCAAAAGGCAAAAATTATTTAGAGATAGACTTTGAAAGAATATAACAGGTTTCTCCCCATCTATAATGATTCGAAAGCGCACCTTCTTGTGTATAGCCTTTTGATTTATAGAAATGTATTTCCCCTTCAGTTTCGGCAATAGTTAATTCGATTTTGGATGTTTTAGATGCTTTTTTAACTCTTTTTTCTGCTTCGCCCAACAATTGAGATGCGACGTCCTCTGATTCAAAAGCAAAATGCCTAAACTTCCATAATTTGTGAGAACCATCAGCATTTTGTCCAAAATTAACCAAAAAAAGTGCTCCTTTCAAAGTACCATTTTCATCATAAATTAATAAATCATTTTCCTGAGCTTGCTCCCCAAGATATTTAACCACTTCTTGTTTTGATTTTTGAAAGATATTATGAGTACTAAAAAAAGAACGATATAACTCGGCTACTTTTACAAAATCTTTTTCAAGAGCATTTCTGATTACCATTTTGGATAGGTATAATAACTGGAACATATAAAAACTTTTTCTTTCAATTCTCTATTCTTTCTTCCTTATCTTCGCAATAAAAAAACCTTCTGTATCATTATCCTGCGGCCAGATCCTGAGAGCATGCTTCACAGAAGAATGATATTTTTCTTTCTTGAACTCCATCACCGCAGGACTTACTTTTAATCCTGGTAAAACCACTTTAACAATCTCTGCATTATCATATTTTTCTAAAAGATAACTTACCACACCTTCGTTCTCTTCTGGTTCTAAGGAACAAGTCGAATAGACCATCTCTCCACCTGGCTTAAGATTCTGGAAGGCCACTTCAATCAACTCTTTCTGTTCTCTTGCTAATTTGGTGATCATTCCTGCATTCCAGATAGAAATGGTCTTCAAACTCTTGCGAATAGTTCCAGTTCCAGAACAGGGAGCATCTAATAGAATTTTATCAAATTGCATATCCTTAATACCTTGCCCGCGCATCAAGGTAATCAGGCAATTAGTAATCACGCTGCGCTGCAGATTAATTCCCAATGATTGCAATCTATCGCCCTTACAATCGTTCGCTACCAGCAAACCATCGTTCTTCATCATTGCTGCCATCTGTGTAGTCTTACTTCCCGGAGAAGCAGCCATATCTAACACAACGTCGCCAGGCTTCGGCTGTAATACCAACGGCGGAATCATGGAGGCAGCTTCCTGCACATAGATCTTGCCGATGTGATATTCTAATAAATTTCCCACATCCCTTCTTTCGTCATGGGCGATCCAGAATCCTTCCTTGCACCAAGGTATAGGAGTAAGCTTCCAGCCTTTCGCTTCAATACTCTTTTTTACATCTTTAACTGAACCAAGTAAAGTATTAACCCTAATGCTCCTTCTTAGAAATGACAATGAATATTTTTTGAACTCTTCCCAATCAGTAAGCTCTGAATAGCGTTCTATAAAGGCTGGCTTGAAGACAAATGTTTCTGTATTGGGAATTTGCTCTGGTTCTGGCATGGATAACTAAAAATGAAGTTTCTATATATATTTTAGGATTATTTTAACCTACAACAAAACCTTAATAAACTTCTTTTTCTTTCTACTTAATACAAAAAGGTGTTAACATGTCTATCAATGTAGCAATCAATGGATTCGGCCGTATCGGCAGGATGGTCTTCCGCGCTGCTTGGGCTGATAAAAAAATAAACATTGTTGCAGTTAACGATCTTACGGACAACAAGACTTTAGCTCATCTTCTCAAATATGATTCTGTCCACGGTCTTTTTCCCCAAGCAGTAAGCTATACCAACAGCCATCTGATTGTAGGCAAAAATAAAATTCAGGTGCTGGCTGAAAAAGAGCCAAGTAAACTTCCCTGGAAGAAACTAAAAATCGATGTAGTAGTGGAAAGTACCGGAAGATTTACTGATCCTTACAAAGCAGCAGCCCATCTTGATGCCGGGGCAAGGAAAGTTCTTATCTCCGCACCCTGCAAATGTGAAGCCGACAAAGTCTGCCCAACCAACACTACAACCTTGGTAATGGGTGTTAATGACCATCGCTATGATAAAAAGAAACACCACATTATCTCTAACGCTTCCTGCACTACCAATTGTGTTGCTCCCGTCTTGAAAGTTATCCAAGATCATATTGGCATCAAACGCTGTTTCTTCACCACTGTGCATGCTTATACTTCATCACAAAAAATGGTTGATGGGCCGGATAAAAATCTAAGACGCGCCAGGGCAGGAGCCATTAATATAATTCCTACCTCAACCGGGGCAGATGTCGCGGCAGTAGAAGCGATTCCCGAACTGCAAGGAAAAGTGCGCGGTTTAGCCTTTAGAGTTCCTGTGCCTGATGGCAGCGTTACTGATTTCACTATCGAGACTATACGTGAAGTAATGCCTGATGAAGTAAATTCCTTATTCAAAAAGGCAGCAGCAGGAAAGTTGAAAGGAATCCTGCAATATTCTGAAGATGAGTTAGTCTCAACTGACATTATTCATAATTCACATTCCACTATTGTTGATGCAAAGTTGACTAACGTTGTAGCTGGAAAATTTCTGAAAGTAGTAGCCTGGTATGACAATGAATGGGGATATAGTTCTCGAATGGTGGATATGATCAAGAAGATAGCATAGCATTTTCTTCTAATCATTCACTCAAAATACATCCTCTTCAATCCCCTGATCTTCTGTATCCGTCTAACCAGTTCCTTCAAGTGTTCTAAATCTCTGGGAACTACCAAAAATGAACATTCTGCTAAGGTCTGACTTAACAATTTTGCCTTTGCTTCTTTAACTTCAAAGCCAGTATTAGCGACCGTATTCAACAAATCGGCCAGCAATCCGCTTCGCTCATCTGCAGTAACATAAAATCTAATCTTCTGATTGAAACCGTCTTTCCATTGTACTTTGATCCAGCGTTCTTCTTCTTTCAGCGCCGCCCGGCAGTCAGTCTTATGCACAGAAATAATTCTCCTCTTGGTAGCTAATCCGGTAATTTCCTCTCCCGGAAGAGCGTAACAACATTTCGCAAGTACACAAACTGCATTGGCAAAAGATGGCGCTTCAGCTAAAATTCCTTGTTCCTCAGTTGTAACTGGCTTGAGCTGCTTGAAATACATAGCAGGTAATTTTTCATGTTCGCGTAATGACTTCCTAATTTTCTGCCGTGCGCCGCCAGATTTGACGATCTTCAACCAATCCCTTCGAGGCCGCTGGCTCTTGTTGGTGACTACCTCTACTACATCACCAGAAAATAATTCCTGCTTTAGAGGTACAAATTTTCCGTTGACTCTCCCGCCAACCGCATGATTCCCTACTTCTTCATGTACTAAGTAAGCAAAATCGAGGATGGTCGCACTTTTCGGCAATTCCTTCACTGCACCTTTTGGAGTGTAACAATAAATATTGTCACCAAAGACATCGACTTTAGCCATCTCTAAAAATTCTTGGTTGCCATCTTTCTGCAGATCTAAAACTCCTTTCAGCCAGGCAATTTTTTTCTCAAAGAACTGGTCAGATTTCAATCCCTTATATCGCCAGTGCGCTGCTACTCCTTCTTCCGCGAACTCATCCATCTCAAGTGTTCGGATCTGTATTTCCACAAATTTTCCCTTAGCTAACTTTAAGGAAGTGTGTAGAGATCGGTAAAAATTTGGTTTAGGGGTGGCGATATAATCCTTTAACTTACCTTCCACTTGTTCAAATTGCTCGTGCAAGAGACCTAGCAGGGTATAACAATCTTTAACCTCTGGAACAATTACTCTGATCGCAGAGAGATCATACTGCTCAGCTAAAGGAACTTTTCGCTGGGTCATTTTCTTGTAGATGCTATAAAGATGTTTGGAACGTCCCTTTATTTTGACAATCTCAACATTCCCTGCTGCCAGATCAGTAATTTTCTTAATGACCTCGGCGATCAAAGCTTCTCGCTGTTCCCTAGATTGTTCCAAGAAGCGAACAATCTTTGTATATTCCTCAGGATGCAAGATCTGCAAGGCTAAATCTTCTAGAGGATTTTTTATTTTTTCTAAACCTAATCTATTTGCTAACGGCGCATACACTTCCAATACTTCTTCTGCAATCCGCTTTTGATCATCTGCAGGAAGCACTTGTATGGTCCGTAGATTATCCAGTTTCGTGGCTAGCTTGACAAAAATAATCCGTACATCTCTGAAAGTAGTTAGTAAGATTCTGCGCAGGGCTTCTGCCTCTAATTGTGGATTTTTTGATTTGATCAACTTTATCTCTTGTACTCCCTTTAACAAAGCGAGAGTCTCTTTCCCAAAAACATTCTCTACTTCCTTCTCTGAAACGTATTTAGTAACTCCATGTAGTATTCCTGCCACAATAACTTCTGGAGAGACTTTGCTATCTGCTAAAATTTCTGCTACTCGAAGGTTATGTTCAAAAAAAGAATCTCCAGAAAGCCTCTTTACTTCTCCTAGATATTTTTGGGCAAAAGAAAGTGCTTCCTGAAAAATTGATTCGAACGAAGTTCCATACTGCTCCCTGCATAGTTGTAAAAATGATTCTTGCCCCATTAACTGGATATAATTATAAGATATTAAAAAAGTTATGGCTAAATAGCTCTCTTTCACTACTCCAGCATATTCATAAATCATTATATACTTCAAAACTGATCTATAGATAATGAAGTGGAAACTTTTTGGAGTAACAGAACAGATCAAACAAATACCAAAAATATGGTTAATTGTCAAGAACCCAGTTAAATTCTTTCAAAAGAACAAAGACAATGAAGAAAATATTCTCATTTTTGCCACGCTTACTACAAGATTATCGCTGATTATCGAACTTATATTTTGGTTATTAGTTTATCCCAGAAATAAAGTGGAGAATACTATAATATTTATGTATATAATAGCTATTATCCTTGCTCCGGTTTTTGCCTGGCTCGGAGTTAAGATCGGCGGTTTCTTC
>JACPIL010000007.1 GCA_016188105.1 Candidatus Woesearchaeota archaeon | reverse complement strand
GGTCAGTGTCTCAGTACCCTTCTCCGGGCTACCGCTCTCACGGCCCGTACTGATCAAAGGTTTGGTAGTCCGTTACACTACCAACAGCCTAATCAGCCGACAACTCATCCTTAGGCATTACTTTTAAGTTCAAGAACATTCCAGTATCCCTTGCCTATCCAGTTTTAGCCTCAGTTTCCCAAGGTTATCCTAGATCTAAGGGCAGATTATTGACGTGTTACTGAGCATTCAGCCTGTGTCTCCGAAGAGACCCTCTGACTTGCATGGCTTAATCGGACTCCAATCGCAGCAATCTTCCGCAGGATCAACGGAAATTAGAACTAATCCTTATACGATCGCAATTTTGTGATTCTTGTCACAAGTTGATACTTAATGGGATCACCTCGTTCACACTCAATCTTAATTGAGCATACATATGGTTTTAGTCTGGGGAAAGAAGTTACTTATAAATGTTTCTATATTGGGGTTTACGAGGAGAAAAAGCAAAAATCTTATGTGTTTAGAGAGAGGATATAACATACATACAATATCTAAAATAAGTTTATATAGTTGAGAATCTAAAAATAATTTATGGACTTTGTAGTGATAGCATCACGTTTTTTGACCACTTTTATCCTCTCATTCCTATTCGGGATAGAACGGCAGTATTCTCACAAACCAATTGGATTTGGAACTTACACTTTCGTTGCTATCGGCTCATGTAGTTTAGCTATTATTGCCGTTGCTTTAGGATTAGAGCATTCTATTCCCATACTCTCAGCAATAGTAACAGGTATTGGATTTCTCGGTGCAGGTGCCTTGATAAAAACTAATGACAAAATATTCGGCCTCACTTCAGCCGCAAGCATCTGGGCTTTTGCAATATTTGGATTAACCATCGGCATAGGCGAATACGTTATCGGATTGATGTTATATCTCTTGGTATGGATCGTGGTGATCAGTGATCGGTTTTTAGAACGATATGGGATTGGTTCCTATCAAAAAAAAGTAACCATCCAAACTCAAAAAATTGTTAATATCAAAGAAGTCATCGCCGCTGCCGGGATACGAAAGTATAAATTGTTAGATATCGATATAGACAAAGCCCATAAGAAAATGACCTTCCATCTTTACGTCGAAGGGAAAAAAGAAGATATCAACACTATACCTGACAAGATCATTAACCAAGACTGGTTTGAAGACGTAAAGATTGAATAGAGATGAACAAAGAAATTTCAAAACAAGAGGTCAAAGATTTAGAAACAACTTTGCAGGAAAAACTATATTCAGACCTCCTGGGAGAAAATTCAACTTTAGATCAAATAAATTTTATTTACAAAATAGTAGATACTCTTCGCGGGGCTTACAGTGATGAAGGGATCAGAAATTGGTTTTATCGAGAAAGAAAACAGCTAGAAGGAAAGAACCCGCTTGAATACCTTGGATCATCTTGGAAGCCTGAAGAAGAAAATGCACAAAAGGTGTTGGAATTGGCGAAAAGGTTGAAGGTATAAAGTTATTTTAACTTTTAATACATTTAAGATACCAACCGTAACGGATCTAACCCCAATGAATACTGTTCTCGTCTTGTGAAGCCATCCAAGATTGTTCTAAAGCTTCGTTGATACCTCTTAATACTTTCACGTACAACTGTAATCCCTGGAGAGTCTCTATCAATGGAGCCACCTCTATGAGAAGATAACAGTTCACGATACGAAGCAAGATCAAGAGCGCCATGATATTCTAACGCTGGCAGCTCGTCATTAAGCATACCCTCGCAAAGAAGAACTATTCGACAATCGTGTACCGGAAAAGGAGGTTTTTCATCAGATGGATACTGGTTTCTACGAGTCGCCTTCGTTATCAAGGCTCGATTAGCATACAACGCATCAGGTGCTACTAAAGCCCACTTTCCATCAACCTCAAAAACTTTTACTTCAAGATCTTTCCAGTCATATACTAACTTCCCTGGAATTACCCTCCCTTCCAACTGCAATTGGAGATCACGAGAATTAACTTTTTTCGACGCATTTAGCATAATCTCCTGTGCTTGTTCAAATACTTCAGAGGTTATGGTTCTCTCCTTCGTCCAGATTTTGTTTTCACCATTCGTATTAGGAATACCACCATAAACTGAGGGAGAAGATTCTTCTAGAATAAAACCTCTTGGATAGAGTTCTCTTGCACACAATTCAGAAAGAGTAGGATATACTTTTCGAATCATTCGAGATACGTAAACAAAATGCTTAATAAAAATTATGAATCATAAAAACCTTCTAATCTAATATTACCCATAAAAATGATTAAGAATTTACGCAGCTTGAATCTTTCTTCTACGCTTGGCCTTTTTCAACTTCTTACGCTGCCACTTCCAGCGCAT
>JACPIL010000021.1:5520-10583 GCA_016188105.1 Candidatus Woesearchaeota archaeon | reverse complement strand
AATTTCGATACTGCAGAGAGAATATCAATGCTGACGGACTATTCTCCACGATGGCTGGAAAAATCAGCAATTAAGCCAATGGTCGTGCTAGGAGATAGATTAGATTATCTCAGCGCAAAACACGAAGGAAAAAGTACAGATAGAAATCCTTTTGCTATGCCTGAAATTAGGAATCCTAATCCAAAGAACAAGCTAAACTAACTATTCTAAAATATCTCGCTGTTTTATTATACAAACACCAACGCTAATCCTACTACAAAAAGAGTCCCTCTCACGCAAAAAGTTAATACCCGTTGATAATGTTTTCTCCATCGTTCTCTTTTCACATCTGATGATCCTTCTTGAGTTTCGATAGCATGTTCCAACATAGAACGGAGAAGATGAAACAGCGCAGCAACGCCGACAAAGAGCAGCAAGGTTACCGCACTATAATAAAGCATCAAAGGCAAAACAATCCCGCGCATGAAGTCTCCTATGAACAAATCACGCAACAAATAAAATGAGTTACCTACTCCGGCCAGGGTAAACATGCCGCCAACTAAGCCAACCACAAAAACTCCCACCGGTGAAAGGATAAAACCTAGTGCTTGTCGCACATAATTCTGTAAATCCCGAGGCATGACTATTTCCCAGGCCGTAAAGAATGATTGCACGCCCGCTAAACCAAACAAGACTGCTGCTATCCCCACAAATTTATAAAAGAAATAATGTAATTGAGAATTATAAAAGAAAGAAAGCAAACCTAATCCGAATAAGAGGTAAGCTAAGAAAACACCAGAAACATAATAGGTAGTGTTCTTAATAATTTCTTCTTTTACTTTTGTTGCCGACAAAATAGCGATAAGCAGTAACACTAACGCTAACATTCCCGGCGCAAACATGGTGCGTAAAGCATCGCCAGTAACCAAGGAAAAGGTTAAGGTGCTTAAGACATTCGGCGACTCCCCTTCCCCGAGAAGGCCTACTACAGCTGTATCTGGAGATAAAGAAGGACAGGAAGGATCACTATTATCCTTAATTCTCTCTTCTAGCAGAGATGAGATTGACTTTGAACCAACTAAATAACTTCCTTGCATGAACAAGACCGGAATAGACCGGGATTTTTTTTCAATAGTATAGGCATCGTAATAAGCCTGAAGCAATTCAAAGTTTTGGAAGTGATGATATACTTCATACCGTTCTATCTGCAGATGTGGATATTCCCGTTCTAAACCAAACAGTAAAGAATCGAGCGAAGCACAATCACTACATTCTTGCCCATAAAAATAATAGATACAGTCATTTTCCAGATCCTCAGCCTGGGATATGGCTGAAGGCAATAATAACACTAGAACTAAAGATACAAAAACAAGCTTCGAGATCTTCACCACTTTATTCTCTACTAGAGAGGTATTGTTTATAAAGATTTTGTTACCGAATATTTATATAGTAGCTCTCTTCAATTTAATAGATGGTCCTCGAACTTACTGAACAATCATTTCAAAGCGAAGTGCTCGAATCCAAGCTCCCGGTAATTGTCGATTTCTGGGCTTCCTGGTGCGGCCCTTGTAGAATGCTTGCCCCGGTATTTGAAGAAAGCAGCAAAGAATATGCTGGAAAGCTCAAGTTTGCGAAAATCTCTACCGAAGATTATCCCGATGTTGCAAGTAATAATATGGTTACCGGAATACCTTGCCTGATTATTTTCCATAATAGTGAAGAAGCAGGACGGATTATCGGCTTTATGCCTAAACCAATCTTAAAACAAAAGATTGATGCTATTCTGAGTAAACTATAAATACTATGGGTTCTTTCTTAAATAGATGAAGCCGTTAGCTCAAGGTGCAGAAGCAAAAATTTACAAAGAAAATTCTACTATCATCAAAGAACGTTTAGCGAAAGCATATCGCCATCCAGAATTGGATCATTCCTTACGCCAATTCAGAACCAGAAGAGAGGCAAAGGTCTTACAAAAACTGGAAGAATTGCGATTCCCTGCACCGCATTTACGCGAGTTCTCTGACAAAAGGATGTCCATAGTTATGGATTTTATTCCGGGAGAAACTCTTAAAGAAGTGCTGCAGCAAAAAGAGAACGATTTTGAACATCTGGCCAAAGAGATAGGAGAACGAATTGGACAACTGCATAAAGCAGACATTATTCATAGCGATTTGACAACTTCAAATATGATTCAACGTAAAGAAAGCGGAGAAGTTACCTTCATCGATTTTGGATTATCATTCTTCTCAGAGAAAATAGAAGACAAGGCAGTAGATCTCTTTTTATTAGATAGAGCGTTAGGAACAACCCATGCCGAGATCTATCCAGCAGTATTTGAAGAAGTGCTGGAAGGATATCAAGAAGAATATGCCGATGCGGATAATGTACTTTCCAGACTTCAGCTCGTAGAAAGAAGGGGAAGAAATAAGAAGAAATAAATTTTAAGTTCAAATCCACTTCGTAGCAATTGTTCCCGGACCTCTCCGCCCTAAAATCGGTCCATCGTCATATAACAATCCTGCTTTGCTCATATTATCTCTTCCTAATCGCGCACAGCTGTAGGTCGCTAAAATTGCTGAGTTTTTCATAACCCGATACATCTCCGCAAAGAAGGCTTCCTGCCACATCTCTGGCGCAGTTTTTGGAGAGAAAGGATCAAAGAAAACTGCATCAAAATAATTTTCTGGAAGCGTTTTTGCTGTTTCCCGAGCATCTCCCAGCAACACTTTTACTGAGACTTTTCCCTGCTTAAATTCAAGTTTTTGTGGGGTTAATTGTTTATAGTGAACAAAAAATGAAATTGCCGGATTGACTTCCTGGATTCGAGAGATGATGTCTGGATCATATTCCAGACCAATCACTTCAATCTCACAATCAGGATTCTCTTCTAAGGCGACAGAGACAGCCATGGCTGAATTATATCCCATCCCAAAACAGACATCCAGGATTTTTATTTTACCAGTTTTTGCTAATTCTTTGATCTTGCAGGGTACAGCATATTTCTTCAATGCTTCTTCAACTCCGCCGGTATGTGAATGATAGCTTTCGCCTACTTCTTCATTCATGAAGGATTCTGAATTATCTGCAGTGATTATTTTCCTGATCATGTTTATAGATTTCTATTTCCAATTCTAGATCTTCAACCTTACTCTTATATCGAAGAAGCTGAACCAAACAAGCAATTCCAGCTGCGGCACTAACATAAAAGAGAGGATCATAATTTGTATCTATGAAGTTAAGGATCTCGTTTTTTTCTCTTATCGTCTCATTTTTCTCTCTTGCTTCCTGTCGCTCTGTTGCTTCTACATAAATAAGAGAGAATGCGGAAACTGGAGCAATAAATAGGAACGTTGTCGCAAGAACAGAATAAAACATCTTTAACTTCTTACTACGATTCAACGAATCATAAAGGTCTTCAATACTCTCTGCTTCGCAAGGAGCGGCATACGGATTAACTCTTTGTTCCAAATCAGGTTCATTTTTTGACATAATAATCGAGAATCAACGTATTTTAAATAATTATAGGAAATAACTTTAATTTTAGTAGTTTAACTAAAATCTTTACTACAGTTATTTCCTAATACATGAAAATAAACAACGATTTATTTTCAGTACTGAAATTAAGTAAATTCTTAATTTCATGTAAGAAAATCACTTTAGCTTAGCTAATCTTACGATTATTAAAGTGATTTTCTATAACTAAGCAATTCAAAGCTTTTGCTCTAATTCACCTGCCAGTTTAGAATGTTTCCACCAGTTATATCCCGAATGCAGGAAATTTCCCACCACCAGCAGTTCTAAAAAGAGCATGCCGTTATAAGCAGTATTATTCCATGGCTCTGGAAATATCTGATAGAATTTTTCTGCAGCATAGGGAATGGCTACAGCTTCTACCAATGAGATGA
Organism: Candidatus Woesearchaeota archaeon; assembly: GCA_016188105.1. GTDB lineage: Archaea > Nanobdellota > Nanobdellia > Woesearchaeales > GW2011-AR9 > JACPIL01. The sequence goes on along the minus strand of JACPIL010000021.1, from coordinate 6,699 downwards.
AGACAACCGCCCTATATCTACGGGCAGTCTCACGAAGAGATTTTAGCATGTTTTCATTCGATACTTCTGCTGATGCTAAATTATAACTAAAATTATCTTCTTGCATTACACATCCTCTTTTTCTATCTACAACTTCTCCGCTCTGCCTTTCCGCACCAACAAATCAGCAACTTCCGGGAAGATTTCTGTTTCCTGGCCTACATCAAATGGGCCATAGACTTTCATATCTTTCCAGACGAAGCTGGGCATGGCATGAGTGAAGCGGATCTTGGTCATTACAACTTTTTGCAGAACTGGTTTTTGTTCTTCTGTTTCTTCGTTCTGCTCGCTTTGCTGCTGCCGTAATTCAGCTTTAATTTGCTCCTTTCGTTGTTCAAAAGTAATTTCCACTCGCTGCAATTGACCATCGACAAAAGGCAATTCTGCCCGGAACAAATTCAATAAGACGCCCCGGCGATAATGGTCCAGGCTTTGAAGAATTTGGTTATAAAATTCCTTCTCTTCCCGCAGCAGCGAACTAGTATCTATGATATCTGAACCCGTTCTGCTTCTGTTCATAGCAATATCGATAATCTTCTTTTCCCGCTTTTCATAGATCTCCTTCAGAATTCGCCGGATGCTACGCAGCTCATACTCTAGTTTTTCCTTCTCGCCTGCAGCAAAAATATTTTCTCCTTCCCGCTTTAGCTCCAACAAAGCTTGTTTTTCTCGCAAATATGCTACTACATCAAAGAAAAAAGAACTTTCCAGCTTCTGCAAATCTTCCTTTTTCTTCTCATTGCGAAGAATATCGTACAACGTTTCTAGAGTTATCTTTATATTATCCATTGTGGATGGTGTAATCTGCTGTGAAAGTATAGCTGCATCTGCCCCCATCTAACTTGAGAGTTTCCGTTCTTTTAAAACTTTGTTGCTGATTTAGTATACATAAAGAAGAAGACTCATTGAAATAATGACTTTAAGTTAAATTGCGCCAATGGTGACGGTGCTACGGTTGTTCCACAACCTACTCAGCATCCCGTAGGGAGCAACCCCTGCTTCGTGCACGTCACCCTGGCGCAGACTAGACGGGGACGCACTCGAAGTGACAACGATCACTTCGGTGTGCCGATAAAGTCGTTGCTTTATCCAGCACGCCCTTCGGGCTGTCTAGTAGGACACGCAAAGCGTGGCCGTCTT
>JACPIL010000021.1:0-5506 GCA_016188105.1 Candidatus Woesearchaeota archaeon | reverse complement strand
GCGTTGCCGTCTTGCCGCCGTGGTGGCGTGCAGAAAAAGATCATAATTGTTAATTAATTCACCACTAAATGATTACACCGGCAAAGATTTATAAAAAATTAACAAAATAAAAGAATTATGGCCACCATCCATTACAATACTCTCTCCTTCCACGATAAGGGAGAACATCTTCAGGTTAATCTGCTTAGATTATTCTATGCAGAAATCCCAAAAGAGGAAGTAGAGAAAATCGCTAAATTTTCAATCCCAGATCAAAACACTATCGAATTTGCAAAGATCGATCAGGAAAAAGCAGAGACTAAATTTTCTTTCCTGCTAGCAAAGTATTTTGATCATCTGAAAAATAAGCTGACCGGCAATTCGGTGACTTACATCCATAAAAATTCCGGCATTCCCTTAATTGGTAATGTCGCTTTCGGTATCGTCTACCGAAATTCATCAATCATAGAAATAAAACCAGTCACTTCCTGTAATCTTGATTGCGTTTACTGCTCTATTTCTGAAGGGCTCAGCAGTACAAAACATGATTTCGTGGTCGAAAAAGATTATCTGGTGCAGGAATTACAGAAAGTGATCGACTTTGCTGCTGAACCAGTAGAGATACACATTGGCGTGCAGGGTGAACCATTCCTCTATGCCGACATGGAGAATTTATTCGCAGATCTCCAAGCTATAGAAAATGTGCATACCATCTCTATCGATACTAACGGAACCTTGCTCAACAAAGAGATGATTGACAGAATCGCTAAATATGACAAACTACAGTTAAACCTCTCCTTAGATGCCATCGATGAAGAAAAAGCAAAACTGATTGCCGGAACAAAAAGTTACAATGTCAAGCACGTCAAAGAAGTCATCGCCTATGCATCTAAGAAATTGAAAGTTATCGTCGCACCAGTCTTAACCCAAGGTTACAATGAAGAGGAGATGGAAAAAATCATCCAATTCATCAAATCACTAGAAGTGAAACCCATACTAGGTATACAGAATTTTCTGAAGTACAAGACTGGAAGAATTCCCGCAGAAGAGATCTCCTGGGACAAGTTCTATGCCCTGCTGGAAGCCTGGGAAAAGAAATATGATATCAAATTAAAATTAAACAAGGACGATTTCAACATCCGCAAAACTAAAGACTTACCAAAGCCATTCCAGGAAGGCGAGATAGTTTCAGCAGTTTTGAAATGTCCAGACCGATTTTCTAACTCTTCTATTGGCGCAGCTAAAGATAGGAACATCTCTATCCCGGGATGTCCTTTTAAGCAGGATAAAGTGGTGAGGGTAAAAATCTTGCGAGATAAACATAATATCTTTGTGGGAAGGACAGTTTGAGACCATTTAACTACCGGATAGTGACAAAGAACGAAAAGTTTATAAATAGGCTTCCAATCAAAATAAGATGGTAAAAAGAGCTGTTAGAGAAGTAGAACCTTCTGCCAGATATCATACTGTTGCACATGAATTTTTAGAATTGCATAATAAACCAGTAGATGGACTTGATCTCCTTCTAGATGAAGTAGTAGCAAAGATTCAACCGAAAAAACATTCAATCCAAGAAATTCCTGGAATTATAAATACCCTCGATGAGATTTTAACTGAAACGGGTGTGAAAAAGAAAGGAGCAGTTGTGTATGTACATCAAGAAAGATTATACAATCTTCTTGGTCCATTAGTTTATATGGCAGTGGCCGAAGTATTAGATTTACCTTTTGCAGCTGTTAAAGGGAGACATGTACTTATCAGCTGGAATCTTCCAGAGGGAAATTACATTAATCAAATAGTTCTGCCCAAAAATCATGATTTTGAAGAATTTGATGTTGTTTCTGAAAATGATAATGTATCAGAAAGACTGGATAAAAATCAAATCTTAGCAATATATTACAGAAACATCGGTAAAAGCTGGGTTAATAAGGGAGAATTACAAAGAGCTATTACCTGCTTCGATAAAGCAATTGAACTAGACCCCCAATCAGTTTATACTTATCATTATCGTGGAACAGTCTATAACCTTTTAGGAGAACATGAAAAGGCAAAACAAGACATATGTAAGGTGTATGAACTACAATGAACAACGACCAAGCATACCAAATTTCAAATTACACCGTTGTACCCAGAGATAGAACGACCAATATCGAAGTAATTCGAGTTATGGGATACACGAGATTACGTGGTGGGAGATTGCTTTCGGACTGTCCAGACCAACAGCTGTATAGGGTTGCCCAACGCTTATCTGAAAAAGCAAGAACCGTTCTTGATCAGGAATTACAGGCAGAACTACAAGAGATGCATGACGAAGAAGACATAATTACCTTCCATAACCAACTTTGTGACCTGGACAATATTCCAGAAGAAGAACGAGAAAATCACACCATCGATGAATTAGTGAGAAGATTTCATTGGTCCTAAATTCAAATAGCCGCCATCTTGGCCAACATAAATTCTTTCAATTCCTGCGGCCATTCCTTCTCAATTTCTTCCTGACGACCCTTACATTGATCAAAAACATCTTTTCTCATGGAACCATTATCAACCAGCTTGATCAGCTCCTCTTTTACATACACCGGCACCTGTTTTAAGTTCCAGACCTGTAACTTCAACTTTTCCTTATACCAATCCTTTTCTTCATCCTGCTTCTTCTGCAAATCATCCCAGAATGAGGTGTAGGAAAACTCTTCCTTTTTCTGTTTCAATACTTTCTTTCCTTCCTTCAAGGCAATTTTCGCCATGACCATCTCATGCATGCGTTTCAAGAATTCCTGCTTATCTTCAATCCTAATCACATCACTATAACCGCCAGCGATTAAACTAAAAGCAAAAGGACTAGGGATTTCGGTATGCACTTCCACAACAGTTGTCCTTCCAGCAATGATTTCATCTAGTACTTTCTGCGCATTGCCATAATCCATTAAATCTTCTAAAACTTCCCGGCGCGCTTCTTTCAGGATAGGAAAATCATTACTGATCCTCTTCACCGCATTGAATAAAATCTTACTGCCGACCTGCATCCTGCCGGCATTTTTAGTCTGACCCATATAAGAACGTAAAATCATTAACGCTCGAGCAGCGCAATGTCTAAACCTTCGAGATAACACTTCGCTTTTCTCAATAGCATTCTCAAGAACTAATCTAAAATTTTCCTGCTTCAGCGCTTCAAATGCGCGCACTGCATTAAAGCTCTGTTCAGCAGATAGATAGAATCCATTATCAATTACCCCTATCTCCACGTCCCGATGCTGAGATTTACCGATGACATATGCTAAAGCCCTCGACAAGCAATCATTCACCCGTCGACCAAACAAGGTCTGGAAAATAACATAGTTTCTTCCTCTATCAACATAGGTTTCGATAACAATTTTTCGATCAGAAGGAATGTAGCTGTAATGATATTGCTCGTAGAAATAGCGATAAATACTATACGCGGCCTTTTCATCCACATAAAGATGCTTGTTCACGAAGTCAATTATCTCTGGCTCAGATTTGCCAGCCTTGAACTGCTCTTCCATCAATCTGCGGAAACGATTAATCTCCATCGCCAGATCATATGATAAGGGCAGCATTTCCGAGAACCAACTAGGTACAGTCGGCGGCCTATTCACTGAGGTACTTACTTGCGCAGTCATGCCTCGGGAAAATTTAAACATATAAACATGTCCGCCTAAGACAAAAACATCGCCAGGCCTTAATCGTTCCAAAAAACCTTCGTCAATCTTTCCTACTATCTGCTCGCCTATTTTTACAGTGATATAACTCTCTTCTGGGATAGTGCCGATATTGGTCATGTAGATAATTCTGGCCATCTTACCTTTCTTCCCAACATTTCCAGTTTCCTGGTCATACCAGATCCGCGCATAGACATGGCGCTCTTCTAGATCAACATACTCTCCGGAAAGATATTTGATCACCTCAAAAAAGTCTTTCCATTCTAAATCTTTATAACAATAACTTTTGGTGACCATATGATACATCTCATGGATATTCATCACCTCATTGATAGCGACACCATAAATCTGCTGCGCTAAGACATCCAAGGCATTGGCAGGGATATGCACGCGATCAATCTTTTTCTCAATCGCTGACTTCAACAACAAAGCGCATTCCACTAAATCGTCCCGGTCCATGACAATGATCCGCGCTTTTACGGTAGAATGCAACTGGTGCCCTGCTCTTCCTGCTCTCTGCAAGAATCTAGCAACTGACTTTGGACTTCCTAAACAGATGACTAAATCAACATATCCAATATCTATTCCTAATTCCAGCGAGGTAGAAGAAACTACCACTTTCAACGTTCCATCACGCAACGCTTGTTCAGTAGAAAAGCGCACTTCTTTTCCCAAGCTGCTGTGATGCGCAGCTACATTATCATGATACTGCTGTGGAAACATTTCTTTCAAAGTGTGGACAACCCTTTCCGTAGCCGATCTGGTGTTAGTAAAAATCAAGGTAGTTTTATGTTCTTGAATAAGCTCATTCATCAGATCGTACATCTTACGATGTTTCAACATGTAATCAGATTCCACCAAACTTTTTACTGGACTGAGAACCTTCAGATCCATTTCTTTTAGGAAGCGGATATCAACAATACCGCAGTCGCGATCTTTTCCCACTAAATAACCAGCAATATCTTCCAGAGGAGCAATGGTTGCGCTTAATCCGACTCTGGTCATTCCTGGAGATAATCTCTGTAATCGTTCGGTGGTAAGACTCATGTGTACTCCCCTCTTATTTTCAGCTAAGGCATGAATTTCGTCTATCACTAACCACTGCACGTTAGTAAGTTTTTCTTTGAATTTAGGAGAATTAATCATGATCGCTAAAGACTCCGGCGTAGTGATAAGGATATGCGGCGTGTTTTTCAGCATCTTCGACTTTTCTGCATCAGTAGTATCGCCAGTTCTAACTCCGATCCTGATCCCTAAATCTCTCCCTGCCAGTTCATTTATTTCCTGCAAGGGCCTGAGTAAATTGACTTGAATATCATTTCCTAACGCCTTCAGCGGTGAAACGTAGATGCAATACACTTTATCTTCCAGAATTTGTTTTTCAGAAGAATCGACTAATTCGTTGAGAATGGAAAGAAATGCTGTAAGAGTTTTTCCACTTCCGGTAGGAGCTGAGATAAGAATATTCTTTCTGGAATGTATTTCCATTACTCCATACAGTTGTGGAAGTGAAAAATCTTTGAATTTGCTGAAGAACCATCTATTCAAAAGCGGGTGAAAGATTGATTTGATATGTACAGGTTTGTAGGGTTCAGTTATCTGGGAGATCATCTTCTAAGAAACAACTATCGGTTCTAATATATTCATTGTAATGATTATTTATAAGAGTTGTGGGCATTTTAAGAAATTTATTTGACACAAGTATATATTCTCTATCCGCACCTGTCCAGTGGTCCAGTGGCTAGCAGAAAAATGAATTATAACGCTTCTTTCACAGAAATTTTCAAGCATTAGCTGGTGTAGAATTTTGTCCAGTGGTCATGCCACTCCTTTCACATAATTACCAATGG
>JACPIL010000020.1 GCA_016188105.1 Candidatus Woesearchaeota archaeon | reverse complement strand
ATCGATTAATTTAAATGCGTAAGGTCTGGAGACTCACAATAATATGAACCCAGAAATAAAAAAAATAATTGAAGAAAAGATTAACTCTGCTGCCGTATTTCTATTTATGAAAGGCACGCCAGAAGATCCGCAGTGTGGTTTTTCAGCTCAAGTAGTAGGTATTCTCAATGATTTGGGAATAGAATTTGACTCATTTGATGTCCTTTCTGACGAAAACATCCGGCAGGCAATCAAAGAATATGCCAATTGGCCGACCATTCCTCAGTTATATGTTAATGGCAAGTTTATTGGCGGCTGCGATATTGTGCGAGAATTAGCTGCCTCTGGAGAATTGATGGAGTTGGTCGTGAAGTAAGTTATGAAGAATCGGCTATCCGAAGTTAAAAAACGTGCTAAATCCTCGTCTTAGGCTAATTTAGATAAACTATATGCTTTTTTTTTATTTTTTATCAATAATCTTATAAAGTGTATGTTAAAATACCTATTTTATGCCAGCTAAGAGCAAATCGAATTATGGAAATCCTGTTTCTAAAAAATTAGATAAAGATAATAAAACCATTCAAAATTATATCAAAAATAGAATTAAGGAACATTGTGAGATCATCGGACAGCACTGTGATCAATGCTCGGTTAGCGGATATTGTGAACATAGAAAAAAAAGATAACTTTTTTTCGTCACCAAAACAATTTTTCTTCCCTACTCAGAATTCACAAGCTTTTAAAGCTAAAAATAGGAGTGACATAAGATGTGCGGCATAATAGGCTATATTGGTGAAAAAGAGGCAAACGATATCCTTATCTCGGGATTAGAATGTTTAGAATACCGGGGATATGATTCTGCAGGAGTCGCTATTATTTCTAACGGCAATATCCATATCAATAAGAAAAAAGGCCGGGTAGAGAATCTCAAATCATTGGCAAAACTTTCCGGAACAATCGGTATTTCGCATACCCGCTGGAGCACCCACGGCGCACCTTCCGACAGAAATGCTCATCCTTTCACCGACCAATCCAATCAATTTGCAGTAGTGCACAACGGCATCATCGAGAATTATCTAGAATTGAAAGAAGAATTGCGTAATCAAGGAGTACAGTTCTCTTCAGATACCGATTCTGAAGTGATTGTTCATCTGATCGCTAAAAATTACCAAGAAAACTCTAATCTCAAGGAAGCAGTCCTGAAAACAATTAAAAAATTGCAAGGAGCTTATGCTTTCTGCGTTATCAAAAATGATACCGAAGAGATCGTTGGCGCCAGAAACGGAAGCCCTTTAGTTATCGGATTAGGAAAACAAGAAAACTTTTTTGCTTCCGATGTTTCTGCCATTATTGCTTATACTAGAGATGTTATTTATCTGAACGACTTCCAGATTGCTCGAATAACCAAAGACAACGTAGAAGTATTCAATTTTCAAGGCCAAGAAGAACCGTTAGATGTGCGCGAAGTCAACTGGACTTTAGAAAAAGCGCAGAAACAAGGTTACAAGCATTTCATGCTCAAGGAAATCTTCGAACAGCCAGAAGTAATCCGCGAAACGTTGAGAGTGCCGATCAATGTAAGCAAAAACTTCTCACGCATCATCGTAGTAGCCTGCGGCACCGCCAGCTATGCAGGATTAGTTGGAAAATATATCATCGAAGAGGTAGCCAGGATCCCAGTTATATACGAAATCGCGTCTGAATTCAGATACAAAGAACCGCTTCTCGGCAAAGATGACTTAGTTATCGTCATCTCCCAAAGCGGAGAGACTGCTGATACTCTTGCTGCAGTCAGATTAGCAAAAGAAAAAGGCGCAAAAACATTAGGGATTATTAACGTCGTAGATAGCACCATCGCTAGAGAAGTTGATGAACGTATTTACACCCGTGCTGGTCCAGAAATTGGGGTTGCTTCTACCAAAGCATTTATTTCTCAATTGATAATCATGTATAAACTAGCTTTTCATCTTGCAGGAAAAGAATTCAATGGCCAAGGAACAGAAATAGAATCAAAAATCAAAGAAGCTTTAGCCAAACACGAAGAGATCAAAACCTTAGCGCAGAAATATTACTTATACCAAAACTTTCTCTATATCGGCAGAAATAGAAACTTTCCTCTTGCTCTGGAAGGCGCATTAAAACTGAAAGAAATTTCCTACATCCATGCCGAAGCCTACCCTGCCGGCGAATTGAAACACGGCCCTATCGCGCTAGTATCGGAAGAGATGCCTACCTTGGCCATCTGTCCGAAAGATTCAGTCTATGCAAAAACCTTCAGCAACATCGAAGAGATCAAAGCTAGGGAAGGAAAAATAATTACCATCGCTACGGAAGGGGATGAAGAGATCAAGAACGTGAGCAACGATGTCATTTACATTCCCAAAGTTGAGGAGATATTCTATCCGCTATTGTGCACCATTCCGCTGCAGTTGTTTGCCTATTATATTGCTGACATGAAAGAATGCGACGTGGATAAGCCGAGGAATTTAGCTAAAAGTGTTACCGTAGAATAAATCAAAACCCGCCATTCTCCCTAAGAAAATCATTCACTCCGTACACTGCAATATGAACATCATTTGCTTTCCAGCCTTGATCGTATTTTTCTTTCGCGCGCAGGTACAAAGAAACTTTTTCAGAATTACCTAACTTCTTATGGCAATCAGCAATATCTGAAAGTAGGTCAGGGTAATCATCATGATCTTTGAACTTGGCAATCAATCCTAATTTATACTCGCGGATGGCATCTTCATAATTTTCTTCCTTTTCCAGCAATCTCCCTCTCCTTTTCCTAAGGTTTATTTCATAAACACTATCAGGATGCTCAGCTAAAAAAGCAGCGCTCTCCTCTAATAATATTCCTACTTTATCTTCCAACTCTTCTTTCTTTACTTCAATCTTTTCTTCTAACAGATCTTTTTCTTTGAAACTTTTACGTACCGCTACATATTCAGAAAATTCTTTAGGAATTAATTGATATTCTTGGGCAAGATCAATCTTCGCAATAATCTTCTCGTTCTTCTCAGCATAAAGCCATTTTGCAAACTTATCCGAGGAAGCTTCAGCTTCTTCACAGGTTTCAGCCACATCTTCATAAAAACCTAACGCTGCATATGGACTGACAAAGCCGTTTTTTTCATAATCTCTTACTTCTTTTCGTGGAAAAAATTTTCCCACCACTCTTACTTTAGGTAAGACCCAGCTTGGATAACCAAGATAGAGTGATTCTCCTTCCTGATCGACAGTTAAAGCCCGCCAACGTTCTTCAAATTCTGGGTTACTGAAAATAAGCTCATCAGTTTTAGCGTGTTTAATCTCATGATGTATAGTAGAAGAATAAACAGAATCATTATTGATGTAGATCCTGCCCACAAAAGGATAATTTATACCACTATACGCTTCTCCACCACTGACCACAATATGTTCAAGCTGTCCAAAGAGTGATTTCTCAAAATAATTCTTGGAGCTAATCCTTATTGCCGATAAATCAAATGGTTTCTCCAACTTCTCTTTTTGGGCTACGTTAGCAATCCTGGAAACTTTTCCCTCATTTTGTTCTACGTCTTTTGGAAAGCCCTGGATAGAAAAATCAAATTCGCGCTCAAATACTGCCCGCTGCGCAGTATGTGGAGTGCCTCGCAAGCAATAATCAGCTTGGGTAACAAGATGGAGGCCTAGAATTACTTGTAATGCTCTTTTTACTCCCCTCTTTAGGGATTTTTGAGAAAACCCTTCAACCACAATTGAACGATAAAGCATATCTTATTAAAATTAATTATATGTTTCTATATACAATGTTCTCCATCAAATTTAATCCAACACAATAATCCATATAAACTTCGTATTTCCCGAAACTCCTAATGAAATATGCTCATCTCGCAGACTTGCATCTCGGCTCTTGGAAGGAAGCAAAAATGCGTGACCTTTCCACCAAAGCATTTCTTACTGCCATTGACCAGTGCATAGAAAAAAAGGTTGATTTCATTCTTTTTGCGGGCGATATTTTCAACACTTCCCTTCCTTCATTAGACACCCTCAAAATAGTCACCAAAAAAATGAAAGAATTGAAAGATAAAGATATTCCCCTCTATGTCATTGCCGGTTCGCATGACTTTTCGCCGTCAGGAAAAACTATGGTTGATGTCCTCGAAAATGCTGGATTATTAAAAAATGTCTGCCATGGAAAAGTTCATCCAGATACCAAAGAGTTACATCTTTCATTTACCATCGATCCAAAAACAGGAGCGAAGATTACTGGCATACTGGGCCGCAAAGGACAACTGGATAAAAGTTATTATCAAAACCTGCATCTTCATAATTTAGAACAAGAACCTGGCTACAAAATTTTCATGTTTCATACTACTCTTTCAGAAATGAAACCAAAACATATGGAAAAAATTGAATCACAGCCAGCTTCATTACTTCCTAAAAAATTCAACTATTATGCCGGCGGCCATATCCATCATCCTACAAAAATAGAATTGGGGGGATATGGAACATTAACTTATCCGGGAGCACTATTTCCCAACAACTTTGCCGAAGTGGAAAAGTATAGTCATGGCGGTTATTATCTTATTACTGTAGAAAACAATCAGCAAATTGTGGAACAAATTCCGCTCAAAGTGATCGAACATCTTGCTTTTTCACTTAACTGCAGCAATAAATCACCTGAAGTAATCACTTTTGAAATACTGAATAATTTTGCTAATCAGAATGTAAGCAACACCCTCATTACCTTACGTCTCTCTGGTACGCTTTCGAGTGGGAAAGCCTCTGACATAAACTACAAAAACATCTTTAACCAGCTCTATGCCCAAGGAGCTTATCTGATTATGAAAAATACTACTCATCTTCTTTCTCCAGAATTTGACGAAGTCACTATTGCTGCTTCGCTCCCAGAAAACGTAGAAGAAGAAGTAATCAAAGAACATCTGCAGCAGCAATCTTTTTTTGAAAAAGAAGCCGAATTGCAGATCACCAAAACTTTCCTGCAAGCTCTGAATACTGCCAAAAAGGAAGGAGAGACTGTCACTGATTTTCAGGAGAGAGTAATAGAAGAAATTGAAAGAATACTAAAAATAGAATGATTTTATTGAAAAATAATACTCTTTCAAAATAATATTATTTTCAGCAATAACCTAAAATTAAATGAAATAATTCTAAAATAAAAAGAAGAAAAAAAAGAAAGGTTTACCTTCTCCTTCTAAGGTAAGCTACCACTGCTGCGATGACTACTACTGCTGCCACTAAAGCAAGGATTAAACCAGTACTTGGGCCTTTCTTTTCCATAGCTGGCGCTTCTTCAGCTGCAGGTGCTTCTTCAGTTGCAGGTGCTGCTTCTGCTGCAGGTGCTGCTTCTGTTTCTGCTGCGGAAGCTGCCGTCGTCATCTTTTCACCGATCACGAAGTAGCTGAATCCTGGAGTTGATGCAGTATAGTGCACATAGGTGCCGTCATCTTCGCCTACTTGGGTAGGCAACTGTTTCCATGCACCATCAGCGTAGTGATGTAAAGCTACACTTTCCTTAGGCAACTGCTTTTCTGCAAGCCAAGCTTTTTCAACCTTAAACTTGACCGTAGCCTCCTTAATTAACTCATCCTTAAGAGCTGGGCCTTTAGCAATTTCCAAGTTCCGATATACATCCCCTTCGAAACTCGCTACAGAACTTGGTAAAGCTTCCTTCTTTCGTACTTCTACCCAAGCGCCATGCACAGTTTCAGGAACACTGAAGCTTACTTCAGTTACTCCTACAACACCGTTCTTAACTGGAACACTTGCAGTTTCTCCTGCATTGATGGAAGACCATACTTTCTTCTCAAACTGGCCTGTAACTCCTGAAGATACTCCTCCACCTGAGCCGCCACCGCCGCTACCGCCACCCGATGATGAGGACAATGAATAAGTTCCTGTTCCGGTAACCTCATTGTTGGCATAATCAATAGCTGTACACACCGAAGACGTCTTAGTTACAGAAGCCGCGAAGGTCTCTGTAGTTGATGATCCACCATTAAAGCCCTTGGTTCGGACTCCTGAATTACCATCTGTTGCAGTACAGGTACACGTTACTGTCGCACCCTCAGCATAAGGACCGCCACAGCTGACAGTCACAACTGGATCTGTACGATCAACCCTGAAGGTTATACTTTGAGTGTTGTTGTAACCGACGGTTATGTTATTTGTGGTATGGTTTGCGTATACAGTTACTGTGTGTAATCCTTCAGCTAATGAATCTGGAGAAATACTAGTCCAGAAGTATACTGCACCAGTTGGATCAGCATATACGGCAGATATATTTCCATTTTGAGTACTTTTCAAAGAGGAAATATTTGCTGACTTAGTAGAGATTTTGAAATCATTTCCAGTAGCGTTATCAAATATTAATGTAACGTTAAATAACCCAGCTGAAAACTTTTGTTCCGGCCCTAAAAGGGTATTATTCTTTACGGAGATATTAACGGTTATGTTAGGGCTACCGGTCGTGAAATTT
>JACPIL010000022.1 GCA_016188105.1 Candidatus Woesearchaeota archaeon | reverse complement strand
ATTCTTAAGGAAGCTTTCAAGACAGCCAAAGTAGAATGGAAAGATATCGATCTGATCGCCTATTCTGCCGGTCCGGGGCTAGATCCGGTTCTCTGGAGAGGATATAACATTGTCAAGGAGTGGGCAGAGAAGCATAACAAGAAGCTCACGGGAGTAAATCATTGTTGCAGTCATCTTTCCATCGGCAAACTGTGGAATAAATTGAAAGACCCGGTCTATCTCTATGTTTCCGGCGTGAATACGCAGATCATTATCCAAGAGCAGAAAAAGAAAGGAGAAGGAAAATATCATGTCCTGGGCGAGACCCTGGATATTGGGTTAGGGAATATGTTAGATAAATTCGGTCGAATCTTGGAGTTAGGGTTTCCAGCTGGACCTAAAATGGAAGAAGTAGCCAAGAAAGGTAAATATGTTGAATTAGCCTACACTGTCAAAGGTATGGACACTTCTTTCTCTGGTTTGCTGACCAAAGCACAGCAATTATTTGAACGAAAGCAAGCTTCCAAAGAAGACTTGTGTTTTTCATTACAAGAAACTGCTTTTGCCATGTGCGCAGAAGTAGCAGAACGAGCCTTAGCGCACAGCGGCAAAAAAGAATTATTGTTAGTCGGCGGAGTTGGTGCCAATAAACGCTTCTGTGAAATGCTGGAATTGATGTGCAAAGAACGTGGCGCAAAATTCTACAAAGTACCTATGGATTTAGCAGGAGATCAGGGCGCGATGATCGCCTGGGAAGGATTTTTAAGAAAAGATAGTTATGGCGACATAAAAGTGAATTGTGAATGGAGAGCTGATGAAGTGTGAGAAGTAGTGTAGTTGGAATTTCATTATTGTTAGCTGGCTGCCATTCTGTTATACCTCCTCAAACAACCCAATATGACCGTTATGGCCAAGAAGTGAGATTCTGGGCTGATCCTGAAAATCATCACAAAACCGGAGAACACGGCGCAGTGGCCAAATATATTGATGAAACCCCCTTTGTCTTTTACAATCCAGAATGGTTTAGCTCTATGCCGCAAGAGATGCAGACTTTCTTCTTCCAGCATGAAGTGGCTCATTTTCGATTAAAGCACGTCAAAAAGAAACCGTATTTTTCTACAAAAGGAGAGAAAATGCTGATGGAAATGCAGGCAGATTGCCATTCAATGATCTATCTGAGAAATAAACTACATTATGGTCCTGAAAAGTTTGAGAAAATATTTGATTTTGCAGACTTTCAATTAGAAGGATATAGAGCTGCTAATTTAGGGAATTGTTTGAGATAGTTGTAACATAATTATTCTAATGATTCACTCTTCCATTCATCTTGATGGTATACAATACTATCAATCCCAGCGCTAAAGGTATGAAGGCTGATAACGTTGTATTAATAGCCCCATAAGTATCTACTAAGTATCCTGCTAAGGGAAGGAAAATAATTCCGCCAATGCTGATAATCAAACTTTCTACTGAGCCGATGGTTGCCCTAATCTCATCTTTCATAAACAATTGCTTGAACGGACCAAAGATAGGTTCTCTAAAGCTTCTATGAATATTATAATAAATGAAAAAGAAGAGTACGCCAAATGCAAATATTTTATTGAAGAAGAATAACCCAGCTAAGAGAATCAATTGTAAAATAACCGTGAATTCCAGAAAATGCTTCTCCGTCTTGAATCTCTTTTCAATGGACTTTGGAATGAGGCTGAGTCCTGCTCCCACCAGAGAGGCTAAGGCTGTAAGCAAAGCAATACTTTCAGCGTTAAATCCTAAGTCCTGTAAAAATGGTTGATGAACGTGATGATCAAAGAGAAAGAAACTGATAGCAAAGAAAAAACTTGCTGCAAATAATTTACTAATCACTGGATGGCTTTTCGCATATTTCAATCCCTCTACAGAAACCCTATAGGTGTCAATAAAATCTTGTTTCAGATTTACTTTTCTAGGAACAACTTCTTCTTTTACTTTAAACATCAATACAAAGGCAATTAAAAATCCTAGTGAGGTTGGAATCCAGAGCAGATCAAGTCCCTTAAATGAGATGCCCAGAAGAGTATAAACAGTTTCTCCGCCAACTAAGAATAGAAATGCAACTGCACCAAAATAACTAATAAAATGGGCAACTTCTCGTAGAAAGCTTCCTTTTCCCGCATATTCGTTTATTAAATCAGTTCTTTTAGCCTTCTTAGCAATTTCATAAGGAAGAGCTTCATATGCACCGGAGGCAAATGCTCCAGCAACACCTTCTACAGCAAATAAAAGGTACATATGCCAACCTCGAGTTACAAACAGAAACAGAAAAGAGCAAATACTATAAAAAAATAATTGAATCTGAATAGATACTTTTTTACCGTATAAGTCTGCTATTGCGCCGGTTGGAACTTCTGAAATGAGTCTAAAAAGCTTAATGATAGCAAATCCAATTCCTAATTCAGTAAGGGAGATGCCTCGCGATAAAAAGAACAGAGCCTGAACAACATAGATGTTCGGCATAGCCATGCCCAGAAATAAAGAGCTATACAATGCTCCAAAGAGCTTCCATTCCCCTTTTTTGAACATTACCATCTATGTTGGAATAAGATTTTTTCTTGGAATATAAACGTATCTGAGCAAGATAACTTTATTAACACAAAAAGTATCATTTATGATAATGAATGAAGCTGAACTCTACCGCTTTTGGAAGAAATATATTGACCGAAATTTGTATCGGGTGGTCTCTTCTGAATATCTTTCTGATATACGAAAAAATGGTTTGAATCCCCAGAAAGATCCCTATCAGAAAATGATCCCTGAAATAAAGAAATTATTCCAATTAGTTTTGAAATTAGAAAAGCAGGGATTTATTCATGAGCAGGATTGGGGCCTCAAAAATAAGGTAACTGGAAAATATATCATTATGGTCAGCACCGAAGATATCGATTCACCTTTGGTCGATTTTACACCACATTATCGAGAAACACATTACTATCGAAAACATAATGGAGGAGCCTTGACTCAAACCATTAAGAAAATCACTCATGATATTCTTGAACGAAAACCAAAACTATCATCTACTGAAATGAATCTTGTGAAGAAGCTGAATCTTTGGGCAAAAAGGAAATCACAATTTACCAACAAAACCCTCTTGGTGAAAGGTTCATCAAAATCCTTTGAAACTGCACTGTTCCAAAATAAGTTAGGTAAGAAAGGTGATAAATACTGGAAATCACCTTTTGGTAGATTTGAACACTTTAAACGTGTTGTACAGAGATATGGATTAGAGAAATATGAAGATCATCTAAAAGGGAAGAAATTATTCTATTTGAGGATTAAGGATAAAATACATACCAAAGAAATAGATAGAATTCTGTAAGCTTTTGAATAGTAGTACGTTTCTCTAAACTAGTTTCTAACTTACTAGCTCCAATAGCTTTAATAAAAGCAAAATATTCTTTCTGTGTAGATGTTATTCAAAAAAGATGAATTGAAATTATTGTGGCCTTTTTACGCATATTATTTGATTTACGGATTATCTACGATGATAATTCCTTTCATGATCCTTTACTTCAGAAATGTAGGTTTTTCCTTCTTTCAAATCGCCATTCTTACTTCTGCATTTGGTATTAGTATGTTCTTATCTGAAATCCCTACTGGCGCATTTGCTGATAGTTTCAGCAGAAAGTATTCTGTTATTGTAGGATTTTTTATCACTGCTGTCGCTGTAATGTTAATTCCATTGGTATCTAATTTCTATCTATTATTGCTGCTTTGGATTTTAGCAGGTCTGGGAATGGCTTTTGCCAGTGGTGCAGAAGAAGCCTGGGTGATTGACAATCTCCATAAATTCAAAAGGAAAGATTTGCAGCACCATTTTTTTGTTAAAAGTGGAAGTTTTGTTGCCTTCGGCGCTATTTTTGCTCCGTTTATAGGTGCTTTGCTGGTTAAAGCATACTCGATAAAAATTCTCTGGTTTGTATTTGGATTTGGTTTTCTGCTCAATGCGCTTTTATTAATGTTTTTTGGGGAAGAACATTACAAGCCAAAAAAGATTACAATAATAGAATCAGCAAAACAGACCTGGCTGTATAGTAAGAAAGGTTTACAATTTACCATAACCCATAAAATTGTTTTCTTACTCGTTCTTGCTGGCTTATGTACTCAATTAATGACTATTGGCGATAACGGCTGGCAACCGTTTTTAGTTGATTTAGGGATGGCAGAACACCAATTGGGATACATGTATTCTGCTGCAGCTGCTTTGGCTGTGATTATGCCTTTCTTATCAGGATTATTTGTAAACATTAAACCAAAAAATGCTATTTCTATTCTTGTCTTTGTGAGGATGATATTATTTTTCTTATTACTTTTTATCTTTCCTCCGTTCTTTTTATTGGCAGCTTTTGTGTTTGCAATGGGTCTTGGCCTTTGGTCTGCGACCGATCCCCTACTTCAAACCTATTTCCACAAATTTATTCCAACTAAAATAAGAGCTACGGTTGTTTCCTCCAAAAGCATGTTTACAATGTTAGTTGTGTCCTTATCTTCTCTTGTTGCAGGTGTGTTCTTAGACTTATTTGGCCCGCAGAAAGTGTTGGCTTTTGGCAGTTTGTTTGGTGTTGTTGCTATTTGGTTGTACCAGAAGATTAAAGATTAAATGCAGTTAAACTCTCCTGACCAAAGCGGAGAAGTTAAATAATCAATTAAAAAAAAGAAAAAAAATTATTTATAATTTTAAGCGCTCAACAGCTCTATAAAGTTCGAGTGCCTTTCGCAGTTCTGCTAGATTCATCTTAAACTCATCCAGAACAACTTCAGTTTCTGATCTTGGAACGAAAGCCTCTGGCGCTACACCGACGAAACGGGCATACTCATCACCAAACTCACGGGAACAATGGATATTAGAACCGTAGCCAAACTTACCAAGCTCGATAGACCGCAAAACAGGAGGACTTGGTGTGTCCAGGTGAAATTCTAATTCCATAACTTTGTTTCTCTTTGAATCTTCACTCACTATCTGGGTGTAGGTTTGAAGATCTTTTCCTCTGCTCAAATGATCCCATGCCTTGGCAACAGCTTTATTTTCGGGAACAAACTTTCCTTCTTTTTTTACATATCCTTTTCCAAAAGCCGCTTTGGCTTCTGCAGGCTTTAAGTATAATGAGCGTTCCTTATCTGCTTTCAATTCTTCCCATTGTCTCTGTTCTAATTTCAAAGCGCCTGTATAGTCTACCGGAGTTTCTCGGCTAAACTGTTTTAGCAGAGGCGAATCTACAGTAAGTAATATTCCGCCTTTTTCATCCTTAACGAAGCTGTCTCCCGTCCAGAAGCAAGAAGTCTTGAAATTCTGTCGAACTTCTTCTGGCGCAGATTGACGTCGGTCAATAAGAACAGAAACACCGGCTGGAACATATCCTGCTTTTATCAGTGTAGGCATCAGATCAACAACTCTGCCCTCTCCAAAAAATTTGTAGGGTTGTGGGCTTAATTGTAAATCCATTGCTACACCTCTAGGTCCTAATTTTTTTTCTATTGTTTCTTTCATCTTTTTATCTCCTCATTTTTTTGTTCAGTTATGATAACTGCTTTCGTTATGTACTAGTAATAACAGGCCTAATGATAAAATAAACTACTTCATTTTAGGACTTTCAGCAATATTTAAATACTAAAAATTACTTCTGTCCTAAATATGGCTGAATTACAAGAACAAATAGATATTTATGGCCGAAAAATCTTGTTTGAGTTAGACAAAAATGCGCGCCTCTCAGCAACTGCTATAGGTAAGAAGATCAGAAAATCAAAACAGTTTGTTGACTATAGAATTAAAAAATTAGAGAAGTTACGAATTCTATCAAATTATGTAACCGTCATCGATTATTCAAAATTAGGCTACCAGAGTATTCGAATTTATTTCAAACTTCACAACATCACTACAGAACAACAGAAAGAATTAGAAAATGATCTCATAAAAGATAAAGAAGTGTGGTGGTTTGTAAGCATTCAGGGACATTGGGATATTGCGTATGCAATGGCGGTTAAAGATATTTTAGAATTTTACAGTTACTGGGATAAGGTTATGGCTAAATACAGAAAGTACATCAAAGATAATTTAATAGTTGTCTATACTCACATTACCCAATATCCTAAAGCTTTTTTGATTGGCAAAAAGAATAATGAAGCAGGAACAACAGTGGGAGCTTCAAAGAAAATAGAGATTGATAGTTTTGATTTGAGATTATTAAAGAACTTATCAGATCAAGCGCGCATGCCGCTTCTCGAGCTCGCCCAAAAATTAGACACTAGTCCACAAGTCGTCAGGAACCATATTAAAAAATTGGAAAAAAATAAAGTAATTCAAGGATATCGCGCATCCATTGATGTTTCATTTTTAGGATACCGATATTATAAATCCTATCTTAACTTTCTGAATACCGATCGATTGAAAGAATTACAACAATTTTGTCTAGAACATCCCAATATAATGAACATCAACAGAACTATTGGCTTCAGAGACTTCGAAATTGAACTTCTGGCCCAGAATTTTCAAGAATTTGAGGCAATAATGGACGAGATTCGTGATAATTTTAAGGGAATGATTGATGATTTTATTTTCATCATTGCTCGAAAAGAAAAGAAGATGGTTTATTTTCCTTTTGAATAATCTTACTTCTCTCAGATCTTATTCAAGAATTTCTTTTGGCATTGGTCACAATAAGTAGTTCGCATTTCAGTTCGATGCTTTTATATACTTCTTTTCTTAGATTCTTTATATGGATGTTTTGAGTAACCCTACGAAATACTTTTGGATAACGTTGTTCCAAAGTTCTAGTTTCCTTGCTCCGGTTCTGACTTTATTTTATCTACAGAAAGGTTTAGACTACCAGCAAATTTTCATTCTCTACACCGTTATAGTTGTATCCATGTTTCTGTTTGAAGTTCCAACGGGTATTTTTGGAGATAAATATGGGCGAAAGAAGTCTATTGTCGTTGGCTTAGTAGGTTGGATAATATTTACTATCGGCTTGTTATTTGCAGACACCTTTTGGGAATTTTTCTTTCTTTTTATGCTATGGGGAATAAATGCAACTTTTGCCTCCGGTAGTGATGAAGCCATGATATATGATTCACTTAAACAAGTAAAAAAAGAAAAACAAATGCAAAAATATATGGGTAAAATAATGTCCGCTAGATTTTTACCTCTTATAATAATCGCCCCCTTTGGTTCAATAATCGCAAAGGACTTAACTTCATTTCAATTCACATTATTAATTCTTGGAAATTTAATATTTACAATAATTGCTTTTTTCATCTCCTTATCTTTAGTAGAGCCAAAAGTTGAGAGCGGACCACATGAAATTAGGTCTCCCTTCACATTGTTCAAGATGTCTATACGACATATCAAAAATTCCCCCAAACTGGTTTCCATGTTTATTAATAAAACACTGATACTAATTCCGGGAAGTCACATCTTTGGCTTATTATGGCAACCATATCTGCAAACCTCTGGAGTTTCTGTTGCCTTATTTGGAACATTAACCGCAATAGCATCATTAATTATATTCTTACTAAGCAGAAACATTGATGCAATCGAATCAAAAATAACCGGTAGAAAAATAATTTTCTATACTGGACTGCTTCCCTTAGTTGCCTTTGTTCTTGGAGCTTTATTTCAGAATATATTTGCAGCATTGTTTTTCTATTTTGTAATAAAAGTAGCTATTTGGTTAAGGAACCCAGTTTTTTCCCAATATATGAATGAACACATCGAATCGCATAACAGAGCAACCGTCTTGTCTAGTCTTTCTATGATCGACAGCTTGTTTGATGTTGTAATTTTCTTATCAGCAGCATTTATTACCCAAATTAGTTTAAGTTATTCTTTCTTATTTTCAGCAGGACTAATGTTAATAGCCATAATCTTCTTTAGAGTTACAAAAGAGCAGATAAAAGTTACGATGTGAAAATACATAACTCAAGCAACAACTAATCCATTGTCCAACGTGAATTCTCGATAGTTTTGGGTTGTCATTTTTCTATTTCTATGCCTAGACGTTATATACGTCAAGAACACTTACTTTCTCATGAAAAGCTTCGTTCATCTTTCGTTTCATCTCTCGGAGCGTCTCCAGACGACCGGCTTCCATGATTCTTTTCTTAATGGTATCGAATAGTGTACTTGCCCTTTCAAGAATGGCAGGATCATCGTATCTCCCGGAGACATCTGCCATGAACAGTTCCTTGTCTCCAGAATAATTATGGGCCAGCGCTTCATCTCCGATGTGCAGGTGGAGTGGTTCAAGCTCCTTAGATTTCTGTTCGCTTTGATTAAGCAGGTAGTCGTGTGTGACAACAAGAGCTTCCTTGGGATCGCTGCCACCAATCTGACGAACCATGGAAAGAAAATCTTTTCCTTCTGGACTTTCCATCCACTTTTTATAGGCCTGTCCTGTGAGAGACGCACTGCGTTGGACTTTGTGCCAAAAATGATAATATGGTGCATTTGCACTTCGTAATTCTTCCTGGGGAGCGCTCTTGCCCAGATCATTATGAACTAATTCATGCTGTATGTATCCAACTTGATCTGTAGTATCAGGTGCTTCTACTCCTCTGCGTGTGCATAAATAATACAGACTGAATGTCAGTGGATCGAGATATACCTTATCTGTGATTGGATCATATAGGGCACCAGCCTGGCTACCACGCTCATTAGATTTAGAAGCAAAACTGAATTTTTCTAACTCTTTGCCGAGATCGCGAAATCTCTGTTCACTTATTCCTCTCTTTCTGGCTAACAACTTCTCAATGGCAGCAAGTCGTGTGCCAACATAAGTGTTGATGAATTCCTGCGTAGGAAATCGTATTCCTAATGGCTCGCCTTCATCTGCCATCTGCCAAAATGGTCTAGCTACTGCAATGACTGCATCCTGACGTTCGTAGTCTTCTTTCACCTGAGTGCATGTTTCTTCGACGATTCTTCGAAATTGTGTAGGGCCTTGGTATTGTATCTTCATTTTATTTCTCCCTTAATCAAAGTGTTCACTCACCTGTTCATAGGTCATTCCTAGTATTTCTGCAATTTTTTTTCTTTTTGGAGAATGTGGTTTTTTAACCTCTCCATTAATTAACATTACATAACTTCTAAGCTCATAACCATACCTTTCACAGAATGCTACTTGCGACAAACCTTCTCCTTTTCTTTTTCCTTCAAGGAGTCCAACGATAATCTCTGCTTTAACCATTCTGGGCTTTTCTTCAGCATCAACTTCATCGATTTCGCCAGCAGTTAGGTATTCAAGCTCGTTTAAGATTCTACCTCGAAGCGCATAATCCTGTAAGCTCTGATACGAAATACCGAGACTCTTTGCTTTTTTGTCAAACAAAGCACCCCATAAGTCTTCCTCAGTTTCTTCTAATGGTAGTCTTGCTTGGTAAGGCCTTTCTTGTGGAATTTTTTTGACTCGCGATAGCGATTCCTTCTAATTGAGATAATAATTTTCCCCGTAAACCGGAGTCTTGGATTTCTAAATAGGTTTGCTTTAATTTGTCAGATGCGCTTTGGTACAGTTCCATCCATTTTTTTTCATCCGTCATTTTTCTTCAACATATTCCAATAATCCTAAATAATCAAAGGTGCGAAGTTTAGATTCCATATCTGCTCTTTTAGTCATGGATTCAATAAACCTTCTAGCAGTTGGGCTATAGTCCGGGTCCAGTTTAGGATTTCTTAAAAACTCATTACTGACTGTAAAAGCCCTATATGCCTTTGCTTCAGTGAGTGATCGATATGTTGCAAAGCAGTGGCTACATCCACGTATTTCTGATCTAATCCTATCATACACTTCATCTTGGAAATCCCAGTCCTGGTCCTCCTGTTCAAGATCTATCTCCTCTTCCCGTTCAGGAACTAAATACAAATGCGACCGGCCTACTGGTATAGCTTCTTGCGGTTTTGGTTTTCTTCCGGTAGGAGCGATGTATCCTACATACGCAAAAATTCTCTGTAGAGCGCCCTTGGTAGAGTCAATCCCCAAAAAATCACTGACTTCAGAATCTGTACCGAGACCTAAACAACCCTCTATCCCGATGTCATCTACAATACTCAAGTCATTTACTAAGCCAGCATCGATATGTTTATGTTTTTTCTTAGTCATTTTCTTTTCTCCGTAAGCATCCTCTGTGTCGCCAATTCGATGAAATGGCTCTTATTGCGGAAGATACCGTTTTTTACCTTCTGCTCGACTTCCTTGATAGTGTCCTCTTCCATTGATACTGATACTTTGATTTTCATAGTAGTTAGAAGTAGTAAGATTTGCCCCTACTTTATAAAACTTTCTTTAAGTAATTACTTGATAGTAGTTAATATCTAGTTGAAAAGAAATAACTTTCGCTAACCAAACATTTAAATAATATTGGCTC
>JACPIL010000019.1 GCA_016188105.1 Candidatus Woesearchaeota archaeon | reverse complement strand
ATATTCTCTTATAACTATAAAAGAAAAATATTTGGAGAAATGCGTGAAAAATCCAAAAACTGCAAAGCAAGTTTCTATCGGTGCAATACTTCTGCTAACTGTAATAACTATAATGCTAATCTACAAGCCGCTTTCAGAAGAGACACCTGGGATTGAACTGATGAAGTATGCTGAAACTATCCCCCCCGATGCTATAACCCTCATTGACCCACGAATTTATAACGCTCCCATAGCTCTGGCCTTCAGCGAAAAACATTATGTAGAAGGATCACAGCTCAATTCATTTTTTGAAGCCATCCAGAATGCTCCTGGAAAAAGAATCGAAGCACCATATTATTATATTGAGTGCGCTTGGGATAAAGCTTGCGGCTGGAAGCAGGAAGATCATGATCGGGTTGCGGCTATTGGAAAGGAAGCAACCAAAGTGCTTACAGAAAAAACCAACCTCGACCACGAAATTTACTTAGGTAATGAAGTGATGTTTAGGATACATAAAGGAATATTACAGATACCTCCAGCGATTTATCCTTCCATCGATCAAAGCCATTATATTTTCTATTACCCGATTGGTTGGAAAAACAAAAGCTTGATTTACGACGGTTATACCCCCAAAACATTCTTCGAGCATATCATCTATAATATCAGCAGAGCTGTACTGCATCTTGCCTTTGTATTGGCATTATTAGGAATAGCTGTGTTATTTTATTTACTGAAAGAAAAGCCGGAAAACAAGGTTTTGAACCAAAATACATAATTATTATAAAGTTAAAATTAAGGTTTAAGCCATGGATTTACCCAAGTTCGGAAAAATGCCCGGAGAGCTGCAGCAAATTTGCAGATTATTCGATGCTGCTGGATTGCAATACAACCTCTTCAAATGCGAACATATTCTTCAAGGAGCTAATAAAAATTTAGACTTATTATTCCTACACCGCCTCGAGTACGAAAAAGCATCTAAAATTTTAGAAAAAGAAGGATATCTTTTGTACCTAGATGAACCGGTTGAGAGATATAAAAGGATGTATGTGAAACATCAAAAAGATACCAACGCTTTAACTGCCGTGCATTTGCACAGAGAGATAGCCTGGCATGGCATCCCTGTTCTTGACAAGAGTTTGATCTTTACCAGAGCTAAAGAAAATCTGCCTTCCCCGGAAGATGCGCTGCTCATTCATTCTGCCCATGCTCTCTTTGAAAATTTCCAGGTTAAACCTTTCCATAAAGAACTTCTTCTCAAATATCAAAAAGAAGCGCAGGACAAACAGTATATCTACCAGCATCTCTCTAAGTTCGGCTGGAAAAACTCTTTCTGGAGATTTGCTGCAAAAGATTTCTCCGTGAATAAAAAAATGGTTTTATCGGCCTACGCAGGAAGATTAACCAAAAATCCACTTTTGTTGATCAGCCCTTTGTCAAAAATAAGTAAAAAAATTCTTAAGAGCCTCTCACCTAAACGAAAAGGCATTCTTATTACCCTAAGCGGGGTTAATGGCGCAGGAAAAACAACCATGGTCAATGAGTTACTAAAAATCTACCAGCCAACCACCGCTTTCTTCCACGGACAAAAGGGGTATTATTTTGGCTGGGATCCTTTTCTGCCCGTAACCAAAATACTCAGCCGTGCTGCAAAAAAGAAAAACATCTACCAAAAACTAAATCAAGAAACAACAAAAATAAGCTTAAAAAAAGAAGCAATTTTATTTTATGATTTTATAGAATATTACTCCCGTTACCTCTGGCATATTTATCCAGCATTGCGGAAAGGGAAGATGGTAGTGACTGACCGTTATTTTTATGACCTGTATGCTCAACATAGCTATGCTGAAAAAAGCGAAGTTATGAAGCTGCTCTTACGTCTTTTCCCTAAACCGGATTTTCTTTTCATTCTTGACGCCGACTTAGCTACTATTACCCAAAGAGATAAAAACACCGGCCTTCTATCTACTACTGCAACAAGATCAAAAGAAAGAGACATTCACGATCAAGAAGATTTAGAAAATCAACGAAGAAGATATCTTCAGTTGCCGGTAAAAAGCAACCGCCATATTATTAACACCACTAAGCCGATAAAAGAGAATGTCAACACTATTATCCAAACAACTTGGAAATCTTTAGCTCACAACTAAACATTTATAAATAGCATATCTTTCGATATAAAAACATGAAATACCGGAGAAACTTTCCCGGTATATTTAGGAGGAGTACATAAAATGGAAGGAACAGTAAAATGGTTCGATGGAAAAAAAGGATACGGGTTTATTGTATCAAGTGATGGTCAAGAATACTTTGTCCACTTCACCGCGGTGCCAAAAGGTTTGCGCTTACGTGAGAATGATAAAGTGTCTTTCGATGCTGCTGATACTGAACGAGGTAAACAAGCTCAGAATGTTCAGTTGCTAGAAAAAGGACAAGCGCCTGAACGAAAGCCTATGCGCCAAAGTTCTGAAGAAGACACGGAAGAAGAAGCTTACTAATTTTTTTCTTCATTTCTTTTCTTTTTTCTCATATTCTGCCAAAATCATCTTCATATCGCGTAATATCATTCTCATCGAATTTGCCGAAGGCTATTTCCAGAACCCGAACATTTCCCTTATCCGAAGAAAGTCGATGTCTTGCTCCTTTTGGAACCACCACTTTTTCTCCAGCTTTGAGATACTTTTTTTTTCCGTCTATTTCCGCAATGACCCCATCATCCAGAGCAGCCCATAATTCTTCCCTATGCTGATGAGACTGCAGAGAAAGGCGCTGCTGAGCTTTAACTTCTAAAATTTTAACTGTGCTAAGCTCATTAGCCGTAAATTGTTCAAACCGTCCCCAGGGACGTTCAGTATTAGTTATATTATTCAACAACTCGATCCGGCGAAGTTGCCAAAGAGTTTCAGGAGGTGATTTAACTGAAATACAATCTACAACTCTTGCAGCGGCAAAATCATTCCCGCCAGGATGAATTTTATCGCCAAAAAATAAGATTGTAGAAAGTGGCAGACCATGATATTGTGCAAAAGCCTTAATCCCCCACTCTTTATCCAACCCCTTCCGAGTTATGTCAATCGAAGTGGTCCCTCCGATCTTAATATCATATTTGTTCTCATCAAGGTGAATTTTCAGGAATTCCATCCAGCGCTGGCGCTTCGAACAGTCCTGATCGTATGCTGCTTTTTTGTCTGAAGGAGCATGCCTGCCGATTGCGGAAAGAGTTATTTGCGAATCTCTATCCTGGAGCTGGTCTTCTGGAGTAGTTAAAGAGGTGATCTCAAAATGAGAGATAAGTTTTCTCATCGCAGCCATGATCTCTTCTTTTTTTTTCGCTGTAAAGGAATGATTATAGATATTTTTTACTGAATTGTTACCAATAATAGAATAATTTGTTCCCGTCGTTGCTAGAAGATGGTGGGGCTGACTTAAGCGTGAAGAAATCATCTCTTGTAGATCCTCTGTTTTAGTGCCGCTGATAAAAGCAAACTGATATCCTTGACTGATCATCTTTGATATTTGTTCGGCCATAGCCGGAGAGATAACCTGACAGCTATCACAGATAGTGTCATCCACATCGGCGATAATCACTTTTTTCTCTTTGAAATTAAGCTCAGGGTGAAAGAAAGCATTGGCATGGTGATATTTTTCTAAAGTGTCGGTAGGAAACCATTGGCCTTCGTGAATGTAGCCAACGATTTTTTCCTCAGGAGCTAATTTTTCAAAGCAATCTTTTTCCAGGGAAGATTTTCCTTCTGGAAGCAGTTCTAAACAAGCAGGATCAAGAATAAAAGCTCCGGCATTTATCAATTTGGAGGGGGCTTCTTCAGGTTTTGGTTTTTCCACAAACGCGATAATTTTATTTTGTTCTAACTTTGCCACGCCAAAGTTCTCCACGTCCTCCCTGGTGGTAAGAGCCATGATGATAGGAGCATTGCTCTCGAGAAATTGTTCTTCCATTCTGGAGAAATTGATATCCATAAGATTATCGCCCCAAACTAAGAAAAATGGTTTATCGATATCCCGAGATGCTAGTCGGACCGCTCCACCCGTCCCCAGCGGTTCATTTTCAATAACGTAGGAGATGGACACCCCTAAAGAATGCCCGCCGCCAAGATAATCTTGTACTTGTTCTGCTTTGTAGCCTATAGAAATAACAAGATTGTTAATCCCATGTTTTTTGAGGTTCTTTATAACGTGTTCAATGATTGGTTTACCACGTATAGGCAACAGCGGTTTTGGTACATTCTCCGTGAGTGGTCGCAGCCTGGTTCCTAAACCGCCGGCAACAATAATCGCTGTATCTATTTTCTGTACCATTGTATTCTAGAGCTTATCTTCAGCAGTATATATAATTTTTAGGCAGTAAGGAACAAGAAAAGAGCACAAAAAGATTGTACTTTCTACTTTCCACCATTTTTAATCAGTAAAATCGAGAGAAAGGGCATTTAAACATTATGCAAAAACAATCTGTTAGCGCGCCCAAAAGATAGGATCTTTCTGCTTTTTCTTTGCGTAATCTTTATAAATAACCCCCTAATTAAATCTCTCGGACGGCCATAGGGGCGTGGTTCACCCGATCCCGTTTCGATCTCGGAAGTTAAGCGCGTCTCCGTACTGGGCTTTACTGCATTAGCGTGCGGGAACCCCGGTAAGCTGTCCACTCATCTTTTTTGCGCCTAAGCGAAAAAAGCTGAACCAAAATTCTGTCAAGTGGAATTTCATTACGCTTAATTCCACGAGCAAAACATATGAAACCAATAACGAAATCAATAGAAGAGCTGGCTGAAGCAAATCAGATTGATTTAAGGAACGCCCAAGTAGATGGCATGTATCGGTTTGTCCATGCTAATGTTTATGAAGTGTTACGTGCGATTGTTTCTGATTCTGATCCACAAGCCAAACCGGCTATTTCATTGCGCCCCAGCGCTATTGGAATTTCTCACCGCTTCTCAAAAGATGGAGAAACCACATTAAAGCCTGTAGCGATGATAGTTAGCGGGGAACACATCTGTGAAGATCACTTCTATGGATACGTTATCACCTTCAGACAAATTGAATACGCTGGAGAAGAAAGCGGTAGAGATGTTGTTGGAAGTATTGGAAAATATGTAAGCTGATTTTTTTTACAAGAATCAAATATGTTTCCTCTTCCATAATCATTTTAAACAGAACCCCTAAAAAGATTTCTTATGACCAACTATAAAGTCGCAATCATAGGGTGCGGCCCATTAGGAGTTACAAATTTCTTCGACCAATCGCTTCCTTTTACATACAGTTTTGTAGGTGCAACTATAAAAACAGGTAATCAGCTTGCCGCTCTTGTCGATGTCAATGCTGAAGCATTACATTCTGCAAAAAAAACCTTGGAAAAAAATAGTTCCGTTGTTCCAGCTTTTACAGATTGGCGTACCATGTTTGATCAGATAAACCCAGATATCATCTGTGTCGCTGCTGGACCAAAAGTGAATGTTGAAGTCATTCCTGAAGCCATAGGTCGTAAAGTAAAAGGAATTTATTGCGAGAAGCCGCTAGCCTTGTCGCTTGAAGCAAACGATAGATTAGCAGAGCTTGAAAAACAGAATCAAGCCACTAAAATTCAAGTTAACTATGCTAGAAATTATGAAACCTTTCATAAGGCTACATTAGACTTCGTAAAAAACGGAGGAATTGGAAACCTTCAAACCATCAGAACAACCTACAACGGCGGTGTCCTTGCGGTATTTCCGCACACTACTGCGCTACTGCAAAAACTGTTCGATGGAGTTAAATCGGTCTCAGGAATATACTCCCCAATAACAAATATTTCAACAGCAGATGATCCTAATATTGATGGAACAATAAAATACTATTTTGCGCCTCAAGATAGAGATGTGAACGTACAAGTTTTAGCCACCGGTAGAGGAAAAGAGGAGAATAATACTTATATTTACGAATTAGAGTTTACCGGCTCAAAGGGCAGGATAACCATTCTTGAAAATGGTTTCAGAGTTCGATACGAAGAGATGCGCTTATCCCGCATCTTCGCTTCCTCTGGACAAACCCATCCGTACGAAACAACACACCTACCGCTTGAACTAAAAGCAGATCATCCTCGAGAATTTATGATTGACGGCATGTACAGCCTAATCAATGCCATAGAAACTGGAAAAGATACTGACTGCAATCTTAGGTGCGCCCTAGCAGCTGAAGAAGTTGCTCATGCTTTGGCACTTGCTGCAGCGCAATAGGGGCAAATTGTACATTTGCCATTGGAAGATCGAGCGCATGCATTTACAAACGCGAGAGCTGGAGTTAATGTTCTCCGCGAACAAGCTGGATTAAGGTAAAAGAATCTTCAAGTACCCCTCTTCCATAACGCTTTTAAACAGTTTTCCTTTGTTTTTCTTTATGCAGGCACTTATTTTAGCAGCTGGTTATGCCACCAGATTATATCCCCTAACAGAAAATACCCCAAAACCATTGCTCAAAGTTGGGAATAAAACTATAATCGAATATATCCTCGTAGAATTGGAAAAAGTTCCTGGCCTAAACCAAGTCTATATTGTAACCAATGACAAATTCTATCCTGACTTTATGGAGTGGAGTAAGAACATAAAAACTTCTTGCAAGTTAAAAATTCTCAATGATGGAACTCTGAGCAATGAAGATCGCCTAGGGGCGATTGGAGATATCCATTTTACAGTTCAGCAAGAAAAAATCAATGATGACCTTTTAGTCATCGCCGGGGATAATTTATTTGGTTTTTCCTTAAGCCACTTTCTTGATTTCTTCAAAAACAAAAATGCCTCAGTCGTGGCTTTCCACGATCTAAAAGATCCACAGAAATTAAAAGGCAAGTATGGCGTGGGCATCTTGCAAGGAAGCAAGATTATAGATTTCGAAGAAAAACCTCTCCAGCCAAAAAGCAGTCTCGCCAGCACTGCCTGTTATCTTTTCAAAAAAGGAGATCTGCCACGCACCAAAATTTTAGTCGCCATGGGGAAAGCAGATGCTCCGGGAAATCTCATAAAATATTTAGCTCAAGATTCAGAAGTTCATGCCTTCATCTTTGAAGAGCATTGGTTTGACGTAGGAACCTTCGAATCATTAGAAGAAGCAAAAAAGGTGTACAAATGAAAATTAGCATTTTTGGCGTAGGGTACGTAGGACTTACCACTGCAGCCTGCTTAGCCAATCTTGGGCATAATGTCATTTGCATTGATATCGACCAGGAAAAAATACGATTATTAGAAGAGGGAAAAGCTCCTTTCTTTGAGCCGGGCTTGCCGGAGTTGGTGGCCCAAAACCGCAAGAAAAATAGGCTGCACTTTACCACCAATGCAGCAGAGGCGGTCGCTTTTGGCGAAGTCATCTTTAACTGTGTCAATACTCCATGCAATGGTGACGGTTCCGCTAATCTTAATTATGTATTTGCGGTCGCTAAAACAATCGGCGAAAACATCAAAGAATACAAAGTCATCGTCAACAAAAGTACTGTCCCGCCAGGAACGACTAGAAAAACAGCCGAAATTATTAAAGAAAACTGTAAGCAACAAATAGCTTTTGATTTGGTCGCTAACCCTGAATTTCTTCGTGAAGGAGACGCGGTTCGCGCTTTCAACTATCCAGACAAAATCGTCCTAGGCAGCAATTCTGATCAGGCTTTCAGCATTATGCGTAAGGTATATTCAGGAAGACTAAGGACTTACCTTCCCATAGTTGAAACGGATTGGGAAACTGCTGAGGTCATCAAATACGCGAACAACACTTTTCTTGCCACAAAAATTTCCTTCATAAATGAGATGGCTAACATCTGTGATGAACTCGGAGCAGACATAAAAATAGTCGCCATGGCCTTAGGACTTGACTACCGGATCAATCCCCGTTTCTTAAACCCAGGAGTAGGTTATGGAGGAAGCTGTTTTCCTAAAGATATAAAAGCGCTCATTGCCACTGCCAACCAAAAAGGATATAAAGCAAGATTATTTGAGGAAGTAGATTTTGCCAATGAGCGCCAGAAAAAAATGATGGTGCAGAAAGTTCAAAAAGTTTTTAACAACGACATCAGCGGAAGAACTTTTACCATTCTAGGGCTTTCCTTCAAACCAAAAACCAACGATATGCGGGAAGCACCTTCGATCCAAATAATAAAAGACCTCCTTGCTTTAGGTGCCAAGATTAAAGCCTACGATCCGGTCGCAACAGAAGATGCCAAAAAAATATTCAGCAACATGAACAATATAGCTTACTGCGAATCAGTTGAAGAGGCCGCTAAAGGAAGTTCAGCTCTATTACTGGTTACAGAATGGGATGAATTCAGAAGCATTAACTTTACAGAAATAGGGAAGGAGATGGAAGAAAAAATCATTTTCGACGGAAGGAACATCTATGAGCCAGAATTAATCCGCGAAGAAGGGTTTGTGTATCACGGAATAGGAAGAAAATAAAAAATGAAAGCTCTAATTCTTGCTGCGGGATTCGGAACCAGGCTTGAAGCAAGTTATCTTGCCTACACTGGCGATCACAAAGAACAATTGAGAACCTGGGTAGAAAACAAACCAAAAGGGTTGGTTATTATCAACGGAAAACCAGTCATACAATATCAGCTGGAACAGTTGCTAGGAGCAGGGTTAAAAATCAAAGATATCTTTGTACATACTAATGCTCGTTATTTCCCACACTATCTTGCCTGGGCTACTGCTAGTGGAATACCTGCTCAACACGTTTTTAATAACGAAGTTTGGGACAATGAGCATCGTCTTGGATCTGAAGGAGATCTACGCTACGCTCTGGAAAGAATAGAAAGAGACGACACCGTAGTGATAGCATGCGATACCTTGCTTTTTCAAGAGGATAATAATTTTTTTCCTCTCTCTAGAATGCTACAAGGATTCCAAAGAGACGGAATTGCTCGAATCGTCGTCTACGAAGGAGCAAAAGAAAGATTATCTCGGCACGGCATCGTCCAAGTTGATGAACATGAAACAATAATTGGATTTGAAGAAAAGCCGGCTGTCCCTAAGTCAAATTTAGTGAATGCTTCTTTGCATTTATACACCATAGAAATGATTGAAAGCATCTTACATTCTTCACTTCCACCACGATCAGAATCCGGGATGGTTATAGCTAATCTATTCAGCTCTTTTCCGATTAAAGTGGAACGGGCCCATCGTCGTGTTGATATAGGGACCGTTGATGATGTTTTGCAAGAAAATATGGGTGAAGCAAAGTGAAAAGCGCAAAAACTAATTGCACAAAAACATTAGAAAAAAGCCTGAGACCTTTAATTTCTGTCGTGGTCATTTTTGATAAATTACGAAAGGAAAAATTAGATCGGCTTATGGGAAGCATCAAAGACCAGATTAAAGAATATCCCGCTGAAATACTATTTATCCATGAATCTAATATTTCTCTTCAGCCCCCGGAATTCTCTTTACCGATACGATATTTTAATATTCCCGAAAAACAAGGTATTCCCTTCAACCGAAATCAGGGGATAAAATATGCGCAAGGAGATATTATCGTATTCATCGACGATGATTGTTGGGTCCAAGAGAAATGGTTATCATCTTTAGTGAAACCTCTCTTCCAGGATTCAAAACTATTTGCGGTCACCAGCGGAACTAAAATTCCTTCCTCTAATTTTCTTGGAGACCTGGGATTTCCAGGAGGGGGCTCATTAGGTTTTGAAAAAATGTGGGTGGTTTCTGCAGATAATTTTACTAATCATCTCGCTGCCGGAAACTGTGCGCTGCGAAGAACAGTCTTTGATAAGATAGGTCTTTTTGATGAAACTCTCAAATTAGGAGCAGAAGATGCAGAACTTTCTCATCGTTTAGAACAAGCCAGCATACCTATCAAATACGTTCCGGAAGGGCATGCTTTCCATGAAGCAAGAACCACGCTACCATCATTCATCCGCTGGCAATTAAGAAGAGGTAGAGCCAACTATCATTTCAAGAAAAAAGTAGGAAAAGTAGCAAGTTTTGTCAAGCTCAGAGTGTGGTCAGCAAAGAATATTCTCAGAGAAAATAAAACTAATCCGCGTCTGCCGATAGTAGTAGGATTGTTAATTGCAAGCGCTGGACTCCAGCAACTAGGATATTTGTTGGAGAAATATACCTAATGACTGAATCTGTTTCTCGGGGAACAGCATATCTGTTCCTAGCACAATTCGTATTTCTTGTTTCAGGTTATACTGTCCATGTCGGATTAGGAAGATTATTGGGCCCAGCAGAGTATGGAGTGATAGGCATTATCCTTTCTCTGATGCTCTTAACTCAAACGTTACTTATGCGTGGTTTACCACAAGCACTAGCAAAAGAAATTTCTGCTCATCCTGAACAGAAAGAAGCTTTATTTAACACTGCTTTTTTTATTCAACTTCTAACCTCAGCAATAGTAACCGCAGTATTTTTCTTCGGAGCAGATTTGCTAGCTCATTTTTTTAAAGATCCTTCTTTAGTTAAGTATATCCGTTTATCTTCAGCGATTATTATTCCCACTGCATTATTTAGCCTATACAGCGACGGTTTTTTGAATGGAACCCATGAATTTAGAACTCAAGCTTGGTTGCGTGGGCTTAATTCCATACTAAAGCCGATATTTATCTTTCCCCTCGTACTGCTAGGATATACCATCTCCGGAGCAGTAGCGGGTTACATTCTCTCCGGGTTTA
This sequence comes from Candidatus Woesearchaeota archaeon, assembly GCA_016188105.1. Lineage (GTDB taxonomy): Archaea > Nanobdellota > Nanobdellia > Woesearchaeales > GW2011-AR9 > JACPIL01. The sequence continues at coordinate 3 of JACPIL010000019.1, read as the reverse complement.
CTT
>JACPIL010000094.1 GCA_016188105.1 Candidatus Woesearchaeota archaeon | reverse complement strand
GTCGCGTTTGCGCATCAACTGCAGAAAGAGCACCAAGTGAAATGAACGAGAACTATTTCTCATCTTTCTTCTTCATGCACAGAAAAGCAACGACTTTTCTGGCACCCCGAAAATCTTTTCATGATTTTCCAGGGAAATCCTGTCAAGTGAGACTTCCATTTCATTCCAGTCTCACGAGCAACCGCTAGTTTCACCACATACCTCGCACAGCATACAAGTTCCATTTCTGCGCATCTGAGAAGCTCCGCAAGATCGACAGCTTTCTTTTGTTTCTTCAACAGGATTGCTAACAATAGATGTTTCAACCATTACTGTATTATCTACTTCTTCAAATTCCTGCAGGAACATTCTCAATTCTGTGATCAAGGGATGCCCTTTGACATTCAAACTTTTCTCAGCAATCAAGGAAGGAGTGAATCCATTTTGCAATCCGAAGTTAACAAGATTAATTACTGCAGACATCATAGTTTCCTGTACCGGCGACAATCCGGCAAATTTGTAAGAAACTTCGGAAACTTTTCCTTCATACATCACTGCCGATAAGGTCAGCATTTGCCCGCCTACTTTGGATTTCTTTCTGATTATTTCTTTAGTCATTGCTGGTGCTTCTTGTTTAGTTTCTTCCAGCATTCTCTTCAATTCAGGATGCTGTTCCAAAGTTGCATTAAGCGGTTGTGATAACTTTGAACCATCTCGGTACAGAGCAACTGCTTTGATCATCATGGTCCAAGCATCGTAATATGCTTTCTTGATCTGTTCAACTGTCCATTCTGGCGGCATGTTGATGGTCTTGGAAATCGCTCCGGAAATGAATGGTTGTACTGCTGCCAACATTTTTAAATGTCCGTAAGGATGGATGTAACGCTTTCCTTTGATTCCGCATTTATTGGCACAATCGAATACTTCGTAATGCTCCATGCGCAAATGCGGAGCTCCTTCCAAAGTCATGGTGCCGCAGATGTATTCGTTGGCTATCACAACTTCAGCATCAGAAAATCCTAAAGCACCCAACAAATCTCCACTCTTACCGTTCATCAACTTACTATGCAATTCTTCACCAATAGTCCACTTGTTGAAAATGTGGCGAACATCCATGGCATTGCGCATCCCTTTCTCTACTGCTTCGAGAGCTTTGGTAGTGAATCCTTTTCGTGCTAAAGCCTCGCGGTTGATAGCCGGACTTTCTTCCAAAGTTCCTCGTCCTAAACAATAGGTAACGATTTCTTTTATTTGCTGCGGAGTGTAGCCTAATCTGTGCAAGGCTTTTGGAACAGATTGATTGACAATTTTGAAGAATCCTCCGCCTGCTAATTTTTTGTATTTTACTAGGGCATAATCCGGCTCCACTCCAGTAGTATCACAATCCATAACTAAGCCTATAGTGCCGGTCGGAGCGATGACTGTCACCTGCGCGTTTCTGTACCCAAATTGTTTTCCTAATTCCAATGCTCTATCCCAGGAATCATGCGCCGCTTCCAGTAATGCATCAGGACAAATTTCTTGATTGATGCCATGCGGTTTAATTTTTAATCCTTCATATCCTTCTACATCATAGGCAGCTCGTCGATGATTTCTCATCACCTGCAGCATGGATTCTTTATTTTCAGGATAACGTTCAAATGGTCCAAGAGTGGAAGCCAATTCCGCGGAAGTGGCATAACTATCTCCGGTCATAATTGCCGCCATAGCGCCGGCGATAGCTCTGGCTTTATCGCTGTCGTAGGGAACGCCCTGTAACATCAACAGAGTACCAATGTTAGCATATCCTAACCCTAAAGTTCGGTATTCGAAACTCTTGCGAGAGATTTCTTCTGACGGAAAGTGAGCCATCAAGACAGAAATTTCCAGTGCCACTGTCCACAAACGTACTGCATGTCGATAACCGGCGACATCAAATTCTTCTTTTCCTTCGTCGTAAAATTTAATTAAATTGATAGAAGCTAAGTTACAGGCAGTGTCGTCGAGGAACATATACTCAGAACAGTTGTGTATGGTAATCCCATTAGCCACAAAGGTGCTGGTAATTGGTTCTGTTAGATCATATACTTGCTGTTCACCTACATATTCTATACTTTCAACTGCGTCGATAGGATAATCCTTGTAAGTAGCAACTGTTTTGTTTAGCTCTTCCAATTTTTTCTGCTTAGGAGACTCAGGCATGAATCCAATTAGTTCTTCAAAGAGAACACGGCTGGATCTGCTGATGCGGAGTGAATGCATTTCTTTTACTGCATATTCTTTTAGGCCTCCTTTTCCATCAGGAAGTAATGCAGTTGTTTTTCCAGCGCGGCGATTCTTGTACAATTTAGTTTTAATCCCGAAACCGAGCAAGAGAATCTGAACATCTTGAAGAAGTTTTAAGCTAGTTGAATCTAATGCAACGTATTGTGATTTCTCTCCGTAGTTCGCAACAGTTCCGTCCGCAGTGAATAATCCTTGAAGCACATACTTTTGAACTCCTAATCCTGCTTCAAAAATAGTTTGAGGGATGCATTTTTCATGTCCATACAAAGAGAGATCCACAACTGATGCTAGTTTTTCCTTTAGTATAGTATTGGTTATAACATATGCTGCACTGGTTTGGCGTTGAGTTACCAGAGCAGGTGATGATTTGTGAGTTTGCCTTTCATAGTTTTCTTCTGTATATGAAGCGAACTTTTGCAGAATAGGAGTTTCTCTTTCTTTCTCCATGGTAATTTGAACACCATGTTCAGATGTTCCGCAACCATCTCCAAGATACACACCTACCAACTGGTTAAAGGTTGGATCTTCTGGTTCCTTGATCTCTGCTACGGTAGAAGCTGGAAGAAGAATTCGGTCATCTTTAGTAAGCTCACATGCTGGAATAAAACCCCTGTTAACTGTAAACACTTTATGGTCAGCAGTTAATTTAAGCTCGTAACCTGCGTTAGTAGTAAGCTTGTAAACAGGTTTAACTCCGGTGCTAAAGGAGCCTTTAATATTTGCAGGAATAATAACTCCAGTATTGGTAAGAATGGTTGTTTCTTCATCAACGATAGAATCAATACGCTTCCATTTTCCTTCTTCTGTCAAAACCAAAGTATCGCCAGTTACACAAGGGTTACTGGCGTTGATCCTTCCTCCTGCTGGGCAGGTGTGCCATTCATTGATAGTGGTATCGTATTGCAATCCTGGATCGGCAGAAGCCCAGGCGCAGTAGCCGATGTCATCCCACAATTTTTCTGCTGGGATCTCTTTCATAACTTCCTTGGTAATCCGTCCCTTCAACTGCCATTTCCCATTCTTTTCCAGCACTTCAAAGAAGGCATTAGGGATTCTTACGGAATTATTACTGTTCTGTCCGGAGACAGTAATGTAGGCATCGGACTCGTAATGGGTATCGAATTCATTCAACGGCAATTGGTATCCTTGCTTAGCTAGATCCAAAGCGCGGACAAGATAATTAACTGGAATATTACTCTCGGCAGCCTCATACAGGGCTTGCTGCACTTCTTTATCCTGCAGCGCATTTTGTTTGTTTTTGGCTAGCTCAATCAACTTTGATAATTTGTGGCTGAGGATCTTGCTTCCAGTAACTAAGCTGGCTACTTTTTCTTCTTCTCTAACTTTCCACCATACGAATTCTTCTATCTCAGGATGATCTAGATCCAGGCAGACCATCTTGGCTGCCCGTCGAGTGGTGCCTCCTGATTTAACACTCCCAGCTGCTACGTCAAATATTTTGAGGAAGCTCATCAGACCTGAACTCTGGCCTCCTCCGGAAAGTCGTTCTCCTTTTCCCCGAAGGTTGGAAAAGTTGCTTCCCGTACCGCTTCCGTATTTGAAGATGCGAGCTTCGCGAGTGAGCAAACTAAAAATGCCGCCTTCACGTACTAAGTCGTCATTGACGTATTGAATAAAGCATGCGTGAGGCTGATTTCTCGTATATGCATCTTTAGAAAATTCTAATTTTTTAGTGATGGGATCAACATAACTGTGTCCCTGTGCTGGGCCGGTCAATCCATAGGCCCAGTTCAAGCCGGTGGTAAACCATTGCGGACTATTAGGTGCGGCGAACTGATTGATGATCATGAAAACCATCTCTTCATAGAAAACGGCAGCATCTCGTGGGGATGCGAAGTATCCGTAGCGTTCGCCCCAATGTTTCCAACAGCCGGCAATCCTATGCGCAACTTGTTTAATGCTGGTTTCGCTGCCGGTAATTACTTTGCCGTTTTCATCTAATAGTAATTCGCCTTCTTCATTTCTAAGTGGAACTCCGGCTTTACGAAAATATTTTTGAGCAAGAATGTCCGTTGCAACTTGAGTCCAAAAAGAGGGGACTTCGACATCATTCATCTGGAAAACCAAAGAACCGTCAGGATTTTTGATGGTAGAGGTTCTTTTTTCGTATCTGCACATTTCAAAAGGACTTATTCCTTCTTTGGTAAAATATCTTTTAACCGGTACTCCTCGTTGTTCTGCCAATACGCTTCTATGTTCCATCTCAATCACCTTTTTTATGACGGAGAGAGATGCCCCTACGCTTTCTTTCTTCCGTCTTCGTCAATGCTAGCAATAAAAAACTACTGCCGCCCCCTTTTTTTTAATACGTAAACTCCTGAACTACATAAAGATTTGTCATCTTTTTTGGTAGTTATGTTTCTTTCTGGAGTAGTTACTTTTTTATTTCTTTTATATGGGATATTGGATTGGAAACCACTGATTTAAATAGTTTTTAGTTGTGGGAAATAGTGGTTGAATTGTAATAATTCATTTAAATGGAAGATTTTCCGTTCATTTGTGAATAAAAGGAATTACGAACTCTCACTGTTTGCAACTATATTTGCTATCGTTTTTACTGTTCTAAGTTTTATGGATACCCAACGGGCTTTAATGTGGTTATCTGTAGAATTAATTGTGCTTCCTTTTATCTATGTTGTCGGATATGAAATGTTAATGGGTAAACAAAGAAAAGATTTGATAGCTGAGATGAATAAAACACTTTTAAGTTCAAATATATTAGAAAATCAGAATTTAGAATTAAAACATGAATTGAGTATCATCAAAAAGATTAAATAGTTATAAGGTTTAGGATGCACATGGCTTATAAAAAAACGAAAGAAAAGGTATTTATGGTACGAGAGCATGACCCCATATCGAAAGCAATCCTTGGTGAAAAAATAAAATACGCCTCTAAAGAGTTCATAGAGATAGAACAAAGTATTCT
>JACPIL010000095.1 GCA_016188105.1 Candidatus Woesearchaeota archaeon | reverse complement strand
GCTCCACTATAATCTGCTGAGCGAGCTTTTACAATATTGTAAGACTTGCCAAGCATGGTTAGAGTCTTATCTTCATAATCGTCGAGCTTAAAGCTGTCTGACACGTCAACGTCAGATTCTGCTGCTTCAAGGAAGTTTAACTCGTATCGGGCAAAGAGAAAGTTATCTGGCACTTTTACAAAGAGTGCAGTAACATCCTCATCGTCTTCTGCATAGGTAGTGTTGATTCTAGCTTGGTCGAAATGCAAGAACTGTTCATACTTAAAAGATCCTTGCGAATTTGCAAAAGTTCCATCTGCCAATGCAGCTAAATCCTCTGAGTCAAGGAAGTCTACTACTCCCTGTGAGGCTGGACCAATCGATTCTCCAAATTCCAGTTCATCAGTTCCGCTCTTGACTAAGAAAGCGTCTCCTTCAACAGATACAGTAGCACCGCTGTCTGTTCCGTGATATTTCATGCTTGCAGCAATGTCAGTCATTGCTAAGTTGTCTACAGCTGCAGCGTTTTCACCTACAACCATAAGACCATTAAATACACCGTCAGATACGAACATATCGGGATATTCGCTTAAATCTGCAGCCATTGCACCCATTACTGTTGCACCGAGCATAGTTGCTCCTGCGCCTACAGCAAGAATGCGCTTAACCATCTTTTTAACTTTCATTTAAAACACACCTCCGTGTTTTGAATATGTTTTTTCCAAACTCTTTTCCTCAGTTTACTAGTCCCATCCTAAGAATTCCGAACCGCAAACCTCGAAAGTTCGCTTGTTTCGATCCTATAGATGGGACCCAAAGCTGAGAGCCCTACCGAGGTAAAGCTCTACCTAAGACACTTTGTATCCGGTTAATACCAAAAAACGATTTATAAGTCTTTCGTAAAAAAAACGGCCTAAAAATCAGTATCCCGGCAGAGGAGCCGTAATCCCCAAAAATTCTAGGCTTTTGGACGTTCATCATTTGTGAATGATAAAACATAGTTCTGGAACTAAGTTCTGGTAAACTGCTCTTTTTGATTATCATTTACCATAATTAAAGTCCTAAAGAATTATAAAGATTCATCTTCCAGAGACTAGATATGAATTTAGATGATTTACCTTTGCCTGAACCATTCAAAAAACAATACCGTAATTTTCCCACCCTTACTCCTATTCAAGAAAAATCAGTAAAAGCAGGATTGTTAGAAGGGACATCATTACTTGCATGTGCTCCCACCGCTTCCGGTAAGACTTTGATCGCCACCATGGCTATATATAATACACTCGGTAATGGTAAAGCTATCTATTTAGTCCCCCTCAAAGCCTTGGGATCAGAAAAATACAAAGAATACCTTAATGTCTTCAGAGGCTCAGAGTACAAAGTAGGATTATCTACCGGAGACGTTGATTCTGAATCTGATTATCTAGCTAAATATGATGTTCTTATCCTTACCACTGAGAAACTAGATTCGCTTCTGAGGCATAAAGTTGGCTGGCTTTCAGAAGTGAAAGTAGTCATTGTCGATGAAATTCATTTATTGAATGATGCTTCCCGAGGACCGACCTTGGAAATTATTTTGACGCTTCTAAAGAATCTGATCAAGCCACAGATCATCGGTCTTTCTGCCACGATTGGAAATCCAAAAGAATTAGCAGAATGGTTAGAAGCAACCTTAGTTATTGACGAATGGCGCCCGGTAGAATTAAAGAAAGGAATTTATGCTGAAGGGAAAGTTGAGTATTATTAAGGAACTATGACACTATCTTATACACACACCAACGAAAACTTGAGAGCCATTATCAGAGGATTAGATTTAACATTAGAAGATAGCGTTATAGCCGTTGGAGGATCGGGTGATCAGGCTTTCGCGATGTTGGAATTTGCTGGAAAAGTCAAGGTGTTTGATACCTCCCTAGAGCAGCTTGAGTATATCAAAGAAAGAGCCGAAGCATTGCAAAGAGGATATTTTAGTGGCTTTCTAAAGTATGGATCTGACATTGATGACGAAGCAGAAAAAAGTATCAGCTATTTTTGGAAAGACAAGAGATTAGAAAAAATTCGACAAAAATTACAGCATCTAAGTATATCCCAACCAGGCGATATGATGGAGCTTGCTCAGCAGGAATCGAGTTACTCAAGAGTTTATCTTTCTAACGCTATAGGATATTTTGGAGAATGTCTAACCAGAGAGGAGATTATGAATTGCCTGGAGAAAGCCAACTCCAACCTTATGAGAAAGGGGTTAATTTATGTTTCACATCATGAAAATCTAGTCCATCTCAGCCTTGGACAATATGCTCCTAAAAATAGTCTTTGGATTAAATCATTTCTACCTAACAAGTTAGACTTACATCCTATCTTATCTTTAACCGCGAGAGTACACGAAAGAAAATGGATGCCAGCGGTATATCAGAAAACCAAGGAATAAGAAAAAAATCACTTAATCAACTTCACAATCTTCTCAAACTCTTTCGCATCATACTTTTCTTTATACATTGCAGCAGCTTCTCGTAATTCCTTCAATGTAAAATCAAATCCTTTCTTCACCAGCATCGCTCTTTGCTTGCCTACAAAATCAGTAAACTGTGTCACATTGTGCGGTTTTTCCGTTTCATAACAGCGTTCAAAGTCAATCAACGTCGCATTCCCATCCTTGCCAACGATAATATGTTTCATGGGGTGATGCATCTCTTCTTTATTCACGTTTAATTTGTCCATCACATAACATTGCTGAAAGACCGATTTCAACACATTTTGTATATCTACCTTAGTAGCATTCGGCAGCCACTCCTCAATGTGTTCCCCCTCAGCAAACTCATAGGCGACATACTCCTCTCCGGAAAATAGCATCCGCGGACCGATAGCGCGCTCATTCAACACTTTCAGCCAATGCACTTCGCTGGCAATGGCATCCTCCGCTTTGCTTTCTTTTTTCTTGACTTTTACTGCTACAGTTATAGTGCGTTTCTTTACCGGAATCTGTTTCTTGATCACTAAGCTTTTATCAAATTGTCCAACATACACAATTCCCCGCTTTCCCTCTGCAAAATAATGAACATTCCTTAGCAGTTTTCCTTCCAGTTGTCGCAGCAGCTGAGTTTTCGTAATTTTATAGACATACAATCTCTCGAAGGCAACTTATTCCTCTTCTAATTCCTCCCACTGCAAGAAATTATGCTCTAAAATCTCATCAATCTTCTGCTTATTGGTCAGAGAAGAAAACAAAAACAATACCGTTCCTTCCGGAAATAGATAATTTGAAACGCCCTGAAAAAAACGATCAGAAACTTCCCAGCCTTTCTTGCCCCCGTAGATCGCTTTATCTTCAACTCCTTTATCCTCCGGCAAATAAGGAGGATTAAAGATAATGACGTTGAAATGCCCCTCCACATTTTCAAATAAATCGCTCTGCAGAACTTTTACTTTACGAATTTTTCGCTTGGTGAGTTCATCCTGTAAGGACTCAACAGCGTTTTGGTTTACATCCACAGCTACAACTTCCCGCACACTTGGCACACCCATAGCAGTAAGAGCCTGAATTCCTGAACCAGTTCCAACATCTAAAACTCTTCCAGTAGCATAACGTCTGACAAACTTCTGTAATAAGTACGAGTCTTCTGCTGGTTGATAGATATCCATGGTTGTGTGGAAAATGGTATTTTAAATAAATCTTTAGTCTGGAATTATTCGCAAGAGATCAGAAATCGCAATTTCATCTTCTTCTGAAATTTGCTCAGGTTCAACTGTTTGTTCAGGTTTTTCTGGTTCAATAAATAATCCAGTAGAATATCCCAATTTTTCCAACTCTTTTTCTGCTTCAGATACATCCATTTCGACAAATTTGCGGATATTTGCTCCCTTAGAAAGAACGAACTCTGCTGCAGTATATCCTCCGCGGTGTGTTTTTCCACTTCTATAATCTTCTTCCGGCGAAAAGCTATAGGGTGTTAAAAGAGGTTCATCAAGCAGGTTTCTTTCCAAGTAGATTGATTCTAAATTCTTTACAGAATCAACTACTTTGTTAGCAAAAGGAGCAAATAACAAACCAGCAGCATGGGCAATCATTTCTGTTAAATTTGTCCTACGAAGCTCAGCATCATCGGAAGTATTGTTGAAATCATCAGAATAAAATAGGTCAGGTCTTATGGAATGATGTAACAAATGGCCTAACTCGTGGGCGATAAAATATCCATTTTCATCCTTAGCATGCTCCATCAGCAAACATACTTGTGAGTTTATGGTCTCAACCCAAGACCAACAACCTAGAAGCCCTTGTACATTAGAAGGAAGGTCTCCCCCCATTATCTGCTTT
>JACPIL010000093.1 GCA_016188105.1 Candidatus Woesearchaeota archaeon | reverse complement strand
TCAGCTTATTTTGGTTATAAACATTTCGGAAGGACAAGCTAAAAATAAGGAAAAATGACTATTTTACTAGACCAATCTTAATCCCAAATTTATCACTCTCTAATGATGTCTGTCCCGCAAACAAGATCTCTTTGACATTCAGAACCGCCTTCAGATCAGCTTGCATACCCTTGATCATCTCATGGAATTCCAGATCATCATTGCCTAAGATCAATTTACTAAAACTTTCTTTCATAGACAGCTGTTGCTCTGACTTATACTTCCTGACCGTATTAATGATATCCACTCCCATATCTCCTACTAACTCTGATCTCTCATCAACTAATTTCTGATCAAATAATGGCCATGAAGAAATATGGATGCTCTTCTTTCCTTCTTTTTGCGCAAAATACAGATGATAGATCTCCTCCGTGATATGCGGCATGATCGGTGCAGCCATCTTCAAGACTGCCAGCAAACTATGATACAATGCATATTGCGCGCTTTTTCTCTCTTCATCTCCACGAGTATCAGGATTATACAATCGATCCTTGACAATCTCTAAATAATTATCACAGAAGGTATGCCAAAAGAATTGTTCTACTTCTGCTTTGGTTTTGGCATACTCATAAATATCAAATGATTCAGTACTTTCCTTAATCACTTTATGCAATTTGCTTAATAGCCATTTATCAAAAACTTCTGTAACTTTTTCCTTTTCTTTCTCCTTGTAATCTTCTAAGTGCATAAGCGCAAATTTGGAAGCATTCCACAATTTAGTCACGAACTTTTGTCCGGTAAGCAGATCTTTGTCTTGGAATGGCAGATCATCCCCAAGCTTAGAACCAGCCGCCCAGAAGCGCAGTGCATCGGAAGAGTATTTCTGGATCATCTCCTGCGGTTCAACAATGTTTCCCAAGGACTTAGACATTTTTTTTCCGTGAGGATCTTGAGCATGGCCGGAGATCACCACATTCTTCCAGGGAACACGCTGGTGGTGATAATAACTTTTTACGACCGTATAGAATAACCAGGTTCTGATAATATCGTGTGCTTGGGGGCGGAGATCGAATGGTTGATCATCATATCTGTAATCATACTCGCCTTTGCTGACCCAATTCTTAGCGATCTCGGGAGTCACAGAAGAAGTGGCCCAGGTATCCAGAACATCAGTCTCTCCTTTGAATTGAGTAGAACCGCAGGAGCAGGGCTTAGTTGGTTTCTGTACGGTTGGATCAACCGGTAACTCTTTCATTTCAGGCAAGAGATGTTTCTTGCATTTTACACAGCTCCAGATAGGAATAGGAATACCAAAGTGCCGCTGCCGTGAGATGCACCAGTCCCAATTCAAATTTTGCACCCAATGATCGTAACGTACTTTCATATGCTGGGGGTACCAGGTGATCTGGTTGGCTAATTCTAGCAGCTCTTCTTTTTTATCTAAGACTTTGATATACCATTGGGTTGTCTTCAAAAATTCAATCTCAGTCTTACAGCGTTCATGCACATTGACGTCATGCATAATTTCTTTTTGCTTGAGCAGTAAGTTTTGTTCTTTTAATTTATCAAGGATGGCTTGTCGTGCTTCTTTGATCTTTAAGCCTTTAAAGTCAAGGGCCAATTCGTTCATCCTGCCATTCTTTTCAAACACCGCGCGTAGCGGCAGTTTAAAGCGGAACCATTTATCGACGTCCTCTTTATCTCCAAAAGTGCAGACCATCATCAGACCGGTTCCTTTGTCTTTCTGGACCGCTTCATCAGCAAGAATGGGAACTTCATGATTGAAGATAGGTACTCTTGCTTTTTTTCCTTTCAAAGATTGATAGCGCTCGTCGGTAGGATTATAGAACAGAGCTACACACGCCGGAAGCAATTCCGGCCTGGTGGTAGAGATGATGAGCTGTTTTCCACCTGTAGAGAAAGCGATATCATTGAAATGTGATTTCATATCTACTGACTCGAACTCTGCTTGGGCAATGGCAGTCTGGCAAAGTACGCAATAAGTTCCCGGAGATTCTTGCTGGTACACTCGTCCTTTCTTGAATAGATCGATGAAGGAAGCTTGCGAAGTGATCTGGCAATGACGGTTGATGGTGGAATAAGAACGCTTGAAATCAGCAGACATGCCGATGTCTTTCCAGCTTTGGATAAATTTAGGCTTTTCTTCCTCGATGACCTGATTGCAGATCTTGACAAACTCTTCCCGCTGCATCTTGGCCGAAAGAATATTCTTTTTCTTCTCCACCAATTTTTCAGTAGGTAAGCCGTTATCATCAGTACCAAATGGAAAAAATACATTTTTTCCTTTCAGGCGCTGGTATCGTACTACGATGTCTTGCTGGGTGTAACTGAAAGCATGTCCCATATGCATCTTGCCAGAGACAGTAGGCGGAGGTGTGTCTACTGCATAGGTTTCTTTCTTTGGATCAGGATGATAGACAAATATTTCTTTTTCTTCCCAGAACTTCTGCCATCTAGGTTCAGCTTCTTTTGGATCGTAATTCTTTGGCAACTCCATCTCTTAAGATAATTTTATTTCTCTTTAAAAAAGTATTTCTTATAATTGAGAATTCTTAATGGGCTTGAGTCAAAATATCGCGCAATCTTTGTAATGCTTGTTTTTCAAGTTGTCCCACTCGTTGTCTGGTAATGCCTAATTTTTTTGCTAACTCGGGCCTTTCTAATTCGATCCCGTCAATAAAACCATACCGGGCTTGTACTATCGTCCTCTCTACCGGGGAAAGTTGGGATAGGGCTGCTTTCATAGAAACATTTTTTGAAACAGTTTCCTCTGGGCTTTCAGCCCCATTTTTCAAATGCCGCCCTTCAAATAGATCCTTGCTTTCACAATTACCCAGATATTTGATTGGTTGCCAGATATTAATTCTATCATTTTTAACGCCATGATATAAAGTGGAAGCTACATCCCAATTAATCTCTCCATCATGCCATGTTACTGTTTCCATAATCTTTTCAATCGCATCTCTATAGTCAATGCTCTGAGCAATAATTTTCTCTACCTTACTTGCTAAACGTTGTGGTAAAATCAATAGTCCACGGTTTTCATTAGCAGCCAGATACAAATGCTTAAGCATGGCATAAGGAATGAATGTACTCATGCTTCCTCTTTCAGGATTGTATTTTTGAAGATTTTGGTAGAATGCAGCCATACCCTCTTGTATTAGATCATGAAGATGAGTTTTAGAACCGCGGATCTTAAACACTCTTTTTTGTCCATATTGACGTATCTCGATTCCTGGACCTTTTACTATCATTTTAACCAGTTGAGTGATGTAAGGAGCAGTGCTTTCAACCAGGATACGAGCAATTTCCTCCTGTCTGGAGGTCCTATTTTCGACAGAAGTTCCGTATCCTTTTTCGACCAAAGTATGATATTCTGCTCCTAGATGGTCAAGATATCGCCAACCTGTTTGAGTTTCTTCTATACCTTCCGCAACCTTTTCTTCCAAAGGTCTTATTAATTTCAGCCTTTTTGGTTTTCTCCCAGCATCTTCCGAAAGCTCTACAATATCAGAAATTCTCTCTTTTCTCGTGTCAGATAAACAGGAATAGTCAAGCGCCATTACCCTCGCTGATCTTAAGAGCTTTATAAATTTATCCCTGTAAAGTGGTGACTCACTCGCTTAATTTGCTTCCCCTGCTTTTGCTCTCTTCCCAGCCATTATTGGTTATCTGCATAAATTCGGCATTCTCTTGCATTCCCAATACGTCGGAAGCACCGCAATAACTAATGCCGCTTTGCAAGCCTTTTACTAATCCTTTTATCACTTCCCGGACAGAACCCTTGTAATCGACTAAAATAGCTACCCCTTCCACAAAGACATCCAATTTTTCTTTAACCCTTTTTCCGTCAATATTCTCTTTTCGTTCATGATTGCTATCATACGATGCACTACCCATGTAGCGTTTGTAGCGTTTTCCATCTTTGGTGATGATAAATCCGGGCGCTTCATCTGTTCCTGCAAAAAAACTGCCAGAATAGATTGTTGAAGCGCCAGCGGCAATTGCTTTTGCCACATCTCCGGGATATTGCATCCCGCCATCTGCGCTGACTGGAACTCCATACCATTTAGCTACTGAAACTACATCCATAATGGCCGTCAGTTGCGGCACTCCTGAGCCGGACATAATTCTGGTCGTACATACTGCTGATGGGCCGATGCCGACTTTCAATCCATCTGCTCCAGCTTCAATCAAATCTTTAGCTGCCTCTGCGGTTGCAATATTTCCTGCCATCAAATCAACTTTGGGAAAATTCTGTTTGAACTCCCTTATGCGTTGAATCGCTAATTCTGAATGACAGTGGGCGATATCTAAAATGATCACATCTACGCCAGCTTCAATAAGCGCTTTCGATCTTTCAATGGTATCTTTCACTCCTACTGCTGCTCCTACTCGTAAGCGGCCTTTTTCATCACGGCAGGCATTAGGCCATTGTTCCAGCTTGCGTAGGTCTTTAGTTGTAATTAAGCCTCGCAATTTTCCATTTTCCAACAACGGCAACTTTTCAATACGATGTTGGTGGAGAATTGCTTTTGCTTCTTCTAATTCTATCCCGAATGAAGCAGTAATCAAGCGTTCTTTGGTGGTCATCACTTCAGAAATTTTTTTATTTAGATTTTCTTCAAACAAATAATCTCGAGAGGTAAAAATTCCTATCAATTCCTCGCTATCAACAACTAAGAGGCTGGTAACACCTTCAGTTTTCATGATCGTAACTGCTTCTCCTACAGTTATTGTGGGTGGGACAGAAATAGGATTTTCAATCACATGGCTGGTACTGCGTTTAACTTTCTTAACTTCTTCGAGCTGCTCTTCTAAAGTATTAAATTGATGGATAACACCTAAGCCGCCTTCTCGAGCCATGGCGATAGCCATCTTATGTTCAGTAACAGTGGCCATATTAGAGCTTACTAAAGGAACATTTAAAGAAATATTTTTAGTAAATTTTGTCCGTAGGTCAGCTTCTGCTCTTGAGCGGAGAGGGGTCTTTTTAGGAACAAGAAGAACATCTGAAAACGTAAGCCCTACCCTCATTTTTGACCATCTTTTATCAACACCCTTATTCTTTAAATAGATTGTGGAGATGCACTATATGCAATTAAGAAAAGGCGCCGCCATGGCCAAGATGTGAGTGAGGCTAAGCAATTGCTTGCACAAAGTTAAGATAAAATTTCCTCAGAACTTACATCAAGAAATTTTCCGAACGAACGGCCAAGGCGACTTTTCCAACAAATTTCACAAATCTTAAAAACAGTAAAGCTCTCTAGTATTTTTTAATGTCAATTAATTTACCTGTAAAACCGTTTCTTTCTGATGAAGAAATTTATGAAACGTTAGAGAAAGTGGTAGGAATACTATCAAAGCAAGGGTCCAAACCAGAGGACGTGCTTCCGGAATTACAAACAACTTATACCCCGAGGATGTCTTGGGCTTTTTTTCGTGCTTGCTATTGGTATCTTTCTGATTTCGATCGCACTGACATAACTAAATTGATAGGATCAAGT
>JACPIL010000090.1 GCA_016188105.1 Candidatus Woesearchaeota archaeon | reverse complement strand
CAACGGGGAGACTAATGGAATTAGAAATGATTGTGGGTGGAACAGTAGGTGGTTTGGCACTAGCCTACGCTGCGGCCGATTACTTCCGTGGAACACGAATTGACAAAGCAACAGACGGTCTTATCGCAGACTCGGTAAGAAATCGTATTCAAGGACAACTTCTTGTTTTGCCGAAAAAAGAATCCTATACCATTGCCGGATTTGAAACCTACAAAGCAGTAAAAAGATATGAAAGAGTTTACGAACGCTTGCAGGAACTTGGAGAAGAAGCTGAGTTTAAAGAATTGATGAAATTATTTGCGATGGATTAAACTGTCAATTCAATTTTCTTTTTAGTTTGTCCTTCGACTTGGCTTAACTTTTCAAATAGCAAGTTATTGTATAATTCAACCAATTGTACAACAGCAAAGTTATTTTGATTTATTTTATAGAGCGTGGCCCTGCCAATCTTTCTCGTCTTGATAACTATCCCTAACTCCAAAAGTTTAGGGACCAAGGTATTTAAAGTACCCCAACTTACACCTGAGTTAAGCAGATCAGTAAGCGTATAATCAAAGTCGCGTCCTTCTATCAGGTATTGAAGTACTCTCATTCGTGGAGTGTCTCCTAGATGATCCAAAAAAATAGATTCGTCTTCCATACCTTTTCAAATCAAGGGAATTATTTAAATCTTTCAAAAGAAAAAAATCTTTTTGGGACTGAAAAAGAATTGTTCAAGAAGCTACGAAAAACCAAGTGAGAATTCTCTACTTGATCTCTGGAACTAAAAGATAAGCATTAATTTTTCCTTCTTGCACTTGATTAAATTTATACCAATGTTCTCCCGGCCCCTGAAATGTTCTAAGAGTACGAATCTTGAAAATATCATCTGTATTTTTATTATCAATAAACCCATGCTCGGAGAAATGGTCTGCTGGTTTTGATGTAAGGAGTTCTGTAGATACGCACAACACCGGCGTCCCTTCTTCCAGAGAACGCAGATCATCACCGCTTAATTGGATCGATGGTTTCAGGATAGAGATTATATTTGCTTGAGCTAGAGGCTTTTCTTCCGACGTTCTTATCCAATAACGATTATCGATCTCAGGAGCATGGCTTCTTTGTAATTTATGATAGGTCGTATGAAGGACCAATTCCCCCTTACTATTTTTAATAACCCTGCCTAAAGAATAGCCTAATTCAGGATCATCAACTAAAGTGATATCGCTCAGTCTGTGAATTTTTTCGTAGTGGGAGAGCTTTTGACCGATCGCTTCGATCAAAGGAACATTTTCTGCTTTTTGTTGCTGAAATTCTTTTTTGCGTTTGTAGAAGTTTTTTTCTGCTAGACCATAGGCTGCCGCTATTCCAATAATACTAGGAGCAATAAACAATAGAAATGAGCCGAGAGTTTCTGGAATATTATAATATGCTAATCCAAATGCTGCTATGATCGAGCCTAGACCACCGAGCAATGCTGCACGCCCTGCAGCCGGAGTGACAACGAATCCTGGTTCATCAATATTCTGTAATCTCTCCTTCTCTTCCAACAACCCAACCAATCCTGCAACATCTCGAGGAATATCTAATCTGTAGGAAAGATCCTCATCAGTCCGATAAGGAGAAACTTTTAGTTGTGATTCTTCAACTTCAGCTAAAGCTTCTTGATCTGCTACTATCTCCTGATCTTCAACTAATTGTTCAAGTTTCTGTTTTGGTTGTGGTTTCATCTTCTAAAAATGCGGTATCTTCACTCTTGAAACTTTTCTTTTTGCTTCATAAAAAGCATCCAGCTGCCCATGTTTTTTAGCCGCTAGATAAATTCCTTGCTGTTGGCAGTAACCGTAAGTAGCCTGGTTTTCAGTAGTATGGGTCATCCAAAGTTCTACTACTCTAGGCTTCAGCTGATTATATTTCTTAATATGTTTTTCAGTTCTACGGTAATACTGCTGAGTTCTGGTTCCACATTTCGTTTCCATCAGATAACCGGTAGCAATCAAGCTGGTTACCACAAATCCAGTTGCATACGCTACCGTGAGTAGAGGATTAGTTTGCTCTGTTGAAAATAATGACTCCAAAAATAAACCAAGAGGACCTGCTGAACTAACTTTAGCAACAGTGGCAGCAGCAGTTACCCTATTACCGACTACTTGAATGTACGCATCTTCAACTTTTTCTGTCAAACTCATTCTTTCTTCCTCGTAATTTTCCTTCCTAATTGATGTGCGATATGCAATGGTTCAGGTAATTTATGCGGATGCACAATCGTTTTGGGAATGATTTTTGATACTGTTTCTAATGAGACATTATGTCCTGGTGATGCAAACAAAGGATTAGAAAATTCCTTGGTCTTGATTTCAAGTCCTAAGATCTCTCCTTCTACCACAATCTTTCCATCTTCGAGAGTTCCAAAGGTAATTTTATCTTCAACGCCGATAGTGGGTATATTCAATGCCAATCCTAGATGAGAAGCAATACCGATTCTTCGAGGATGTAAAATTCCTGGGCCTTTTACTAATAGCAGATCTGGCTCTTCATCTAACTGATTGAAGGCTTCAATGATCGCCGGCATTTCTCGGTAAGCAGCAAAACCCGGCCGATAAGGGAGCGGATTACCTAGCTGATATTGTTTTGTCTCCTTGACTTTAAAAGAAGGAAATTCACAAACCACTACAGTAGCTAGAAGTTTATCACCCATCACTTGACATTCTGCTGCCCCGATTGTTTTGATCTCATCGAAAGAGTCTTCTAGTTTGATGCGGTAAGATAATTTTGCCTGTTCCTTTTTGAGTTCAAAGAGGTCCATGTCTTCACCTATGGCTTAAAGGTCAGACTATCTTTCTGGAGGGTAGTTTCAACGGCTTCTTCCAAATCTTGTTGCACCGCAATTGCATCTCGCCGGGAACTGTTTTCTTCTCGCAGATCGGTTCCTTTTTTCCGAT
>JACPIL010000091.1 GCA_016188105.1 Candidatus Woesearchaeota archaeon | reverse complement strand
GCAAACAACACATTTCCGGCCCTTTGGAAATGTCATATGTACCGATCTTTTTAGCTATTTCAATGGTTTCTTGTTTGTCAAAAGTCAACAAAGGACGTAATACCTCTAAAGAAAGGTTTTTGGTGATAGAAGTCATATTACTCAGGGTCTGGCTAGAAACCTGCCCTAGGTTCTCTCCTGTAATAAGATAATCTGCCTTTTCTTTTGCGGCAATGATTTCTGCGGTCTTGAACATGGCAATTTTAGACAGCACAAAATAGTCGCGATGATTACAATTTGTTACTAATTCTTTTAATACTGGAGTAAAAGGAATCAGGTATAATTTTCTGATCTTCAAGACGGTTGCCAAGGCTTTGACTTTTTCTATTTCTTTTTCATCCGTCAGGGGCTGCTGATGAAAGTGGACTGCGATAATATCTAGCTGGGACTGTAACAGATAGATAGCTACCGGGCTATCAATTCCTCCCGAGAGTAAGGCGATTGCTTTGGACATAGTCAGGAAACAGACCGGTATTTTAAAAAAGTTTAGTTTGAAATGAGATACTGGATAATAAACTAACGAATGATAGCGGGCCGTTTGCTCAGTGCATTTCTCGAAATACTGAAATCTGAAATAAGTTATTTTATCGAAGGAAATGCTGCCTTAACCTTGTGCAAGCGTTAAGGTAACTATATCTTGAAATAAAAACATTTATATTACTCCTCAGCATCAAAAAGCTATGAAAAAATATCTTATTATCGGTCTTTTATTATTGATCCCGTTTTCCTTAGCAGAAAGTGACCTCTATTCCATGGATTCTTTAGAGCTGCAACTGAATGTTGATGGTTCCTTTGAGTTAATGCCCACTAAGAGTGGCGCCAGTGTGAAAGAGGCAAGCGCCAATATTCTCCTTTATCCCCAAGAAAGCCAGCGGCAAAAGATTATCCAATGGAATAGCCTGGGAGAGGTCAAGGATAATATGGTTTCTTTTCTCTGGAACGATGGAAAAATTGAAAAAAAAGAATTTGGTTACACTGCTGACATAGAAACACAAAATAAGCGTCTAGCCGTAAAAGAAAAATTTACCTTCCCGCTCCGAACAGAGGATCTAGAAGGATTAGAACAATATCTTGAACCGACAGAAACTATCGATTCAGATCATCCGGCAGTAATCGCGAAAGCTGCGGAGTTAGCAGAAGGAGAGGATGATTTGTTCAAAGTGGTATTCAATTTAGCCAGCTGGGTGGAAGAAAATATTGACTATGATCTCAACACCGTTACTAGCGCTGCTTCACAGAAAGGGAGCTGGGTTCTAGAGAACCGGCAAGGAGTTTGTGATGAAATGACCTCTTTGTTTGTAGCTATGGCTAGATCACTAGGAATTCCGGCACGCTTTGTTTCCGGAATCTCCTATACTAACAGCCAGGAAGTGGTCGATGCTGTCGGTTCCAATTGGGCTGGGCACGGCTGGGCCGAGGTATATTTTCCAGATATTGGCTGGGTAAGTTTTGATGTTACTTTCAACCAATACGGATATATTGATGTAACCCATATTAAATTACGAGACAGCTTTGATCCAACTGAACCAGCAATAAAATATAAGTGGCTGGCTGACGGAGTAGAATTACAGAAAGGAAAACTCGACCTTGAAGTCAATATTGAGAAAGAAGGAATGCCTATCACGGAAGAGATTCTTCTTGAACAGGAAATTCTAAGTCATGAAGTTGGCTTTGGAAGTTATAATCTCATTAAAGGAATTGTGAAAAATACTGCCGATTATTATACCGCAACGTCATTAAATTTGGCCGCGCCAAAAGAGGTAGAGGTTATCGGAAGGAACCGACGGAATATCCTACTGCATCCGAAAGAAGTGCGAGAAACCTTCTGGATAGTTAAACTTTCAGATGAACTACAATCGCAATATCTTTATACCTTTCCAATCAAGATTTACTCAGAGAAAAATAGGTCAATTGAAGACTCTTTTACCGCTGAGGAAGGTAAAAATACTTATTCTAAAGATGAGATAGAAGAGCTAACCGTACAAGATGAAGAAAAGAGCTATTCCCGGAAGATCACCTTGGAATGCCAGTACCAAAAAAAGATAGCGGCAGGTAGTAGTAATACCATAAGTTGTTCTATTAAAAATAGTGGGAATACCAACTTACAGGACATTGCATTTTGTGTAGGCGGAGTTTGTGAAACTATTGACTTACCCATCAATCAAAAAAGTAGTTCCGAGATTACACTGCCGGGAGAAGAAGCTGGTTGGGAGAAGATTATTGTCAGTGCTCAGAATGAATTAGTAGAGAAGAAAATTTCATTGGAGTATGCGGTTTTAGATAATCCAAAGGTAAAAATAGAGACAATTGCGCCGAACAAAGTAGATTTTGGACAGCAATTTGATCTACAGATCAGGGTAGAAAAAAGTTCCTTTGCTCCACCGCAGAAAGTACAAGTTACAGTAAAGGGGCCAAGGTTCAGCAACGAATGGAAAATTGAAAACTTGCAGAATACAGAGAATTTACTGCTGCAAGTGGACGGAGAGATATTAAGTTTCTCCAATACTTTCACTATCACAACTTCTTGGGAGAATGAAGAAGGTAAAAGTTATTCTGAAAGAAAAGAAGTGACTATTGCTGCAGTAAGTAATTCTTTTGGAGAAAAATTAAAGATGGCCTCAAACTGGATTTTAAATTTATTCTCATAAAAGATTCATAAAAAGATAACCCTCAGAAAATTGAGGGTTATGGTAAGATTTGAAAAAACAAGAAATTTATTGTCTTTTCTTTTTCTTTGAAGCTGCTTTTTTCTTTGCCATCTATCATTGCACCTCTTTTTAATAATTTTAAGAACAAGAAAGCATTTTTCCTTTTTAAACATTTCTTTTTTGATAAAAGATTAAGGGGAAAAACAGAACATTTTTGAAAAGTTTGTGAGATGTGATTTCTTTTTTGCTAGAACTATAAAAAATTAAACTTATTTTTTATCGACGCAAAGGTTAAACAAAATAAGTAAAGATTTAAAAATACCATAAATATCTAGAAAGTATGGCGAAGTCAAACGCAAGTGAAAATCAAAATGGGATTGTATATTCTCAGGCTAATGATGCTGACCAAGAGGAAGAAAGCAAATCCCTTTCCGGTGCCATCGGCCGCTTAGAAGAAGAAAATAAGAACATTGCTGCTGCTTTAGCACGATTAGAGCAGGAAAGCGCTATTCTCAGAGAATTATTTAACAATGCCAATAACGAGTTAAACAACCTCAAAAAACCTTCCTTATTAGTTGCGGACGTAGTAAGCATTCATGGCGACAAAGCGACTATCAAATTGCCTAACGGAAACAAGTTCTACTGTTATATCGCTCAACAGGTTAAAGACCTTAAACCGGGAGATGCTGCCTTAGTCGATCAGAAATCGCTTAATATTGTCGAGAGATTTGAATCAAATGATAATTTTGAAGTAGAAAAATTTGTTATTGTTGATAAGCCTAAGGAAAGCTGGGATTCTATTGGTGGATTGAGTAATGCCATCATCGAAGTTAAGGAGGTCATTGAACTCCCACTTAAGAAGCCCCACCTTTTTGAGGAAGTAGGAATCAAACCGCCGAAGGGAATCTTGTTGTATGGTCCGCCAGGAACAGGGAAAACACTGCTGGCAAAAGCAGTAGCACAAAGTACCGGTGCTACATTTATTGAGGTAGTTGGCTCAGAACTAGTGCAGAAATTTATTGGTGAAGGAGCAAAACTGGTAAAAGATATTTTTAATTTAGCTAGAAGAAAAGCGCCGTCTATTATATTTATTGACGAAATTGATGCCTTGGCAGCAAGAAGAATCGAAACTGGAACTTCCGGAGAACGGGAAGTAAGCAGGACTTTTATGCAATTGCTGGCAGAAATTGACGGCTTTAAACATCTTGATAATGTGAAAATTGTCGGGGCGACGAATAGGTTAGACATCCTTGATAGTGCCATTATACGCCCAGGAAGACTAGATCGGCTGGTTGAGGTAGGTTTACCTGATGAGGATGGTCGTTTAGAAATTTTGAAGGTGCATACGTTAAATATGAACTTAAAACGGGTCAAGCTGAAAGAAGTTGCCGCTGGTATGGGAGATTTCAGTGGCGCAGAAATTCAATCTGTCTGTACCGAAGCAGGATATTTTGCTATTCGGCAAGAACGGAGTTTCGTCACCCAGGAAGATTTCGTGAAAGCCGTTGAGAAGGTAGCTATGGGCGTGTATGAAGACGATTCTGCTGAAGAAGGATTGTTTGGATAAAATTTTTATTTTCTTAAAGACCTGTGAACGCTCATCAGTTACATCCGTATCCCATAAGGGAATGGTGTTCACATAATCATCGCGTTTTTCACTCTTGAAGATTTCTTCTTTTAGGTTTAAATAGCTATTTTTTATAAACTTTTAGTCCATAAGCATTATAAATCAGCTCTTAGAGATTTGTCTTATGAAGGTTCTCTTTGTGTCTGAATATTACCCCCCAAAAATCATGGGTGGGGGCGAAATAAATCTGGAGTTGCTAGCAACTGCTTTAGCCAAGAAAAAAGTAGGAGTTTTTGTTCTGACCTCGCACCATGCCGGATTAGAGAAAAAAGAACTGAAAAATGGGGTTACTATTTACCGTAGGCTGAAAACGGGAAGGACTCCTTCCGGGATGGTTGAGAATGTAAAAAGATCATTAGTTTTTCCCAAGTCTGTTATAGAGAAGGCAGGGATCATCATAAAAGAACAGAAGATAGATCTAATCCATTTCATCGGCACCAGCATTATTGTTGCAGAGGAATTAAAACAGTTTCAAATTCCGTTATTTGCAACCATTGAAAGCTACCCAACTCTTTGTCCGAAGGGAGATCGCATCTTTCATGCTAAAACTGAGTGTAAAATACAATGCTCCTTCACCAAATTCCTATCCTGCCAAGCTGAATCCCCAGAAATTGGAAAGATGAAGAATGGATGGTACTTAAAGTACAATCCTCCAGCCTTGAGCTACATCTACAATTATTATAGCCAATTAAATGAAGCTTTGAAGCATTGTAATCTCATCTCTATTAGCAGCTATGTACAAAGCTTGCTCAAACAACAAGGATATGAAAGCATAGTCATCCCTAACGCTCTTGATGCGGAAAAATTCTCCACCACCATAAAGAACGAACCCAGAAAAAATGAAAAGATAAGGATCCTGTACCTTGGATCATTAATTCAATCGAAAGGTGCCCAAATTCTGGCTGAAGCAGTGCAAAGTTTAGATTGTCAGGTTGATATGTATGGAGAAGGAGTATTGAAAGAAGAACTACAACAAAAAATTGAACAGAAAAATTTACCGGTTACCATCCATCCACCAGTCCCTTATGCAGAGATTCCTTCGCTCTATTGGCAAGCAGATATAGTCGTATTTCCCTCTCTCTGGCCGGAACCATTTGGTAGGATCGCAATAGAAGCGATGGCGGCAGGAAAACCAGTGATCGCTTCAGCGATTGGCGGAATTAAAGAAACTATTGCTGAAGGGACAGGTATTCTTGTTGATCCAGGAAATGTCCAGCAGTTGCGTGAAGCTATCATTTTACTTATGCATGATCAAGAATTGCGAAAGGAAATGGGGAAGAAAGGAAGAAAGATTGTTGAGAAATTGTATGCTGAAGAGAAGGTGGTAGAGAAGTTGATGGAAGTGTATGGGGAACAAAAACACCCGCTGAAGAAAAATTAAAGCAGCTTCAAATCCAGACAAACCCTAAATACTCCTGGGGAGAACTGTCCGCATTTTACTTTGCGTGATACTTTTATCGAATAGCCAAGCTTCTTGCAGATTTCACGAATTTTTTTAGCGTAAGGATCGATATCTTTCTCATCCAGGAATGCATAAAGATGGATAAAACCACCTTTCTTAACTTTTAACAAGGCTAAATCCAAAAATTGTTCTCCGGTTTTGGGCAAAGGCATGGCAATGCGGTCAAATTTCTTTTTTAGGGGAGGAATCTTATGCTTGACATCTCCATGGATAATGGTGATTTTATCCTGCAGATCATTGAGCAGCACGTTTTCCATAGCATAGGTATGCGCATCAGGATTTAGTTCAACGCCATAGATGTGGCGAGCTTCTGAATTCTTCGCAATAACCAAAGGAAATGGAGCTGCTCCAGAAAACATCACTAACACCTCCTCTCCTGGTTTTACGAGTTTGGCGATTCGTAAGCGCTCACTGCCGGTCCTGGCCGAAAAGTATGTTTTCTCTAAATGTAATTTTAATTCGATGCCGTTTTCACGATGGATTGTTTCCTTGGTTTTATTGCCAGCTAAAACGGTAACTTTTCTAGTGCGAAATTGTCCGCTATGTGAATCACTCTTCTTGACTACAGTAGAAACCTGTTTGTTTACTTTGAGATAGGCTTCCGCAATGATATTTTCTTTCTTTTTTAATTCGTTAGGAATTTCTAGTATGAGAATTTCTCCGACTAGTTCCTGAGTTCTGGGTAAAAGTTCAAGTTCTTTTGCCGTTAATTTTCCTTTGAGCAATTGATCTACCGTAGTTGGTTTTTGACGTTCTGGAAAGGAAAATTTAGTATTGACTACTTTGGCGTTCGGCACAGTAACTTTCTTATGCATGGCAAAAAAAATGTGGTCCAGCTCTTTGACCGGAAGATGATCTTGATGGAGTAAACCTTTCTTGAGCAGAAATTGTTTTACTTTTTCTGCGTATCTGAGTTCGGTGTAGGCTGCTAGCATGGGAGAAAGAAGGCAGGTTAGTTTATAAAATTATTCCAGAACCAATCTCTTCCAATTCTCCTTATAATATTTATACTTGGCATCAAACTCTTCTTTAGAAGTTAGGGGTATGTTCAACATTCGCAGTTTATCTTTCAACAAGCTTAATGCCTGTTCTTTTTCTTCTTCACTGGACATCTTTTCCAGTTCGATAATATAACCATAACCTTTGGTGTAGTCCAACATTACCTTTAGGCCTTGCCAATCAAAAGTATATCTTTTCCTAAACCATTTGATGTTAGTATTGTACCCCAAAGTAATAAATAATTTTTCCAGAATCTCAAATTTATCTTTATCAAACTTAATCTCAATCTCTTCGCGATGCTCATCATGCAATTTTCCTTTCTTGAGCCAGATTTTGGAATAGGTGTTGTTGCGTTGGATACGCAGATCCTGCTCAGTATCAAAGTAATAGGTTTCTTGATAATCTTCGTGAAGAAATTTTCCTTCTTGGCGGAAGAATGATAATAGTTCTTGATATCTTTCTGCAGAAATGAAACTGCGGATTTCAACTTCTATATTATCTATATTATCCATTTTATCAAAAGAAATTCTTCAAACCTTTCTGAGCCATCTCTTTTTGCGTCTCTTTCAATTTTTCTAATTTAGTTCTAACCCGTTCTTCACTGAAACCATGCTCCTCTACTAATAGATACAATAATTTTTTCTCATCAATTTTTTTCCATTCGAGATTATAATCATCAGTAACTGGCATCTTCTTGATGGTATCAAACACTTCCTGCCATTTCAAGTCAGGATATGATTTATGCCATTCTACTTTTTCAAAAAGAGCTTTGAAATCAGTGCCATATTCCTTCAGCAATTTTAAACCAGTTTTTGGGCCGATTCCCTTTACCCCGCCGGGGTTGTAATCGGTTCCAACGAGAATGGCAAGGACAATCAATTGATCTAAATTTAACTTCAAATTATCGAGCACTTCTTGTAAAGAGATCAGTTCAGGATTAACCTTTTGAAAGGCTAATGTGCCGGCTTTCTTGCGCCTCCCTTCGATGGACAAATTTCGCACTAACAATGGACAATTGAAAATAAGGTTATCATAATCCTGGCTCACCGAAGCATAGGCAGTCCCGTTCTTTACCATATACGCCGTCTGCGCTTCTCCTTCTGAAGGGGCTTGCACAATAGGTAATCCTAAAGCAGTGATGACCGCTTTTGCATCTTCACGCATATCCTTGGTAAGGATTGCGGTTCGAGCGGCAAACTTGCGCATGGATGCAAAATCTCCATTTTCCCCTGCTTCTTTTAGTTTTAGGGATGCTTCTGCTTTTATAGCGGTTCTCTTCTCCCAAGTTTTCTGTTTAATTTCCGGCGGTCGGCCATCAAATACAAATATTAATTTGAGGCCTTGCTCCATCAAGGCAGTGGTTCTGCTAAATAAGCCAATAAGATGTGAAGTCACTCGGCCTTTACTGTCGGTTAACACTGAACCGTCTGGAGAACGTATGGTGGTCAGAAATTGGTAGAGCATATTCATAGCATCAACTGCTAAGACCTTACCTCTCAAATCGGCGATAGCAATTTCTTTCTTCACCACCAATTCTTTGAATTGCAGGCCCATTATTTCATCAACTCTTGGGCAGCGTCTTTTTCTAATCTTTTTACGACTGCATTTTGAAAAGCATCAGTAGCTAACATTTCCTGCGCTCTTTTGCTCAGTTCATGAGTATACAGAAAAAGTAAGGGCAGCTTCTTTATCTGCGCTTCCATATAAGCGGCAGACAAGTCTCCTTCATCACACTTTGCTTTTTTCTTGGCCTTACAGAAATAGGTTAGTTTTCCTACTACTGAGGGGACTTTAATCAGTAAATTAATTTCAGCATTTTTGCGAAGAATCTCTTTTTCTTGGATAGTGATACTTCTTTCAGTAAAATAATCTTCCAAGATAGGTAGGAGTTGATCTCCGGCTGAAGCTTTCTTTCGCGGGGAACGCGTTTTAGCTTTAGGTACGGGAGCTTCTTCTGCTACGGTCGGTTGCTCAATGGTTTTTACTGTTTCAGTTTTTTCCTGGATTAAAGTTTGCTGTGCTTCTGGTTTTTTAATTTCTGCAGTTAGAATTGATGTTGCTTGCTGTTGTTCCAAGCCAGGCTCCAGAGTTGGTTCTGCTAGCTTCTGTTCTTTTGCCGGCGGAGAAAGAATTGCCCGGATAGAATCGTTCATTTCTTGGTCGGAAAGGAGATGCCATTTCCAGAATAATTCTTTATTTCCAGCGATAGTTACGTGCAAAGGTACGGCAAAATCATGTAAAGAGCGAAGAGCTACCTTGGACAGCAAATCTAAGGAGCTTTCACGCAATATTCTTTTTTCTTTTAACTTCTCTAAGACTTGGAAATCCTTAGGGTTTAGATTTCCTGCTGCGAAATGATACAGTTTTTCTTCCTGTCCTGCAAGATAGTATAACGGTGAACCGCCAATTTTCAAACGAGAAACTTTCACCTTTCCTTGTGCAACTAAATCAGAAAGATGCGCGGAGGCGAGTAAAATTTCAGTATTGATGTGCTTTGCTACTTTAGAAGGGATGGTCGGCCCGATAGTCCGCAGAAAGAAAAGTATCTTATCCTGGTCTTGCATGAAAGTTAGGAAGAAATCGGCTTTAAATAATTTTCGAGCTCTTAGTATTGATTCAGTATTACGGCCTGGTCCAATTGACCTGATAATAGGTTACGTCATTCTCGTCATCGACAATAGCGAGTAAAAGACGTTTCTTAGTACTGTGAGCAACCCTGTTCTTTGCGCTGAATTCGTGCCAGGTAAAGACGCTGGCTTCATGCACGGGAAAAACAATCCATTTAGCGTGATCTTCGCCGGGTTTTACACCGCGATCGTAGACACGAAAATCTGCTCCGAATTTCAATGCAGTCTTGATTATGTAGCCGCGGTTTCTCATATCTCTGAAAACCACATAACGGATCCAGAAGTTAGGTTCAACTTTACGGGCTTTCTTGACGTACAATTCAAGGGAAAGAGGTTTGCCTGATTCGCTTTTTATCTTTAAGCGTTCACGTTCTAACAAATATAGAGCCTCTAATAGCGATAATTCTACTTTTCCGCTTTCGTTTAAAGTTCCGAATCTAGATTGATTGAAGAATTCTCGGGCATCATCAGAAGATTCGGTAATAACGCGTTCCCCAGCAAGTATACCTAACACGGGGTTCTTAGGTTTTTTAAGTTCTATTTTCTTTTCGGCCGAAGTTTCAGGATCTGCTGCTTCGACGGCTTTTTTCTTAGCCATGAAGTCAGTTAAAAAGAATGGCCTTTTAAAAAGCTTTGCGTGAATCAGCCCAGCTCCACCAGGAATCTTTTCCGAGAATGATATGATCCAACAGAGGGATGCCCATTATTTTTCCTGTCTTCTCTAGAACTTTTGTTACTTGTAAATCTTCCAGTGATGGTTCAGGATCACCAGAGGGATGGTTGTGAAGCACTATCACAGTATGGGCTAAATGCTTAATTGCACCATGAAAGACTTCTCGGGGATGAATGAGGGAAGAGTTGAGAATTCCCACAGTAATAGTTTCTTCGGCGACAATATTATTTTTAGTATCAAGATAAATAGCCATAAAATGCTCTTTTTGCAGAGATTGAATTTTTGGAAAATATAATTCAGCTACATCTTTTGCCGAGGAAATTTTCTTTAGTTCATTTTTACAGTTCATTCTCGTATATAACTCAAATAAAGCTAACAGTTGGGAAGCTCGAGCCGGGCCAATGCCATATTGCTGCTGCAGTTGAGGCAAAGAACAATGGGGGAGATTATGTAAACCGTATTTTGAAATAAGACGATTAGATATTTCCAATACATTTTCCTTTTTTGTTCCTGATTTGAGAATTATTGCTAACAGTTCTGCCGATGAGAGTGCTGGAGCACCTTCTTTCTGCAATCGTTCTCTGGGACGATTTTCCGGTGCAAGGTCGGTTATTTTCATAGGAAAGATTTATTAATTTCTTGAAGTTTAAATCGCCTAGGGTGGGATTTGAACCCACAAGTCTGGCAAGACAAAGGTTTTCTTACCTCCTCCTGACCTTGACTCAGGAGGGTTTAAGACCTCCGCAATAACCAAGTTATGCGACCTAGGCTTATTTTTCTTAATTTTAGAGCTCCTTTATATTTTCTGCCCGAACTTGTCCAGTGCGGGAGTGGATGGAAGAAAAGAGCAAGATACAGCCTTAATGTTTAAAATTTTGAATAATCAAGTTATTTAGAAATTTGTCTAGTGGTGTGTCCAGTGGTTCGCAAACATTTAAGAATTTAGGCCGCTTACTGTTTTTTATGAATAAAACAATTAAGCTATTAATGCTCTCAGACATTTTAATCTATACCGGTTTCGGCCTTATTGCACCGATATTAGCTATCTTCATCAAGGATAATCTGGTCGGGGGAACCATTTTTGCGGCAGGTTTTGCTAGCACTTTATTTCTAGTTACCAAATCAGCTATACAACTGCCTTTCTCTAGATATGTCGACAGAAGTGAAGATAAATTAAAATGGCTCATGGTGGGAACTTTTCTCATCTCTTTAGTTCCTTTGCTATACATATTTTCTGACCACATTTATTACATTTATGCTGCAGAAATATTGCATGGTCTGGGCAGCGGATTAGCTTACCCGACCTGGCTGGGGTTATGGAGTACCCATCTTGATAAGAAACAGGAAAGTTTTGAATGGAGCCTTTATTCTACCGGTATAAGCGTAGGAACGGCTATAACCGCAGCAGCGGGAGCGGCGATGGCAGAATTTGTCGGATTTACGATAACTTTCCTGATAGTAGGAATAATGTCATTAGCTGGATGCGGAGTATTATTTTTCTTGGAAAGAAAAAAAGAACGCCTGCATAAACCAAAAGTTGAGGATTATCCACAGCGAAGCAAGGCAACTAACGGCACGAACGGGAAATTTTAATTTAGTTTGCTGAATGCTTTTTCCATCGTTTTCAGTCTTTCTTTTGGCTTCTCAGCTTTAGTGATAAATGATCCTGAAACAACGTAATCAGCTCCTTCCTTGGCTGCATCTTTAACTGTTTTTGGATTCATGCCGCCATCAATAATTATTTTTACAGAAGGATTAATTTTTTTGATTTCAGTAATTTTCTTCAAAGGAGATTTCAGATATTTTGCTCCGTAAAATCCCGGATGGACGGTTAATATCAAAACATAATCAATTTGCTGCAGATAGGGCTTAAGTTCTGCTACCTTCGTTTCAGGATTCAAGGCAAAAGCAACTTTTCTTTTTTGCGATTTTGCTCTTTTTATGTAATCAGAAATATTTACCGTTTCTGCTTGTACAATACAGAATTCGACTTTCTTTCCATGTTTCTGGATCCATTGTTGCGGTTCTTTCACCATCAGATGAGCAATGTATTTGAATTTTTTTGGCAACCTAAACGGAAACCATAACGAAGCATTTGGGACAAATTTGCCATCAGCAACATCCAAATGTAAATATTTGGCTACCCCATCGAGGTTTTTCAGCAACGCATTTAACTCGGATTGATTTTTTGCCATCACAGAAGGAAACACTTTCTGCCTCATCGTTCCAATCTCTTGATCTTCTCAAGCCTGCGCAGATGTCTTGGCTCTTTGGTAAAAGGAGTGGTCAAAAATATTTCGATCATGCGCTTTGATTTATGCGCATGGGTAAACCAACCCGACAAGCAGATGATATTAGCGTTGTTGTGTTCTTTGGATAACCGTGCTTCCCGCAGAGAATAGGGAATTACCGCTCTAGCGCCTTTAATTTTGTTGGCAGCGATACACATCCCCTGCGCAGAACCACAAACGAGGATACCTAAACTTTTTTCTGCAACTACTTTTCTGGCTAAAGGAATCGCAAAATCAGGATAATCATCTTTAGGATCAAGTCTTTTATTTCCTACATCGATGTAGGGAACGCGTTTATGCTCAAGCCAACGTTTGAGTTTCTCTTTGAGATGAAAGCCGGCATGATCCGCTCCGATATAGATTGGTTTCATTTTTTACCTCTTCCAGCAGAACCGAATAATCTTATTCTCTGTTCTGCCACTTCTTGTATTAAATCGCGAGCTGGAGCTAGGATATGTCTTGGATCAAAGTCTTTCGGCTGATGGTGAAGAGCTTTTCGTACTGCAGCATCAAAGGCAATACGAATATCTGTATCAGTATTTATTTTTGTAATACCGTTCTTAATTGCTACTTTAATTTGGCTATCGGGAACACCTTTTACTCCAGATAGATCTGCGCCGTATTTTTCTGCCGTTTTTACTAAACCCGGCGGAACCCCAGAAGCGCCATGTAATACCAATGGAGTTTTAACTTTTGATTTTATTTTTGAAAGAATATCCTGCCGCAAGGATGCTTTTCCTGCAAATTTATACGCTCCATGTGATGTTCCTATGGCTATAGCGAGAAAATCGCATCCTGTCCGTTCTACAAATTCTTTTGCTTTTGCAGGATCAGTATAGATAATACTTCGAGAGGAGACTAAATCCTCTGCGCCGCCAATAGTTCCTAATTCTGCTTCTACAGAAATACCTTTTTTATGGGCAAGAGCGACTATTTTTTTTGTTAAACGAATGTTTTTTTCAAAATCTTCATGCGAAGCATCAATCATAACTGAAGAGTATCCTTTCTGGATTGCTTTTTTTATGATGTTGATATCTTTACCGTGGTCAAGATGCAAGGCGATTGGAAGATGAGAATTTTCTGCAGCAGTTTTGGCAATTGCATGCAAATAATCCATGCCAGCATACCTTAATGCTCCTTCTGAGGTAGCAAGAATGATTGGAGCTTTCAATTTTTGAGCAGCAGCTACTACCCCCTGTATTATTTCCATGTTGTTGACGTTAAAGTGAGCCACTGCGTACTTTCCTTGCTGTGCTTTCATTAAGATTTTTTTTGTATCGGCAAACATTTTTAGTTCCTTTAGATTTCTTTTTCTGTTATTTTTATTTTGTATTTTTTCATCATCACTTTTGCTTCTGTTTCCGTCAATTGACCGACCTTTGCTCCAACGTGCTGAATCACTGAAGAAGCATTCACTTGTCCTAAGCGTAAAGCGTCAGCAAAAGAATAATTTTTTATTAAGCTAGCCAAGAATCCGGAAGTGAAAGCGTCCCCTGCTCCGGCAGTATGAACAATTTTTACATCTGGAGTTTTTGTTAAGGAATACATGGCGTTCTTGTAGAGAGCATATAGGCCTTTCCTGCCATCAGTCACAATTACCATTTGCGGGCCGCATTTCTGCAATTCCTTCAATAAATATTCAAAGTTGGAAGAAGAAGTTTTGAGCAAAGCTTGCGCTTCTTCTTTGTTGAGGACTAGGACGGCCGTATTTTGCAGGATAGGGGAAAGATTTTTTACGCCTTTTTGCGCTAAGTAGAGAGAGGGATTGAATAAGAGTTGGATATTTTTCTTTTTGGCAATATCCGCTATCTCATAAGCAGTCTGCTGAGATTTTCCAGTCAAGGTAGCGAGATAGATCCAAGAGCAATTTATTTTGGAGCTTTGGATGTCTTTGGCTGACAGATCAGTCGATGCCCCTTTGTGGACTAAGATTATCCTATCTCTTTCTTTGGTAGAAGAGATGATGGTCGCTAAGTCAGTTTGCTGCTTGCTTCTGGAGCGAGAGATATTTTCTATACCATCTGCTTTGAGCTCTTTAAGAATGAAGTTTCCGTCATCGTCATCGCCTATTTTTGTTGCTGTTTTTACCTTTAATCCTAATTTGGCTAAAGCTGAAGCAGAATTAGTCGCTCCGCCGCCAGAACGCTTATCTACCGATTTGACTAAGACTTTATCACCAAGTTTGAGCGAGGAAAAGGATTGTTCAATGGTGAGGAACGTATCTACGGTCGCTGAGCCTACACAGAGAACATCATATTTGGACATCTATTCACCAAGTGCTAGGAAGAATTTGCTGTTTAAAAACATTTTCACTGATAAAATTTATAAAGAAAATACTCAAATAAACTGGTTATGGTAAGCACAGATATGTCTAAAGATGAAAAAGTGGGATTTCATAAAGGTTCTTTAGCAACTTTAAGCAAGGAACGGGAAGAATTGATGCGAATCCTGCAGATAGTCGAGCAGTTGATGCAGATGCACATCAAAGAATTGAAAGATGTAGGCGTTGATTTAGCTGCACAGGCAGCCAAAGAAGAGCCTAAGAAGCTGAAAGGCAAGAAAGCGATTGAGGATGTTTTGGGGTAAAACCTTTTAAAGTTTAAAGCTTTCTAATACTTAAAATGGTAAACCAAGTCTGTTTAGACGAGTCAGAATTTAAGCAGATGGAAGAACGCTTATTAAGTCAAATTACAGATATTTCTAAGGCTATTCTTGAAACATTCAAATTTAAGATGATTTATGATTCAAAAGTAACCCCACAACAGAAGAAGAAGACCCTCGCCCACGTTCAAGAATTCCGGGAAAAAAATTGGGATAAAAAAGTTAGTAGAAAAGAAGCGTATGAAAAATATGTTGATTTATATTAGGGTCTTCTCTTATTCATCCAACTTTTAATGTCTTTTTCTTTTTGAGAGTGTACCATCGGTGTTGGAATAATATTTATCCCTAACCCTTCACACGTTTTGAGAAAACCTTCGTCATCAGAATGCACAAAATTTACTTTCTCACG
>JACPIL010000018.1 GCA_016188105.1 Candidatus Woesearchaeota archaeon | reverse complement strand
AGTTTTAATTCAGCTTGTCTTTTCCGACATCATTTGTAGATTTGGCTGATAAATTTTAACTGCTTTTTTTTTTTTTTTTTTTTAAATTTGCTTTCAATTTGTTCGATTACTTCATCAAAGCTTTTCCTAACCGCAGTAACTAAATTCCAGTCTTCAGTCTTGGCAGCGATAGGAGTGGTCGGTAAATGAAGCCGGGTATGCACTTCGTATCTGCTGCGCTTTCCTTCTCGATCATGTTCCTTTATATGCACTATCACGTTAAACCTGCCTTTGAAATGCCTGGATATCTTTTTTATATAATGTTCGGCAGCAGCTTGAAGCCTTTTTTCTATTGAGTTTTCTTGATCATCTCTCATTATTTTGTGCAGGCCGACAAATTGGACTAATATTTTTTCGGTTGGCTCAAATTCGTGAATCTTTCTTAAAATCTCTTTTGCACTTATTGTTTCTAAGGAATTTTTAATCATCACCGATAATACTTTTTGTTGAGTCATGAGCCTGACCATGTTTTGCATATTTTCATCTTTATCAATGTAAACCGGCTCCTCTCTTACAATAAAATTTTTGACAGGAAGATTCGGTATTTTAGCTGGATTTCCCTCGTAAGCCCTAGTTTGGGTACGCGGCTTTTGACGATTTACCGGCCATTTTAGTTAGCGCGGCACTTATTTTCTCTTTTTCGTGTACGAACATTTTGTCCTTTCTTAACTCTGTTGCTTTAATATCTTTCAGCCAAGTAAATTCTTTGCTTTCTAAAATCCCCTCGAAAAAATCAAATATTTCAATAACTCCGAAAAATTCTTTATTTTCATAAACCGGAAGCAAAAAAGAATCGCTGTTTAACATCTGTTTTGCTACCTTCATCAAAGAATCTTCAGCATCTAAATGGGCTACCTTCTTTACAAAAAGATCTGCCTTAAGCTGGCTGATATCTGATCTTGATTTTAAAAAATTGGTTAAAGAGAATATTCCTAAAAATTCTTTCTGATCCATGATATAAGCGCTCCTAGCCGAGAGTTTTTCCATCCTCCCCGCTAGCTTTGAGACCTGCTCGTTCTTTTGGACCTCTACGACATTTTTTGATAAAATATCTTTCGCCCTCATTAGGTCACCTCTATTATGCTTTATCTTTTGCGGCTACTTCTTCCTTTCCTTATTCTTCCTTTCCTTCCTTTACTTCTCCCTTTCCCTGGTAGCTTAGGAACTTTGTATCCTTTTTGCCGTGCTTCGGATAAACCTATCGCGATCGCCTGTCTTCTGTTTTTCACCGTCTTTCCGCCTTTCCCGCTTTTCAGCTTTCCACTTTTATACTTTCTCATAGCACCTTTCACTGTTTTTTGTGAACCTTTGCTATATCTTCTCATGGTTTATTCCTCCGTGTTTGGTTCATTTCTTTCATTGATTTCATCAGCTCTCTTTCTTATTCTCTCTTATTCTCTCTTATTCTCTCTTATTTCGCTTATTTCGCTTATTTCGCTTATTTCTGGAATCGTTTGTAGACTATTTCTACTCCAAAGATCATCATCGCAATGCTAGCTATAGCTAAAATGTGGTTTCTCTTATAATCAACAAAATCCCCAAAACTGGGTATCTTTAATCTCTGTAAAAATGGCTTATCACTATCATCCATGTTACTATTGTCGCCCTTCACCAGTTCCGTGCTTTTTGTAGGAATGACAGGAATAATGTTTTTGTTCTTTTCAGAGATTTTTTCTTGTTTTTTCTTTAATTCTTCTAAAACAACACTTTGCTTAGGAACATATCGCTTTGGGCTGGAAAAACTTATTTTTTGATCGCCAAGCTCATCTTTGAAGTAACTTCCTTTTTCGAAATAATTCCCATCATATTGGTTATCATAAGAATTATATGAATATAGGCCGTAACTTCCGGTCCCAAAGGCAATATTGTTGTTAATAATGTTATTGGAACTGCTGTCCATATAAATTCCATCCCTTCGATCACCGAGGATGATATTATTCTCTATAATGTTGTCCTGGCTCTGATAGACAAAAATAGCTCGATCATTATTTTTTAAAACATTTCCGGAAACCAGATTATGATTTGATTCCTTATGCAGCATTATCCCGTGGACGCCGTAATCATGGCTTACTCCCTTTACAAAAACCGGCAGGGTGTGGTTGTATACATAATTGTTAAGAATCTTATTGCCAACACAATACTTGCTGAAGATAATACCGTGGTTTCCATTATTATAAACAATATTATTTTGCACTATAAAATTATCAGAATAATCGTGAAAATCCATCCCATATTCTAAGTTATCATGCGAGACTGAGTCTTGGATAACTACATTCTTTGTCTCCCAAGTATATAATCCGAAATAATTATGGTGAAATTTAGAATTATCGATAAATCCAGACTTCAAATGCCAGAAGGAAACACCCCAAGTGCTTCCCTCGACCGCGGAATAGGAGCCGAGATAAGAAAATTCTGAATTTTCGATATGGACATAATCTGCAGGAGCATCGGTGTAGATATGCGGTCTTTTCTGGGCATATGTTTCTCTGGTTATTTGGATTGGCTCTTTTGTCAGCCGGTCAGCGGATGTTATTTTAATATCCATAAAATATGCCGTTCCGGTAATGCGGATGTATGTTCCCGAATAAAGCCGCAATTCCCGGCAATCTTTTCCTTCAAAACGAAAAGTCGATTGCGGTGCAATATGCATGGGTCTATGCAAGTAACAAACTTTTCCCTCTCTGGAAATTATTTGTTCGCCAGTTTTGCTGATCTCTTGTGAATTTAATTCTTGGTAGCGTAGCAGGCTGGCTAATGACTCCTGATTCTTAATCACTATTTTATCTGATTTGACATCTACCTCAGCCGATGCCATGCTTACTAAAATGACTAAGAAAAAAAAAAGTACCGAAAAAAAGGTTAAAATGTTTTTGATTTTCTTTCCTCCTTCTAGATGGATAAGGGGTTCTTGTATACAACCCTCTTTCCGCGCTTGATAGTGTAATTGTTTCTGCTGCCGCTCCAGGATTCCACCGTGATGGTTAGGAAAGCATAGAGCTTAACGAAAGACAGCAGGAAGTAGTACAAAACTATGGCTGGCAAAAGATAAACTTCCTTAGGATGACGCACAATGTGTGAATATCCTTTAATCAGCCTGCTCACAAAAATCCAAGCTAACCAGAAATACACGAAGGAATATTCCTGGATCACCAAAGCATAGATGAAAAAAGCAAAACCGATCAAGGCAGTGATACCAGGAGCAATAGTATGGTAAGCTGCGATGAGATATTGCCATCTTTCCTGTTTCCATGGCCAGGGGCTGAAGATGGCTTTCAGGTAAGCACGAAATGAGTTTCTGCTCCAACGTATTTTTTGCTTTAAATAAACCAATAACGAAGGATGAAATTCTGCTTCCGCCACGGCATTATCCTGATAAATTGTTCTGTAACCCTGCTGCAATACCAAACTGGTTAGTCTGGTGTCGTCCCCGCCCAGACAGCGATGCCATAAGAAATACTCGTGAGTAAGTTTGTGTAATACTGGCAGGATTATTTTTCTTCTGTATGCAGCAGTTCTTCCGCTCAAACAGAGAACCGAGCCGGACAAAGAATCGGATGGGACATAATCAGAGTATTTTAAATCAAGATTCCAATCGATTATTTTTTGCGCCCAGGTTTCTTTAAGCTTGACTTTTTGCCTTGATCCGGTGCCGCCTACTCTCGGATCTTTAAATGGAGCTATTAAATTCTCTAAGAAATGTTCTGTTTTCCATTGGGTGTCAGAATCTACTAAAACTACGATCTCATGCTGCGCCAGTTTTATCCCTTTCGCCAGAGCCGGCCGTTTTCCTGGCAGATCAATAAAATGAGCTTTCACTTTAGTATTATTCTTGTAGTTCTCCTGTACAAACTTCATCAGGCTTTTTTCAGTATGATCAAAGATCAAAATGATCTCATTAGGGTTGTTTCTTATTATGGAATCTATAGTGTCTTTGAGAGTATATTTTTTTTCTTTATAGACCGGAATGATCACGGAGGTAGTCGCTTGAAACTTTTCTTTATATGGTCGATAGAAAGTCGATCTTGCTCTGCGCATCAGCCAAATGGCCCAATTTATTGTCCCGATAGCAAGGATGGCGCTCAAGAAAGCAAATAAAAAATCATACTGGATTATTGCTTCATATAAAACTATGGCCTTCTTTACAAAAGTATCTAGAAAATCAGAGAACAGCATCTTTGCATTGCTGCCTAACTCGATCAGAGATGGTTTTAAGTAGATCCAAAGATTGCTAAGCCCTGTTTTTATATCCTCAAAAAACTCTGTCAATCTTATTTGTATATTTAATAATATCAACTTTATTGCCATTATCATTTCATTTTCTGTCATTTTTATCCCTTATTTATTTTTGAATTTTTTATAGGTAAGATCAGTTACAAAAACGATTACAGCTAGAGCTACAATCGCTAAAATGTGATATCTCTTATAGTCAATAAAATCAGAAAAATTGGTTAATCGTCCCGGTTCTGTTGTTTCCGTTGTTTCCGTTTTTTCTGTTGTCTCTGGAAAACCATCCTGCTGAACATTTTTTTCAGCATTTTCAGCAGAAGATTTTTTATTTCCTTCACTTTCTTTATTTTCTTTTCCAAAGTCTATCCTGTATCCTACTAAATCAGTTAAAAAATGATACTGTTTATAGTCAAGAATGTTTGTAAAAAGAGATTTATCAGAATTCCCGGCATCTTTGAGAATTCCGGCCTTAGAACTTCCCACGTTAGAACCGGCATTGGAATCAGCATCGGAATAAACATTGGAATCTCCTTCAATGATAGGATTTACAGGATTTGCGCTAACTTCTTCTGGCATAGCCAGCAATAATCCTCCCGGCGGGAGATAATGTTTAGCGCTGGCAAGACTTTGCTCCTGGCCATTGAACTCGTCTTTAAAGTAACTTCCTTTTTCAAAGTAATTCCCGCTATATTCGTTATCTTTTGAATAATATGAATATAAACCATATTCGCCGGTTTCGAGTACAACATTATTCTCTAGAACATTTCCAACACTTTCGCTAAGATATATGCCGTCAGCGCGATCGCTTATAATGATGTTCTCTTCTATGAAATTATTATCGCTGTGGTCTATAAAAATAGCCCGATGATTATTTTTGAAAACATTATTAGAAATAAAATTATTGTTAGAATTTTCATGCAACATGATCCCATGGCTTCCATACGACCTGGTGATCCCTTTAACGAATGCTTTTAAGGTATGATCATAGATATAATTATTCACTATCTTATTATTATCGCAAAATTTACTGAAAATTATGCCGTGATTTCCAT
Source organism: Candidatus Woesearchaeota archaeon (assembly GCA_016188105.1). Classification (GTDB taxonomy): domain Archaea; phylum Nanobdellota; class Nanobdellia; order Woesearchaeales; family GW2011-AR9; genus JACPIL01. Next base: position 23,863 of record JACPIL010000018.1, on the reverse strand, counting down.
TATTATAGACAGTATTGTTTCGGACTGTAAAGTTGTCAGAATAGTCATGGAAATCCATTCCGTATTCTAGATTATCATGAAAAGAAGAGTTTTGTATCACCAAATCCTTAGTCTCCCAGGTATAAATGCCGAAATAATTATGGTGGAATTTAGAATTATCGATAAAACCGGACTTCAAATGCCAGAAAGAAACACCCCAAGTGCTTCCCACGTCAGAATAAGAACCGAGATAGGAAAATTCTGAGTTTTCAATATGGACATAATCCGCAAAATTGTAAGTATAGATGTGCGGCCTAGGTCTCTTATAGGTTATTCTGCTGATCTGAATCGGCTGATTTGTTAATTTATCAGCAGAAGTGACTTTAATATTCATGAAATAAGCAGTTCCCTCAATTCTAATGTTTGCTCCAGGGTAAAGACGTAATTCTTTACAATCTTTCCCTTCGAAACGAAAGGTCGAATTAGCATCAATATGCAGTAATTTATGTAAATAACAAATATTCTCGCCTTTAGCATTTCTATTCACAGTAATAATCTGTTCATCTGATTCGTTGGTTTCCTGATAGTCAAATAAAGTTGCTAAAGATTCTTCATCGGTAATCAAGATTCTTTCCGGCTTAAGCTCAATTTCTGCCGAAGCTGATTTTATAGTAAGTATCAACAAAAATAGTCCATAATAGATTATTAAAGCTGTCTTGATTTTTTTGACCATCATGGTGGGGTATTTTTGAATTTATTTCGAAATTTTTTGAAATATTTTTATGAAATCTTTTTGGAATTTCTAATGAGATTTATAATGGAATTTCTAAGGGATTGACCTAATTTCTATCTTTGTCGCGAGCTGGCTGTTCTTTTTTTTTCCATTAGAGATTTTTGAGATTTTTGCCGGCAATGAAGCAGTCTTGATAACTGCAGGCATAGCAGCATACATAGCAGCAGACATATTGAACCCTGAACTAAGTGCGGAGCCTTTCTGCTGGTCAATCTCCTCTTGTGCAACTTTAATTTTTCTAATATTTTCGTAGGTCGGATGATCTCTCTCCAAAATTCTTTTTGGCAAGCCATTTGTGATTGTTTTAGGCAGGAGATGGTCATTAAGGATGCGTTTCTGAAGTCCCTGATTCACCCGTAGAGCTTCTTCGATGAATCGTGTAAAATGTGAATATACTCGATTTTGGTCCTCTGCCCAGGCATGGAGCGCATTAGGATCTTTCTTAAGACAAGTGCCGCCAAAAAATATTCCTGCAGAAGTTCCGTAAGTCGGATTATAATACGCTTCTGTCATTTTAGTGAGAACCTCGGTCATTCTTCCATAATCAATATCCATTCCTAATCTTTCAGCAAGCAACTCGTAAAATTCCCCCCTTGAATTCTGAATAGAAATCCAAAGCGCATTGATGGCATTGCTTTCCATTTTTACCAGTTCTGCTTCTTCTAAAGTCATGGGAAACAATTTTGAATTATCTTCAGTTTCAGCGTTCTGGTAAATTTTTTTCATTAATTGGAGCGACCTTTCATCAAGATGTCCAAATATTATTTTCTTTGCTAACTTTTCATCTTGGATATTGTTGAAGGCCCGTAAAAATTCAGGAATCATTCCCAGCCCAAAATCAGTGTGCAGTCTTTTACCAGACAGTTCTTCTAATCTTCTTCCAGTGCTTCTGGTAGTCCCTGGCTCAACCGTCGATCTGACCACAAACAAATGGTATCTTTTGCTCTTCTTTAGGGCTTTCCTTCTATGGTGTGATTTCTTTTATCAACAGATAAATTGACGTACAACTCTTCTTCTGTACTCGGCGTTGGTAAAGCAATAAAAGTGGCATCAGTTTCATTGATGTCATATTCTTCTCTAAAGATGAAATTCTCATCCCAGTTTTCTAATTGCTGCGGCTTTCTAACATCATTCACATAAATCTCATTCCCCAGCTCATATAATCTATGGGCGGCTGCAGATCCAACAACTCCGAAACCGATAATGCCAATTTTTAATCCAGTGCGTTTTCGTTTCATTTTTTCCGCCTCCATTCATGTTTATCTAGTAATTATTTTCATCTAGTAATAGATTTTAGATTTTTTTCATTTAGGTTTTTTTCAATATTTTTCATTAAGCTTAACCTCAGCTACTGGCCAGACTCAGGGTTTTCGTACACAAGTTTTTTTGCTCTTTAGCAGAGACTTGCTGACAGATTAGCTGATCTCTTTCCGAGAGGGCAATACTGTAATAACAATAATCTCGGTTTAGCTCCCCCTTATTATCGAGCTGATCACATAAAGCTAGGCCGTTTACGCCGTTCCTTTGCGCTAAAGTAAAAAAACAAAGTTTTTTATTTTCAGGATTGCCTATCTCACCACACACTTCTTCATCAATTTCATCTACTGGTTCATTCTCGATAAACGCTAATAAGCATTGATCGCGGTTATCTTTTTCACAGCCGTATTTATCTTGCGCCAGGATGACTGCAACTAAGACGCTGGCCATCAACAACATAAAGACTAAGGTTTTTTTCATTTTCATCTTAGACTACATATTTTCATAGACTAAATTTTTATCTTGGGCTAAAATATGGTTTCTGGTAATTTTCATCTCCTTCTCTGGTGATGTTAACCGGATTTCTGCAATAAGGGCAAATCGGGGTAATTCCCATGGTCATGTCTTCAGGTAAAATTTTTTTGCAGAATGGGCAAATTTTTCTTTCAACCATGAAATTTTCAATTGCATAAACCTATATAACCATTTGGTAGTAAAAAACAAATTGATTGAACTAAAAAATTGTAGTCCTTTTCCGGTCTTTAACCTATATTACTAACATACTACTAACATAATACCTATCTTTACCGCTCCTTTACCACAATTTATGCTCCTCAATCCTCTTCAATTTTTGTTTAAGATCATCATTGCCATCAATAAGATCTACCTTGCTATAATCATACACGACATAATCATTATATTCTTCGCCTAAAGAATCTTGCAGAGCGCTCTGCATGGTTGAAAAATAAGGAAGTCTAAATTCAGATTGATTGTTGCTATTGATCCCCCAATGTTCCTGCACTTTGTAAATGAAGACGACATGAGCTTTTTTTGAATCACTGCTCTTAAGATAGACCAGATAACCCCGATCAATATTATCCGCAAGCAACACTGCTGCGCAGATAGCATAATCTTCACAATCGCCAGCCGCCAGATTGTTGGTTAATCCACATGGCGCCCAAAAATCTTCTACTCCATAAAGAACTGGATCTCGTTCATAAACAATATTTGCTTCCAGCCATTGTTGTGCTTCTTCGATGGTTTTATACTGGCTGTTTCTATCACTAATTATCTCCTTATCTACGATGGCGGTTACATCTACCAACTCTCTGGAAGAATTTTTAAGAGAAGTTATTGCTGAAGATTCAGAATTAGATAAGATATGGCTATCTTGTTGCTTCGAGCTAACTAATACGAAAGTGAATAGAAAAACTATCAGAAGAATAAACAAGGAAAAAAAGATTGTTGCTCTGCTTCTTGTTCTTCTTGTATTCATAGGATAGGTTTCTCAAATCTGAAATTTTCTTTATCGCCCATTGCCATTTTCACCTAGTCGTCATTTTCACCTAGATGAACCTAGATGATTTTGTGTTTATGCACAGGTGCATTGTTCTTCTGAAAGACCGCATCCAACACAAGTCCCATCTTTTGATAAGTCCATATTACATTTGCTGCATTTCATTTTTTTACCTCCTTTGTTCTTTGTTTTATTTCCTTATTTTTCTTCAATCTGTAACTTTATCATCGAAAAATGTATCCTAAATAAAAAAAGTAAAAACAATTTAAAATAAAATTAAAAAATTAAAATACATTAAAAGGATGGATAGCTCCGCACTTTCATGACAAAAATTACTCTCGAGAGAGCAGTCTTGTCACCGCTAATTTTCCCGGCCCTGCTAAGGCTAAGGTAATAAATCCTGCTATCGTTGTCAGGTGAAAGAGTATATTAATGGTCGCCACCAGGGGATTTATGCTAAGTTGCGGCACATACACCTTGATCACAGCAACTACTAAGATGATCACTAAAGGCCAAACACTTATCCCTAGCTTCCATCCTATTAAAACTAAAAGGCCAAAGATAATCTCTGTTAACAACACTAACCAGCCTAGAAACCCTGCGGCAGGAAAACCTAAATCAGTTAACAAGCCCGTAATTAAATCTGGGTTGAACAGTTTCATCAAACCGGAAATAATAAAAAATAATCCCAAGGTGACCCGAAGTACTGTTAAACCTTCATCTCGATAGGGGTAGTTTAGCATGGTAGCCTCCAATCAAAATCAGTAGCCTCCGGTAGTTCCTGTACCAGTATCAGTATTACCACTGGTATCTTCAGAAGTTGTACCAGCGGTATCTGTACCAGTAGTATCGGTAGATGTTGTAGTAATTGTGGCAGTGTCACTGACTACAATCGTTCCGATCATGCCAGGGTTAGTCACTGATTCGTAATTGTAAGTCCCTACTTGGTCGAAGGTATAGGTGTAACCTTCTCCCGGAAGGAGATCTCTTTCTATACCAAAAGCAGTGATGGTATGAGTAGTGCTGTCTAAGTTGACCCATTCAACGGTATCCCCAACATTAACTTCGAGCGTTTCTGGAATGAATTGGTTATTGATAATCTCCACGCTAGCATCGATAGTTTCATCAGCCTGAGTATCTATATCCTCTATATCATCAGCAGTATCAGTCACATCGCCATTTTCAATCGGTGTGGGAGTGGTTATGTCTGTAGGCTGACCGCCTTGGTCTGGCTCACATCCCGCTAATGCCAATAACAAAGCAAAGGCAATTCCTAAACTAAATATTTTTTCCATTTTTTATACCTCCTTGAGTGTGTTTTTCAGATGATCTTCATCTTCAAATTATTATCAATATTATCAAGATTATTTTCAATTACTGCCGATTATTTTCAAATTATATGATTAAATGTGATTAAATGAAAAGAGCGGGATTTTCTTTATTTTTTTCTCTTCAAATTTAAAAGTAAACTTACATACAGTAAGATCGCTCCCCCCACCAATAATATCAGGTCCAGAGGAAAAAATCGCGACAAAAATAATACTCCTCCAATAACGATGAAGACCAGGCTAACAATAAATATCGCATATTGAATTAGTATCCTGGTAACAGTTTTTTTAATCTTAATTATATTATCATCAATGAGGTCATTGACGATAAAGCTGCTGCCACTGATTGGATAGGTTTTTCGATAGGTTTTTCTTCCACTCTATTCTGGACCTTGTACTGAGCATCTTTCATCTTGCCCTTAAGGAGACTTCTAAGCTGTTCCTCTAATTCTATGGTCTTTTGTTTTAGGGAAGTAAGATTTTCCCGCATTTCTGCTGTTTGTGCTGATGCTGGTTGTATTTTTGCCATTGTAACCTTCATTATTCATTATTCATATAACTCCTCAAAATGCTGTGCATCTATAGGAGCAGCCAGCAATACCACTCCTTCTTCAGATAAAGTACTGATATGGCTGCTGTCAATAAAATGGGAACCCTTAAATGACCCGTTATGAATTGATACTCCCTTCACGTTAAAAGTAAGCGGATCGATGTATATGCTCTCAACCTTTCCGATTGCCTTGCCGCTATCATCAATAATTTGTTTGCCCTCTATATCATGAGCAGCAACAAATTCTTCAGGAACATCTTCTTTGTTTTTTCTCATTTTTCTTCCTCCTTTATGTTTAAGCAATGTGTTTAAGCAATGGCGTTGTCCACAATTACTCATCAGCATTCTTAAATTATTTCAGTCTTATCTTGAATTATTTCAGTCTTCTTCAATTGCGAGATATCGGTTCTATCGCTTTGATGTATTTTGAACTGCTTAGCTGTTCTTTTATGAAAAGATTCAGCTTTTCTGGCGAGTCAGTTTCTATCTCCGCAATAATTACGGTCGGCAATATCCTTATCCCTTTTGTAATCCCTTCAAACTTACACATATCTTCAACCACTGTTCTTTCAAAACCATCAACAGATTCGATAACCAACTTGCTTCTCATGCTCATCCCTCCAAGTGTTATCTATCCCTCTTGTTTTTTTGAATTTGATTTTAATTTTATTTTGAAATTAAAATTAAAAATAATTAATAACAATTGACCTGAACATTTACCCTCTCAGCATCCACGGTTGTGATTCTACCGTCATAATCAAGATCCTGTACCGGTTCATGATCAACATTCATGATTTGATTTGGCATTTTTTCCATACCTTGACTAGACCACGCAGGTATATAACCGTTGGGTAGTAATGTACAATAATCTTTGTTAGAGAAAATTGTATTTTTGAATTTCATTTTTGTGGAAGAGGTTTTCAGATTTATTTAGTTCTTTTCTTTAATAATGTCATTTTATCTCTTTATTATTATTATTATTATTATTATTTTATCATATTCATTACGGTTTCACTATGGTTGCCATCGTCGATAACCAAAAGCGACCATTGATAATCCAACTAAGAAGAGTTCTACTTCCATCATGGTCAAAGGATAATAACCTGGAACTCTAGTCTCATCATGGTAATAATTTACTAAAGTTCCTAACTGGGCAGTAAGTTCCCTCAATTTTTGCTTTTCTTGATCTTCCTGTCGTTTTTTTCGCCATCGTTTTTCTATTTCCCGGCGATCGCTACTGGCCGGAAAGATTACATAATAAAAATCGACAATCTCTTTCCCAGCAATGATTCGCTCAATAGATTCTTGCTGATCTGAAGTATGGTCTAATACCGCTCTTGCTGGGATAGTGTCTGCTAATCCTCTTTCTTCTAAAAATTTCCAAGAGGGGTCTTCCTGCGAAAGAACTTCTTCAAATCTTCCTTCAAGGATTTCATATTCGCCATTGATTCTAAGAGCAAGATAGCAGCGCTCACCCTTTGCTAATTCTTCGAGAAATAAAGCATTGGTTACCCCTAACATCTTTTTACTCAATTCATTTTCATCCATATTCTTTCACTATTTCTTCTCTATTTTCTATTTTATTTTTTCTTGATAGTCTCAACTAAATCCTTCATCCTATTCTTGTCCTCATTAAGAGCGTTCTGGACAAAATTGAGGTTATCATACAACAAGAAGTTGTTGACGGAAGATGTGTACGACCACATCACTCTTATTTGATGCCCCAAGTAAATCTTAAGCTTGTAGGCAAAATCTTCTGTTTTCTCTAAATCCTTGAACCCAAAAATAAGGATGTAAGAAATATCTGAAGAAGGTATTCTGACCGCGTGATATAAATAGGGAATTGTGAATATTCTTTGTTCTAATTCGACTTCAGAAAATTGATCCCACATCTCTGGCTGAATTTCTATCCCTACGTAATAAAATATGTTTATCCCTAATTTCTTGAAATCAAGAACTGGCATATATCCTTTGATTATTCCAGCATCTTCTAGTTTTTTTCTAATTTGATATACTGCTTGCTGGGACATTCCCATCTCATTGGCGATCTGGGTATCGGTATTCCTGTTTCCGCCAATAATCTTTTTAAGAATAATTCTCTCGTTGTTAGTTAAAGTAGATGTTTTTATTATTACACATTTCATAAGTTACCTCTCGGTTTTAGTAGTATATTTTGGGTGAAATTATTTTTAGTGAACTATTCATTTTAGTGAATTATTGTAAAAGCATCCGATAGACGCTTTCTTTCTCGGCGTAAGATGGAACTTTCTGCACCAGAGAGACTCTTTTCTCCGGTCTTCTTCCTACTAATCTACCGCGATTGTAGGCCAGGTTTCCTAATCCTACCGCCAAGGAATTATCTCTCACCCTGCCAAGAAGCCAGGGCCGCAGTAATGGAGAACTATCGATATTTCTGTAAAATACCACATTCATCACCTCTGCCCTTCCTGTTGCTGTGTGTACTAATTCAGCGTATTCTTTCAGATCCATTCCTCTTCCAAGGAAATGCCAGATCTTGCGAACAGTGCTATTTACCGGTCTCCAGCTTCCTCTTTTATAGACAAAACCACCATCATTGGCCCGTTCAATTTCAGTTGAACTTAAAGGAAGGACATTGTCTCCATCTAATCCTTCCCATTGATCTGAAGATAGCAAAAGCCCTCCTTCCGGTGGATGTTCTGACACTTCGCTTTGCGTATTGATGCTGCGTAACAGTATGGAATCTAATGCTATCTTGGCATTTCCTTTGCCATCATACACTGCTGCATCGCTGGTAAAAACATAATTTTCCCTCCATGCTTCAAGAACATCTCGTGGTGCGTGCAATCTTCGCTTAATCATTCCTGACAAGGAAAGTGGTTTATACCCTCCTTGATTAAGTTCAGGCATTTTTTCTAATGGACAGCCGTAAAATTCTCTGAATTTACCGCGAGGTTCACTAGTGCTAGTTAACTGAAGTTCGTTACTGACTAACTGAAGTGTCATGTCTTTATCCTCCGTTATTCTATTTTTATGTCATCAAAATTTCCGTCTTCTTCATCTTCTTCCACCACTTCAAATTCTGTCTCGGTCTGGTCTTCCGGCTTTACTCCCTTTACTCCTATCAGGAAAGATTGATGATAACTAAGAGAAGCGTTGCTCAATCTGGAGGTGCTTAAACCAAAAATATGCCAGGGCCGCAAAAATGGGAAAGTTTTTTCTGTTTGATCAAAATTAATTTTCATGACTCCATAGTTCTTTGAAGTTTCTGAAGTTTCGCCAATTAACTGTGCATATTGGCTTAAATTTAATCCGCGGCCAAGATGTTTCCATACTCTTCCAACCAGACTATTCTCTGGCTGCCAGATCCCTTCTCTATAAACATAACCTCTTTGATGAATTTCTCTAACTTCTTCTGCACTAAGCGAAATAACATCATCATTTCTTTCCAAATCATACCATTGCTCTTGACTTAATTGAAGAGAATTTCGTAACGGTAAGGTCAGCGGAATTCCCCGTAATAGTTTAGCATCTAAAGAGATAATAACATCTCCATTAGTGTTATAAGCAATTCCATCCCCGGTATCAACAATTAGATCTCTCCAGGCTTTGATGACCTCTACTGGAGCTTTTAATCTCCTTTCCATCACTTCGGTGATAGAAATAAGATCATATCCCTCTTTAGTAAGTTTTGCCATCTGTTCGGTATAGCGACCAGCAAAGGGCTTATACTTGTCTGGTAGTTCATTTGGTCCGGTTAGTATGGTCATTTTTTCATCTCAGTTATTTTTTCTAGTTTTTGTCAAGTCTCTCTTATCTATCTTATCTATCGCCTAATTCTTCATCTACATCGGCATATCATCGTCTTCTTCATCAACGAAAACATGTATGCCGCTCTCCTCAATTTCCCAGTAATACATCCGATTTACTGAATCTGAATCCAAAATTCTTCCAGTTTTATCTCTAAATAACATTTTCAAGACCCCCGTTAGTTGTAAATTTATTTCCATCAACCGCTTTTCCGACTAAACAACCTTCTCTATCAACGATGCTACCATCCCCATGAACATTAGATGATTCGAGTAATTTTCCCATTACCCATGGCCGCAAAACTGGAGAACGGTAATCATGCAGGTCAAAAGTAAGCCCCATTATTCTCTTGCTTCCGGTTACATCAGCGACTATTTGCGCATATTTTTTTAAGTCAACATTTTTTGCTAAGTGGCGCCATACTTTTTCTACAACTTCATTTGCTGGCTCTAAAATTCCTCTTTGGTAGATGTATCTGTGGTCATGAGCCTGTCTCATTTCTTCCGCAGACAAATGAAGAATATCCTCTCCCTGTAATTCTCTCCACTGCTTATCAGATAAAATCAATGCTCCTTTATGAGACCCATTACATACTTTACTATTTTGAGAAATATCTCGCAAAAGCGTTGCATTCAATACTATTTTTACCTCCCCTTTGTTATACGCTGCTGCATCAGCAGTGTAAAAAGGCTGTGAAGCCCAGGCCAGACAAACATCAAGGGGGGCCGATATTTGTCTAGCCATGAGATCAGTGGCAGACATCGGCTGATACCCAAGGGTGATAAGCCGAGGCATCTGCTCTAGCGGGCGGCCAGGAAAATCTTGATAGGTTCCAACTTGTTCATCTTCTCCAGTCAATCGAAGCATCATAATATAAAACCTCCACGCATCTGAAAATGTTACTCTGTGCAGGTAGCAACCAATATAATAATCTTGTTACTACTTTTTTTTACAAAAACGACATCTTTATAAATAAATGGCGGTCTTGACCGAAGAATGAAATTAAAATTAGACCTAAAGGACAGAAAAATCCTTTACCAGCTTGATGTAAACGCCAGACAAAGCGCCTCTGAAATAAGTAAAAAAGTAGGTTTAAGCAAACAGGTGGCTGCGTATCGTATCAGTAAGCTTCTGGAGAGAGGACTAATCCAACAATTTTATTCTGTATTTGATACCGCAAAATTAGGTTTCACCACCACTAAAATATTCCTGCGGTTACAAAACACCGATCCCTCAACTCAGGAAGAATTAGTTGAATATCTCAAAAACCATCAACAGGTTCAATTTCTTATCAGCACTGATGGTATGTTTGATATTGTATTTAACATCCTCGCCAAGAATGTTATGGAATTATATTCTTTTGTCCGGCAGCTCGAGAATAAATACGGAAATTATATTGCTGAAAAAGAGAAAATAATCATGGTATTTTCCTCTTTCTTTTTCAGGGATTACCTTATCAATAACAAAGCCACCCCGATCCGTAAACCGATGTTTTTTGGTTCTGAAAACAATCCTCTTGCAGTAGATAAAAATGATGAAAAAATTCTCTCACTTCTGGGTATAGACGCCAGGGTACCTATTGTGGAGATCGCAAAAAAAACAGGGCTCAGTGCAGATAGTGTAGGCGGCCGGATAAAAAAACTTGAGAAATTACAGATAATTCAGAATTATATTATGCTTCCCGATTTCTCTTTATTGGATCAAACTTCCTACAAAGTGATGTTTTCCTTACGGAACCTGACTGAGGAAAAAGAAAGGATGTTCCTTGAATATGCCAGGATGCAGCCTAATATCTGGTTTCATTCCAAATCATTAGGGAAGTGGGATCTGGAGCTGAACATGGATGTGGATAATGCCGATCAGTTTAGAAAAATAATGATGGAGATAAAATCAAAATTTTCAGAGATCATAAAAGAATATAACACTTTACAAGTTTCCAAAGTACATAAATTTAATTTTTATCCATTAAAAGTCTTATGAATTTTATTGCGCTGATGAATCTATTGATTAATATAGCAGATTATATTTTTTTATGATTTGAGGGGTTTTTCTTAGGCAGAGTTTCTTTCTTAGGAGATTCTTTCTTGAGAGGAATGTTTTCAACGGTAGAAGCAGCAGCAATGGCAGCAGCTTGAGCTTCGCTGGCCCGCTTGCGGCGGATTTGTAAGTTCTTTACTCTCTCTGCTACTTTCCCGATCCATAACGTAGCGATTACGGCAAGTATGGTCACTAACATGGCATAAACCCATGGCCCCCAGGAGGAGAGATAACATAATGGTCCGGCATTCTCAGCCCCGCACGGCCCTACAAATAAGCTTCTCACCGGCTCGTTCCAGGCCAAAGCTGCCACTATACCGAACGCAGCAGTGATCAAGCTAGCTAATTTTTCCACAACCTCAGTTTTCATCAAGCCCTTAGGCGTAGAACAAATATTTAGCTTTTATCTTCTAATAGTTGGAATAATCAAGCTTAAATTTTGTTAAAAATAAATCCCCCGGTTTTATTTCTGACTCTTTTTTGTAAAAATTAATCACAATTTTTCAAAATAATATTTTTGTTTTTTACTACTAACACCATATATATCTATCTTTAATTGTGGATTGCGGATGAAAAATCAGGAAAGAAAAGAAAAAGTGTATGCTGGTGCAAAAGAGTTGGAAGTTTATTCAGCTTCAAGGGAGGTGGAGCTGCCTACTTTAACTGGCCGCATGGCCAATGATCTAGCCCAACAGTTATTGTTTTTTTCTGATTCCCCGATTGATAAAAAAATTGGAAAAAATGATTTTCAGGATTTAGATTCTTTAGAAAGATCTTCTGGAAAAAAATTCTCAGAAAGCTCATTCTCAGATTTTTCTGTTGTCTATATTAGAGGTGATAGAAAGACCAGAGATGGAAGCGGCAGATTCGTATTTGGTAAAGTCTCCAATGTTGATAATTACTGGTGTCGCCAAGAAGCGCAAAGATTAGAAGGCGCCGAAGATTTTCAAAGAGTGACAGATATGCTAGTTTTAGCCTACTGGGGCACTTTAGCTGATGGAGAACAACGAAAGGACACTATCGATGTAATCAGAAATAATCCCTCTGAAGCCTTAACCGTATTTCCGTCGATTCCTTTTCCTCTGCCTTCATATTGGAACAATGTAAGGATCTCTCAAATAGGACAAAATCTTTATCGAGTGGAATTGGTTGGTTTTAAGAATAAATGGCTGCATGGTCGGCATGTAAAAAAGAGCCGTAGGACTTCCCCGCGCCTAGAGATTGAAGATTTAATTGAAAAATTGCGACGCCAGATCCAAATCAAATGAATTCTATCCAAAGATGTCGTTATCAAAAAGTGACAGCAAGATTTATAAATAATTCGCCACTAGCTGGGGACATGGCAATCATTTCTGAACCACAACCACTTCTGGAAGATTTTCTGGATCACAAGAATAATTTGATCGCCCATCGGTTTCACAAACATGATTTTTTCGACAACTTTGAATTTTTAACCCCTTATGAATTTAAAGAATATTTAATCCAACGCTGGACTTTATCCAGATATTTTGTCCCCTGGTATTGTGAAGGAATAAATAATCTAAAAACTAGAAAAAGAAAGCTTTCACTTGAAGTTCCAGGATCTTTAGCTGGAGATATCCAAGATCTCTTATCTTATTTTATGGCTGAAGCAAAACCTATCTCCCGTATCTCTCGAGAGCAGGAAAAAGCAGTCTTGCAAGCAGCTATATCTGTACTTACTAAGATCGTTGAGGATGAAGCGCCTATCAATGCACCCTCTCATCGCCAGGATTTATTGGCCGATCTAGCCTACCTTGGGTTTAAAGAAGATGTATTTAGGACTCTACCAACTATCCAAACTTTAGAAACATTAAAAAAATTGTCCAAGCTGGTAGCCTATTCTGATGATCAACATTATCCTCTCAGAACTATGGTCACTTACCTTGTAGCTGGGGAAGAAGCTGTGGGCGCGGAATATAAACACACCTGGCCCAGACTTCGATATGATTATGCGATGACTCCAAAAAAATCACGATTTTATTATAACCATTACAAACATGATAATTCTGAAAGCGGAAGCCACACTCTTTCCTTTAGAGATGTTTTAGGCATGATGATCGTTGATGGAAAAACATTAGCTATCGCTAAAGAAAGCGCAGACAAGGCTTTAGAAGCTAGATTACATTTCTTTGATCAATTCACTGGAGCACCAAAAGCGATCAAAACTGTAAAGCGGAGCTTAGCGATGGCTCCTCTTTTAGGAGAAGGAATGGTGCGCTATCTAAGAGCTATGGCAGCCTATCAAAAAGAAGAATATCTTGGGCTTGATTTTAGTAGTCTCGAAGAAATCGACTTAAATTTGTTTCCTTCAGCATTTGATTAAATATTCTTTAAAAATATTTATTTTCAGAACTACCTAATATCGAGAGCATCCATTATTTTATCAAGTTTTTCGTTAATCTGATCAAGCTCGCCTTTTGATGGGGCAGAAGATTTTGACTGGTAATGGTCATCTTTTCTGAAACAATTGTTGCAATATACCGGTTTGTCTTCTCTTGGTCTAAAGGGAACCTCACAGCGTTCACCGCATTTCGCGCAGATTACGGTATACATTCTCCTTTCAAATGATTTTTCTGAGTCTCTTCTCTCAAAATCCCTTCCACTGGACCGAGGAGGATCTCTACTGAATTTTTTTGGTCCGTCATCATAAGAGCTGCCATAGCTTCTTTTATTAGTTCTCTTAGTTGGTTTGAAACTGCCCATAGGTTGTTACTAAAATAGTCTTTTATTTATAAATTTACGTCACCAATATTTATAAGTAGGAGGTTTATTTTCAACGTTACTATCCCATGACAACAATTACTATCAAAGGACACCAGATCATCCCCCTCATCATTAGAGATTCGTATGATCGAAGGGCGGTGCAATATAAAAATAATATTATTGAAGCGCTTGGGAAGATCGGTCTTACCGAGGATGATATTGATATCAAACATGAAGTAAGCGCTTTTCGCAGCGCACCGGCATCGGTTTCCTGGTATCTTGATGGCCAGCACTTATATTACAGCTATAAGATCTCTAAGAAATATGTGGAAAACCTCTATATTGTTTTTAAGGTCATTGATCTTGAAGTTAAGGCCTTGCTTGCAGGACAAAAAACTCCTGCAGAATTTATAAGTGCATTTTCAGAAAGACCTGACGTTGAAGAAAAACGTAAAGAAGCACGAGCTATTTTAGGAGTTGAGCAGAATGTTATCGATATTGATGTTATCACTGCAAAATATAAGAGTTTAGCGAAAAGAAATCACCCAGATATGCCTGGCGGGGATACGGAACGGTTTAAAGAGATCAATAGTGCTCATCAAATTTTAAAGCGAGAGCTGTTGTGATAATACAAAACAACTTAGGCATTCTTTCTCGACACAATCCAAAAAGTGAGTGATAATCATCTTGGCCGTTTTGCTCGCCTTTTTCTCTTTGCATACCGTAGAAAAATAACTTAATTACTTGCCTAGCAATCATTTAGCTCACAAAACATCTTGGCATAGACGATGATTATCACCCAGAAAAAGAATTTGTGCCTCTTTCTCCACAACCTTAATAAAATCCTTTCCTTCCAGCATTGAAATGGATCCTATTCTAAAATTAGCTCTGCAAACTCTCGAACAAAACAAGCAGGCTATTATTTTTGTTCCTAGTCGGGCTAGTGCGGAAAAAACAGCCGAAGATATCGCTAAACTCACCATATTCCAACTCCCTGAAATGGAACAAGAAATCCTCAAAGCTGCTTCCACCCCCACAAAACAATGTAGAAAATTATCTCATACCATTAAGAAAGGAGTTGCATTCCATCACGCTGGTTTGTTGCAAAAACAGAAAGAATTGATTGAAGATGAATTCAGAAATGGAAAAATAAAAATCATCTGCTGCACCCCAACCTTGGCTGCGGGTCTTTCTTTGCCGGTTTTTCGAGTCATCATCAAATCGCTCAAGCGCTTTTCTGGAAGCTGGGGCATGGATTGGATTCCCGTCTTAGAATATTTGCAGATGGCTGGACGTGCGGGAAGGCCGGAATATGAAAAGTATGGGGAAGCAGTTTGCATCGCTAAAGATGAAGCCGAAAAAGAAGAGATCCATGATCGTTACATTCTTGGTAAACCGGAAGCGATTTACTCTAAGCTAGCAGTTGAACCGGTGTTACGAACCTACCTTCTTTCCTTAATCTCTTCTGGAATAATCAGAGACAGGACTTCTATGAAAGAATTTTTTACCAAAACCTTTTGGGCGCATCAGTTTAAAGATATGCAAAAGCTGGAAGGCATCATGGAAAAAATGCTGCATCTGCTTGAAGAATGGGGGTTCATAACTATGGTCGGCTCGGCAAACGCTGGTTTTGTTTCGGCCAATGAGATTAATCAGGAAAAATTACGTCCTACTCCAATTGGAAAAAGAGTGTCAGAACTTTATCTTGACCCATTGACGGCACGGCATATTCTTGATTGCTTAGCTGTATTTGACCCCGGCAAAAATTCTTTTTCTATTTTGCAGATGATCTCTCACACTTTGGAAATGCGGCCCTTGCTGCGGGTGAAAAGTAAAGAGCAAGACACCATTCAGGAAGAGCTAACCAAAAGATATGATTCTTTGCTTAAAGAAGAGCCTAGCGCCTATGATATTGAGTATGAAGATTTTTTCTGCTCTGTTAAAACGGCATTGTTTTTCGATTCCTGGATCGATGAAAAAGACGAAGATTTCTTGTTGGAGAAATTTGATATCCGTCCGGGAGAGATACGTATCAAACAAGAGATTGCTGATTGGCTGTTATATGCCTCTGAGGAATTGGCTTTATTGCAGGAACATAAAATTGCTGTCAAGCAGATCCGAAAACTAAGGCTGCAAATTGAATATGGCGTGAAGGAGGAATTATTACCCTTGTTGAAATTGCAGGGAATTGGCCGGATCAGAGCAAGAAAATTGTATGCTCATGGTCTTCAAGATCTTGGAGATTTGAAGAAAGTAGATTTGACTACATTATCGCAGCTTCTTGGCAAGATCGTCGCGGAAAGTGTAAAGAAACAAGTTGGAGAGGAAGTAAAAGAAGTTCCAGAAGGGAAGCGCAAAGGCCAGACCAGTATTCTAAAATATTAAATCTCTTAGATAATAATTCTTTTAGATAATATTTTTATATAAATGCAGGAATAAGAATAAAGATCAAAATGTATCAGACAAAATCCCAAAGGATAAAACCGACATTAGTAGCAGTAATTGCCGGCATCGCAGTACATAGTACTGCCTATGCTGATTCCAATTCGGCTGAAGTTAGTGTTTCTGCAACAGTAGTCGGTCCTGTAGAAAGGGAAATAAAAATTGTTGATTCAGATACTAGTACCTCAAAATGGGAAAGGGTTCATCCTGACCATCAACATATTTTTGATTATATCGAGCCTGACAGAGCTCTCTATGACTTTGATCGCGATGATTTTTCCTGGCTTGACTATACCTCTCCAACCAAAAAAGAATTGGACGAAGAAACTGATGCTTTTTATGAAAGCTTGGATCGCCAAGCTACCATCAAGATCGATTTATTCGAATCTCTGAAAAATACAGTACAGAAACTCTTTCCTCAAGAATTGACTACTTCTGAGTGATTAAACTAACGAAAAGTTTATAAATGATGCGCTCAATAAGATAGAAAACGAGGTATGAAAATGACCTATAAAACTAAACCTGCCATTAAAGAACCTGAAGTTGATGTCGACCTAGAGGAATTTAGGGCTAGCACCACTCCCCCTCAACCTAATGAACATATTGAACATTTCTTACAAGTTGAAGAAAGACACTCTCGTGGAGAATATGTCGGACGTGATTCAACTGAGTTATGGAAAGTAGTAAGTGCTATGAGTGAGGTTTATGGAATAATTCGTGCAGACCCTTATCATAATAGTATGTATGGACGGCATGCGCAAGAAGTATTAAATCAGTTGCGAAAATTGCACGCTAATTCCCTTATTTCACCTACAGGTAGCGCTAGTTACCAGGCTTCCCATATAATCAAAACACAACTTCCGCCTAAACGGGTGCTGAATCCAAGGTCCAGAAAATGATGACTTACAACACCTCCAATGTTCAGGACAAGGCAGAAGTAAAGCAATCTATCCTATCAAGCATGAATCCTGCTAATTTTTATGATCCGTCAGTTTACCTTGACGTATTTTGTACCTTCTCTGAGGATTTGCCAAAAGGCAATCTCTCCGAACTTAAAAAACTTGAAAACCAGTTTAGAGGAGCGTATAATTCAGTACGAAATGATGCAATGGATACCGATGACATTGATAACAAATATTATTCTACTTATATGAATATAGTAGATTTACGGCAAGCTGCCGATACTCCCATAAATAGGGCTCTTGAAGAGTTAGAAAAGATTCGTAATAATCTCGATCTGGGAAATTATGAACATTCTTCTATCCTTGAACTAGCCGAAGTAAAGAAGAAAGCTCGGGATGCATATTTCACTATTCCTGTTGAAAGCTGCGAAAGACGTAATTACCAAGAGTTGGCATTTGATATCACTGGCTTACAACTTAAAATCAACAAACGCGTGGAAAAAGAAACGAAAGAAGAGTTAGCGAAACATGCTGGTTTGAATGGCTTGATTGTTGAAGCGGAAAAGGAGAAAGCTCTTGAAACAAGAAAGAGCAATTCAACTTATCAAAATACTAGAACGAAAGGAGATATTTTCGCTAATGTTCCTTTATTTGATGGCTCCGGGAATACATACGAGAAAGTAGAGTTATCAGTTGACTTGCTAGAAAGAGCAGAATATTCTCCTGAAGTGCTAAAAGCTGCTCAGAAAAGACTTAGATTATTAAGGGCGATAGGATTGGATCGTACTCAAGATGAAAAATTGCATAATTTATACCAAAAATTTGAGAACACTACTAAAGAATTAGCTGATTTTGATCAGGCTATGATCAATTTGAATGATCTATTGGCAACATCTAAGTCTTCTACTCAAGAAATAAAAACTACTACTCCGTATACAAATGTAAATGACGATATAGTTGAATTATCCTCAGAAGATTTTGAAATAATCAACGACACTCCTGAAATCGAAATCTCTGAAGTTGATGTTGATCTTTCTGAATTGGAAGAAACAGCAGTTGATGTAACTCCAGTAAGTGTATCTTATCTTCCAAAAAATCTAGAAAAAGTTGTCACTCAATTACCTAAACCAAGAAAAACAATGCCTGCTCTATCTAAAGCAGCTCTGGTTGCTGCCGCATTTGCTGGCTTTGGTGCAGTAATCGCAGGGATCGGTTACAGTTATTTCAATTCATCTGTGAAGCATGTTAATGCTTTAGAAGAAAGCGCTTCTCTTTCCATGAGCGTAGATACGCCACAAATAAAAGAAACAAAACCTTATGCTAAAGCTTCCTCTCAAGAAGCGCCGCCACAAAGGGAAGCCTATAAGTTGCCGGTAAATGAACCGATCGAAGTAACTGCCCGCCCATCACTAATGGTAAAACCTATCCCTAAGATTGATCCTTCAAAAACAGTTTACTCTATTCAGAAAGGAGATACTTTTGTAAAATTACATCAAAAGCATGGCGGAAAGATACCATTTGAAGATTGGCTGAAAGACGTTCGAAGCGCAAATCCTCAGATAGAAGATTTGGATTGGATCGCTCCTGAACAACCAGTGCAATTGCCTCAATAATTGTTCTGATTTATTCATCTTAGAGAGATTGGAAATCTTTATAAAGAAGCCCTAATTTTTCAGCTGTATGGCCCGCCTCAGGAAGTTTTCCGCGTATCAAAATCTCGAAAGGCCCTATACTCGTATTAGTAAGTACACTAAACAGAACTATGTCCGCGGTGGGTTCCCTCATATGAAGATAGTACGCTTTGACATGGGAACTGCTAACAAGGAGTATGATACCACCCTAAAACTTAACGTTCAGAGAGCCATGAACATCCGGCAGGAATCCTTAGAATCAGCCCGAGTCGTTTCTAACCGTTATTTAGAGAAAACCTTAGGTAAAAACTTTCATTTACGCTTAAAAGTATATCCTTTCCACGTTCTGCGTGAAAATCCCTTAGCTTCAGGGGCAGGTGCAGACCGTATGAGTACCGGTATGAAGATGTCCTATGGTAAAACCATCGGCTGTGCTGCGCGGATGAAAGAGGGACAGACTGCCTTCGAACTGCGGATAGAGAAGAAAGACCTTAAAGCAGCTCGAGAAGCACTAGAACGGGCAGCAACAAAATTACCTTGTTCTTGCAAAGTTGTTGTTAGTTAGAAAGATAGTAAGTTAAAATGATTATACTTTAAATTTCAAAATTCATTACTTCTGATTACCCTTCAACTCTCTTAACTTTCTTTCAATCCTTGCCAATTCCTTGGGCGGCAGATATCCTTTCTTCTGCAATCTCTTTTTAATTTTCTCTAAATCCCGTTCCCGGAAAGAAGGGATATAACGCCGTATAAAATAAGAAGAATTCTTTTTCCCTTTATCCAGCATGGAGCTTACTTTCTCTAGCTCTTGATTCAGCTTTCTTCTTTCCAATGCTTCTCCGATCTCCCGGATGGACGGAGTTGTTTCACGTATTTTTGCTCTTGTAAGCTTCATCTTATCGACACTTGCCAATTCTTTCCTAATACGTTCCAAGTCTTTATTCAGAGTAACATCTTTTTCAGAATAACTTACGACAATCGGTTTTCTTTTTGTCTCATGCTCCCACTTTTGCTGGATCTGTTTCGCTTCCACGGTTAAGGCTATATGTCTTTTAGAAGGGACTTTTTTTGACATCTTTGCTCTTGTAATTCTCATCTTCTCGACATTGTCCAGCCTCTTTTTTACTCTCTCTAAATCTTCATCCCATTTGCTGGGTGCTGATTCTAACACCAATGGTTTCCTAAACCCCTGCAGTTTTGCCGTTATTTTGCGTAATTCATTCCTTAATACATCTTCATGCACATTAGCAAATCTGGTTAATTTCTTGGCGGTTCTTTTCTTTGGCAGATCCTTTCTTTTTCGTAATCCCTTAATCTCATCGTTGATCTGGTCTAATTGATTCTCTAAAGAATATTTTCCCTTCAAGGGCGTAATGTTTTTTGTTTCTTCTTCGCTGACTTCAGGGATTTCAACCTGCCAGCGCTGCGGCCGGGGATTACGCAAAACATGAACGGCATAAAAAACCAGAGCAACCAGAGACATAAAAATAAGCAAACCAATAACATAATCTTTCATCCCTACCTCTTCTACTGCCACGCTGGCGCCAGTTATGCCGCCGAATGTTCCCTTAAAAAAAACTAGAAGACTTTCCGGCGAACTGGTTAAAAATACTGCTGTCACTAGAATGCTTAGAAACAAAAAGAATCTTTCCTTTCCTAAGGATTGGTTTGACCTTTCCGGCTCATTCATGCTCTGCAGAAAGATTTTCTTCTTTATTAATGCTTCTTTGTGAAATAATAAAGATAAGTCTAAAATTTATTCCTCTATTTTTTCCTCTGCTTCTACTTTCGCCTTGGCATGTATCTTTTCCTTCAACTCTTCAAAAGAAAGATATTTGTAAGGAAAACTAGCATCAGGAATTCCTCCAGGCAGATCAGTTTTACTTACATAAATCAAAGGCTTAAGATCTTCAATTTTCTTGTAAAGCTGCTTTTGCTTTTCAAAAGAATATCCTGAAGAACCGCTTACGTCAAAAACAAAAACAACCATATCGGCTAATTCCTGCAATGCCAATTCTGCCTGCAGTTCGATATTATTCATTTTCTCCGGCCGGGCTAAAGTTCCTGGAAGATCCAATACTTGTACTTTAACTCCATCAACTGAAGAATATCCTGCATTGATACTTACGGTCGTGAAAGCATATGCTGCTGTTTTTGCTTTGGTGCTGGCTAGTTTGTTTAACAAAGTAGTTTTTCCGACGTTAGGAAATCCGTAGATGCAGATTGTGAAGAGGTCCCTGACATCAGGATAGGTCTTCATAATCCTCCTGCATTCTTCCAGATATTTGAGATTTTCATCAATCTGTTTCAAGGTAGAAGAGACTCTGCCGTAGAATTCTTTTGAAGCGCCATTGATCCTTTCTGGTTCCTGAGCCCGATTAATTTTGCCGATATATTCTCTCTGCAATAAGCGTATCCTTCCATTGGCCCAGTTTAACGCGCCTAGAGATTTCTTAAAATCTCCGTACTCTAAGGTAAGTTTCATCAGCTTGATGTAAAACTCAGGCAGCACTTCCGTCTGCGGAAATTGAGTCAAGACATGTTCCAGCTTCTGCACTAAAGAATCTTTTACAATGTCTAATTTCAAGCTCTCTTTTTTCTTAATGATCTGGATCCAGCTGCCCACTAACTTCTTTTGGCTTCCTCTCTCCCGGGCTTTCCGGAAAGCTATATCTAGCAAAACCTTGCTTGTTTCTACCGTAGGAAGTTTCTCAAAATTCATATATACTGCAGAATAGGGGTTGTATTTTAAATGTTTGTTACTGAAATATTAATCCCAACCCCCGCCTAGTCGCACACCACTATGGCCGCCAACGTGGTGGTGTGCTGAGAATAAAAAGTATCGTCGCTTTGGCATAACATTTATATAACATAAAATTCTCTTTCAACCTAAAAAGAGGCTTTACATGGATACATTCTTCGAGGTAGGATTAGTAATCGGCATTGCTGCATTGGTAAGCATCATGATGCGTTTTTTCAAGCAGCCGCTGATCATCGGATATATTCTTACAGGAATAATTGTCGGCCCTTCTTTGTTAAATCTTATCAGTACTACCGATACCATTACCTTGTTTTCACACATGGGGGTTGCGTTATTACTCTTCGTGGTAGGCTTAGGTTTAGATCCCAAAGTTATCAAAGAAGTGGGCTTGGTTTCTATTGTTACTGGGGTTGGACAAGCTCTCTTTACGACAGCAATCGGTTTCTTCCTTTCACTCGCTTTAGGGTTTTCTACTCTCACTTCCATTTACATCGGGCTCGCTCTTTCTTTTAGCAGCACTATCCTTATCCTCAAGCTGCTCTCTGATAAAAATGAAACTGAAACCTTATACGGAAAGATTACCATTGGATTTTTATTAGTGCAGGATCTGCTTGCTATTTTTGCTCTCATCATTTTCTCTTCCTTAAATGGCGGGATGAATGCTCAAACTTTAGTATTAGGAGTGGCCTTAAAAGGACTAGCGCTTTTGATTGGATTATTCTTAATCGGAGTATATATTCTTCCACATATCACCAGAGTAGTCGCAAAAAGCCAGGAGATGCTTCTTCTATTCTCTATCAGCTGGGCTTTTGCCCTTTCTTTGTTGTTCTTTAAGACCGGATTTTCTTTGGAAATCGGCGCATTGATCGCAGGGGTAACTCTCTCTCTCTCACCGTTATGAAATAAGCTCAAAAATGAAACCCATGAGAGACTTCTTTTTAGTGCTCTTCTTTATCATGCTCGGCTACCAGCTTGGCTTCAGTGATCTGCAGCAGAATATTCTGCCGGTCATTCTCTTCTCCCTTCTAGTTCTCATCGGAAATCCCCTTTCAATACTTATCCTCATGGGATTGATGGGACATACCAAAAGAAACGGTTTCCTGGCTGGCTGGACGGTTGCGCAGATAGGTGAATTTTCTCACATCTTGATCGCTCTCGGCATAACTATCGGCCATCTCAGCCATGAAGTTTTATCGATCATTACCGCAGTTGCTCTGATAACCATCGCCGTTTCTAGTTATTTATTCTTATATGCTGCAAAAATGTATCCTTATGTTTCAAAGTACTTATCTGTCTTTGAAAAAAAGAATCTGAAGGCAGCTGTTCCTCGGCTAGGCTATAAGAAATATGATGTCATTTTATTCGGCTGCGACCGGGTTGGCCATGACTTGATCGTTCTCTTCAAGAAGATAAAGCAGAAATTTTTGATAGTTGACCACAATCCTGAGATCGTCTCTGCGCTCAGCAAAAAAGGACTGAAATGCATCTATGGCGATGCTTCTGATATGGAATTGCTGGAAGAATTACATCTCTCCAAAGCGAAAATGGTGGTCTCTACTATTCCTGATTTTGAGATAAATGCTGCTATCATCGGTAAAGTTAGGGATGCAAATAGTTCAGCAGTCATCGTGGTAGTCTCTCATCGTGCAGAAGAAGCCATCGACTTATACGAAAAAGGCGCTAGCTACGTAATCTTACCGCACCTATTAGGCGGCTATCATGCTTCCATGCTGATCGAGAAACACGGATTAAGTTTTGACAAATTCTTAAAAGAGAAAATGAGACATCTGCAGCATTTAAAGATAGCTACCAATGAGAAACGTAAGTTGATCAATGCTTCGATAAGGTACTAAAAAACAGTTTCTGGTACACCTAAACGTCAAGGATTGCAGGCTTGAACAAAAGTAATCTTCTCCTGAGAAGGCTGCTGTTTTTGTAACGCCTCTCTAAACAGCCTATAGTCTTGAAACATTTTCTCCTCTTCAGCGGCTGCTTCTTTTGGCAGATGTTCAATATTAATGGAATCAGTATAATCGTCAATAGTTTCAATTTCATCTAAAGCAAGCTCTTGAGCGGTATAGAGAAGTAAAGCTTCATACAAATCCTTTGCTTCTTTGAAAGCTAGATAGTTTTGTAGCACTGGTGGTGAGTTGG
>JACPIL010000017.1 GCA_016188105.1 Candidatus Woesearchaeota archaeon | reverse complement strand
GATGGAACCTGACGTATGGTTTGAGCCAGAGCTTGTAATTGAGATTGTTGCGTCTGAGATAACACTTAGTCCAATTCACAAAGCTGCAAAAGATATCATAAGAAAGGGAAGCGGCCTTGCTCTTAGATTTCCCAAGTTTACAGGAAAGATAAGATTTGAAAAAGCTCCTGAAGATGCATCCACCGACCAAGAAGTGGTTTCCTTGTACAAGGGTCAGAAAAAAATCAAACAAGAAATAGGTCAGGCCTGATTTTGATTAGAAAATACCGCGTAAGGATTAATTAATGCCACAAATTTATTAAATTTCTAAATGTATAGCGGGGAACTGGAGGTACAGGCTAAACGAAAAGCAATTGCTGTTTTGCAAGATGAGATTAATCGAATTTTAAACGCATCAAGAAGTCTTGCAACACTGCCAGATCTTATGCTCAAGAAAAACAAGTCGGAGATAAAATCAACACTTGAACAAATCGAAACAATTGAAGAAGAGGTAGAAAACCTAAGACGAAAGATTACAAGAGACGTAGCAGACGTTGGCGGCCTGATAATTAACCGAGAAAATCTTCTAAACACTGCCTATACAATGGATGAGATTGCAGGATATATCACAGGTATAGCCTTCAAGTTATCAAACATCAAACCTGCAACTCTAAAGATGGCAGACTTTGGAAAGGATCTTACTGATCTAATCGAACTTGTAGTAGATGAAGTTTACAAGCTAAACGAAATTATACGTAGCCTCAACTCAAATGCAGCCAGCTCAATAGAACTTGCACAAGACACACAAAAAATCGAAAGAGAGATTGATACAAAATACAGGCAACTGACAATCAAGGTACTTGATGAACTTTCAAACACAAAGGAACTCTTACTTGTAAAGGATGTAATTGAAGGAGTCGAAGAAATGGCTGACAAGTGCCAATCTGTATCAGATTCGTTCATCCTATTAGCATTAAGTCTGTAGCTTGAAAAGCGAATTAATTGAAAATCGAATTATAGTCTGGAACATTAAAGACTCACAAAAGCTTTTCATGGAAGGATACTATGGAAAGCCAATTGGTATTTCAAAACCGAAATTAAATGAGATAAACGTTCCACTAATCTTGGATCTAATCGAAGGATTTTATCTTCTTCAAAAATCAAAGATCAAAATCTACAAGGATAAAAAGTCAGTAACAGAAGAAGAGATGTTAGAAATTTGCAGAAAAGAACATCATAACTTTGATAAAAAGTACACAGTTTACAGAAACTTTAGGGACAAAGGCTACATTGTAAATCCAGGAATCAAGTTTGGTTGCGATTTTGCCGTTTACCAGAAGGGTCCTGGAATTGATCATGCGCCATATCTTGTGCAAGTCTACAACAGAAACGAACTAATCTCCTCAACTGATATTGTTTTGGCAGGCAGACTAGCAACAACTGTAAGAAAGCAGTTCATTTTGGCAATACCGCATGGAAATGGTGATGTTGATTATTTGGCGCTTGATTGGTGGAAAGCCTAAAGATTTTTTATGTGGCCAGCTATTTTGTCATAAATTTCAAACAGTTCTTTTGTAATTCCAAACTCATAGCTATTTTTCCACTTGCCGTAAATTCTAACTGCGTTTTCTGTTGGTTCAACAAAAATTGTTGCGTCTTTTGGGGATTGTTTTGTTATCATTTCTTTTAGTGTAGAATCGCCATTAAGTACTTGTGCGAGTTTTCCGCCATCCCATTTTGCATCTGTTACAGTCTTTGAGCCAAAGTGTCCCTTTGTTGTTAGTACAGTTTGTGCTACATAGTCAAAAGAGTTTGCCACAGATTTTCTTACTATAAAGTGGGCTTGGAATCTTTCTTGGGTTCCCCATGGAAGTGGATTAGGATCCTGCATGTTCTACCCCTTTTGAATTATCTGCACAAGATCAATGTTTGTGCCCTTTATCTCCAAACATCCTTTGTTTGTTATCATACGTGGTGTTTGTGAAAAATATCTACCATAGTAATCTCCTCTCTCTACCTCATTGGTTCCTATCTCTTTTGCATGAGCTTCGATTCCAATCTCTTTTAATTTATCACAAAAAATCTCTGGTATTGTCTTTAACACAATAGTTTCAGGCTCAGAATCATGCATATCGGATTGTGAATCTCACCCTCAAATAAAGATTAATCG
>JACPIL010000092.1 GCA_016188105.1 Candidatus Woesearchaeota archaeon | reverse complement strand
GTCTAGAGATGAATCTAATGGAAATTCGTATTCTTCTAGATCGCCTTGATTAACATATTTTGGTGAGATCGATCTTGGAAGCCTCTCTTCCAATAATTTTTCATCAGTCATTTTCTTTTCCCTGTAGCATTCTTTGCGTGGCCAATTCTATAAAATGGCTCTTATTACGGAAGATACCATCCTTTACTTTCTGCTCGACTTCTTTGATGGTGTCCTCGTCCATTGATACTGATATTTTGATTTTCATAGTAATAAGTAGTAAGATTTGCCCCTACTTTATAAAACTTTCTTTAAGTAATTACTTGATAGTAGTTAATATCTAGTTGAAAAGAAATAACTTTCGCTAACCAAACATTTAAATAATATTGGCTCATTTATGGTACATATGGTTCAAAAAAGAAACAATCTGGAATTAGATATCATTGATCTGTTGTTAAGATCAGATAGCCACGTAAGAGGCATCGCTCAGAAACTTAACCAATCTCATTCTACGGTGCTCAGAAAATTGAATACTCTTACCAAAGAAAATGTAGTGGATGCCAGGAGAGAAGGAAAGAACAAGACATTTTTTCTCAAGAAAAATATTCTCTCCCGCAACTATATCATACAGGCAGAAGTACATAAATTAACCAAATTACTACAGCAGTATCCTGAGCTAAGTATCATCCTGGAAGAGATAGTACAGAAGACTGATGAAAAGCTGATCGTACTTTTTGGGTCGTATGCAAAAGGATTAGCTAAGAAAGAGAGCGATATTGATATTTACATAGAAACGAAAAACAGAGCGGTTAAAGAGTCTATTGAAGATATATATTCGAAGATTAGTGTTAAAATTGGTACATTTGATCGTAATTCTCCCTTAATCAAAGAAATTATAAAAGACCATGTCATCATTAAGGGAATTGAGCGATTTGAGGATTTGCTCAAATCAAAATGAACCATTTTCTGAATCAGTTGAAACACGAAGAAAAGCTTGACTTGGTTGAGCCATCCGAAGATATTTGCAGCTCTTATTCAGAAAAATCTGCCGGCTGCCTGAAATCAGCAAAGATATTGTTGCAGAACGACCTCTATGAAAATTCAATCAGCATGTCCTATTATGCGATGTATAATCTGCTTCTGGCCTTATTGTTCAGAATAGGAATCAAGTGTGAGAATCATAGTGGTTCTATTCTTTTGTTGAAATTATTATTCGCTGAGAAAGAGTTGTACAAGATTATTTCTGCCGCAAAAAAGGAAAGGATCGATAAGCAGTATTACGTAACTACTGAGAAAGACGGGATAACCAAAGATATAGCCGAAGAATTGCTTCATGATGCTGAAGAATTTGTGCTGAAGATGAAGGTTGTTATGAGAAATTTGAATAACGATTCTATTGGTGAATTGAGGAGAAAGTTTTAAATTATTTTGACAAATAACCACTAAATCACCGATAGTTTTATAAACAAAAAAGGGCATTAAATTCTTAAGATTTGTCGTCGATAAAGACTATTTTCACAAACCTACAAAATGGAACCACCACCAGACCCAAAAACTGCCCCTGAAACCGGCACTCCAGCTCCTAAAAAAGAGTATGGAGCAGCCCAAATCCAGGTATTGGAGGGGCTGGAAGCAGTCCGAAAGCGTCCTGGTATGTATATTGGTGATACTGGTCTTCGTGGATTGCACCACTTAGTCTGGGAAATAGTTGATAACTCTATTGATGAAGCTTTAGCCGGACATTGTAACAAGATCAAGGTTCTCGTACATCCTGATAATTCTGTTACTGTCTTTGACAATGGGAGAGGTATTCCTGTAGATATCCACCCCAAGTACAACATGACTGCCTTACAGGTAGCCTTAACCAAGCTCCATGCCGGAGGTAAGTTTGACAAGGAATCCTATAAAGTTTCTGGTGGTTTACACGGGGTTGGTTTAAGCGTGGTGAATGCTCTTTCTATGGCCTTAGAAATCCAGGTTAAGCGTGAGGGAAAAATTCATTATCAGCAGTATTCACGAGGAAACCCGCTTAACGAAGTAAGAGTTACTGGAGAAACCACGGAAACTGGAACAATTGTCCATTTTAAGCCTGATGAAAGCATATTCTCTGAGATAGTATATCATTACGATATACTTGCCAAAAGATTGAGAGAATTAGCATTCCTCAATAAAGGAATTGAAATAGAACTAGTTGATGAACGTGAGCAAGATAAACATGATCTCTTCAAGTACGAGGGCGGCATTAAACAGTTTGTTGAATACGTCGACCAAAACAAACAACCATTACATTCCGTAATTTATTTTGAAAAAAGTAAAGACAATATTGTGGTAGAAATTTCACTAAGATATAATTACAGTTATAAGGAAAATGTTTTTTCTTTCGTCAACAATATTAACACTATTGAGGGCGGCACCCATCTTTCTGGTTTCAAGACTTCATTGACCAGAGTATTGAACAATTTCGCCAAGAAATTATTCAACGGAAAAGAAATAAAACTTACTGGAGACGATGTCAAAGAAGGTTTAACCGCAGTCATCTCAGTAAAAGTGCCTGAACCTTTATTTGAAGGACAGACTAAAACCAAACTGGGAAATAGCGATGTCTTTGGTGTAGTAAGCTCGGTGGTTAATGACGAACTCAATACTTATTTCCAAGAAAATCCAACCTCAGTAAAAACTATCATTGGAAAATGTATTGACGCAGCCAGAGCAAGGGAAGCTGCCAGAAAAGCAAGAGAATTAACACGTAGAAAAGGAGCATTAGATGGCGCAGGATTGCCTGGAAAATTAGCTGATTGCAGCAGCAAGGACATGACTAAATCTGAAATCTTTATCGTTGAAGGTGATTCTGCAGGCGGCTGTTTTTCAGGAGACACAGAAATTGCTCTTGCTGATGGCAGAAATCTTTCCTTTGAAAAATTAGTTGAAGAGCATAACCAAGGAAAAAGAAATTTTTGTTATACTATTAGAGAGAATGCAACAATAGGTATCGAAGAAGTTAAACATCCAAGAATTACCAAGAAAAATGCTGAAGTGATCAAAATTGTTCTTGACAATGGTCAAGAGATTGTCTGTACTCCGGACCACCTTTTTATGTTGCGTGATGGAACATTCAAAGAAGCAAAAGAACTAATTGATACTGACTCTCTGATGCCTTTGCGAAAGCAATTATCACGTAAAGGAGAGAGGATAACTATTGAAGGCTACGAAATGGTCTATGATAACAAGCAACATCGATGGGTTTTCACACATCTGTTGGCTGATGAATGGAACATTCACAATGGGATGTATTCCTCAGAATTAGGAGCTCACAGACATCATGCCGATTTCAATAAATTAAACAATAATCCCACTAATGTTGTGAGACTAACAGACCAAGAACATTTACAGTTGCATAGAAAACACATTGGCAAAACTCTACATACTGAGGAGGTTAAAGAGAAATGCAGAGCATTGAAGCAAACTTCCGAGTTTAGAAGAATGATGAGCCAGAGGATGAAAGAGCCTCAAACTAGAAAAATTCTCAGCGAGCAAGCAAAAAAACAATGGGAAAATCCCGAATACAAAGAATTTATGAAAAATA
Organism: Candidatus Woesearchaeota archaeon; assembly: GCA_016188105.1. Taxonomy (GTDB): domain Archaea; phylum Nanobdellota; class Nanobdellia; order Woesearchaeales; family GW2011-AR9; genus JACPIL01. The sequence continues at coordinate 779 of JACPIL010000092.1, read as the reverse complement.
AGTTCTTAGAATTCTATGAGCAGAATGAAGAATACCGCCAAAAAAATAATGAATTCCTCAACCAAGCTCAACAGGAATATTGGAGCAAGGAAGACAATCGCAGGCAGAAAGCAGAACAAGTAGAAGAATATTTCAGGAATAATCCTGAAGCAAAAGCTGTATTATCAGCATTAGCTAAAAAACAATGGGAAAATGAAGAATTGCAAAAATGGAGAAGTGAAAAGACTAAACAACAATGGACTCCTGAATTCAGAGAAAAAAGAAAAGAAGCATACAATCAGACCTACTTCATGGAAACTTTGAAGGCATTGCGTAAAGTATATGACCAATGCGGAAAGATTGATATAAATACTTACACTGAATTGCGGAAGACCAGTGAAAATAAAAATTTACTGAAATTTAACACTTTTACTCAAAGGTTTTTCTGGAATGATCCTGAAGAAGCAATAGAAGCAGTTGAAAATTTCAATCATAAAATAAAAGAGATTATAAAACTAGATGTAAAGATTGATGTTTACGACATCGAAGTTCCACATACCCATAACTTTGCCTTGGCTTCAGGAGTATTTGTCCACAACAGCGCAAAACAAGGCCGCAACCGCGAATTCCAAGCTATTCTTCCATTACGGGGTAAAATCCTCAACGTAGAAAAAGCACGCTTGCATAAGATGATGGAAAACAAAGAAATTATCGCCATGATCACTGCCTTAGGCACAGGAGTAGGAGAAGACTTTGATGTTGCCAGATTAAGATATGACAAAGTTGTGATCATGACTGAT